>JAVHRS010000043.1:0-2316 GCA_036171755.1 Minisyncoccota bacterium
ATATCTGATAATCGACTCGATAACCGGGAAAATCACACTTCATGAAGAGTGGTATGAGTGATTTTTTTATTTAACCACAACCTGAAAATACGTATAAGGGAATTTTATGTTCTGTGTTACACCAGAAATTTTTGGAGAATATGAACCGATTATTTTGTAGGTTTTTGGTATTTTATAGACAATCTTCCAGCAATTATTATTAATTCTATCAACAGATCTTTCTGAAGAACTTGCTGGAGCACTTAGAGAGAACGACTGTAATGAATCAACAATATTAACGTTGTTAGAATGGACGATACATATTTTATAAGGTGTTTTTTTGCCGATCATCACCTTGTCACCTGAACCGTTAAAAATTAATCCGCTATATGAACCTTGATTATCATATGGGTCTATTTGAAAATTAACTAATATTGGTTTGTTTTTTAAATCTATATCGGAGTCATCTTTGACGGTTACAATTTTTGTGTCATAAGCCAAATTATTAAGACCTGCCTCACCAATATTTCCCTGATGAACAATTACTTTTATTTCATGTTTTCCAGGCTCAAAAGAATATTCGGAGCAATCTCTATCTGATACCTTTTGCCTGTCTATATAAAAATTATATTGAGGATTTGAATATTTTCCAGTTAAAATAACGCAGATTTGATAATTACTACTTGTTACCAAATTTACAGATTTATTTGTATCTAATAAATTATTAAATACAGATTTATTTGGGAATTCTCCCATACTTAAAAAAACATGAAAACCGGTTGGGGTTGGGGTTGGTATTATATATATACCTGCTGCTCGACTGTTGAGAGTATATTGCTGAAAAACAGAAGTATTAATAAATAATAAAATTCCAATTAAAAATAATACAAAAAGTCCGATTATAAAAAAATTTTTATTTATTGTCGTTCTTTTTTTTAAGCTCATACTAAAATCTTAGCATACAAAACTACGATCGTCTAATCAATTTCTTAATTTGGGCAAATTCCAGCCTTGATATACCCTGCCGCACTTGCCTCTTTCTCCGTACAAAACCCATTACTCACCAAGATCTTTTTTAGCTTGAACAAATTCATACGATTTCATTCTCCATCGTTCTTCATAATATTTTTAAGAGGTCATAAAAGTTTTTCTTTGTCAAATTTCAGAAACATAACTCAAGTATATCACCTTCATAAATAATACTTTAATTAATTAAAGTATTATTTATGTTTGTCATTCCCTTGAAGAAGGGAATCCAGTTTTATAACTGCTGTTTTATTTTATTTAAATACCCAAATAATTCATTACGAATTTATGAATCCGTATTAGCATTTCTTTGGAAAAATCTACACACTCTTGCCCTTCTATCAGATCTTTTGACTCTCTATATTCTTTCATAAAGGCGCATATGACGTATCCATATTTTTGACCACGATATTCTGCATTTTCAAGTAATTGCATAATTGGTATATCGTTTTTGAATTTATCTCTATTCTTTTTTATTATTTCAAAGCTCAAGGGATTGATATTTTGTTCGACGATGATAAATTTTCTTGCTTCTTTATCATCTAATATTCTCGTTTCTATTATTAGATGTACTTCAGAATAAGGCCCATCTTGCCCCCACAATTTATCACTTTGTGTTTTAGTTAGTTTCATTTTATCTTGATTATTGATAAACCTGTTTATGATTGCCAATATCAACCAGTAAGATTCCACCTGAAACGTAAGTAAAAATAATTTGCAAATCTGACTGTACCGAAATGCTCCAATCTTCGACCATTTTTCCTTTTAATCATCGAGTGAATTCATTTTTTTTGAATTACCTTTATTGTGTTCTTCGAGTGCTTTAATTGTTTTTTCTTCTAAAATTGACCCCATCGCAAGTTCTGGAAAATCTTCAATGGCATCAAAGGCTTCTCTGGTAACAATGTATTTAATATATTTTGTCACGTTATATCCTAAAGTCTTTCCCTTAAAAGATAAGACGTTGACTTCTTCCGGCGTTAGTGTGATTTGAACTTTTTGAGTTAACATATAGTTTGATATTACTACTTACTAACGACTTTGTCAATGAGTATTCATTATTTACACGTTCCCGCTTTTATATACCCCGCCGCAATTGCCTCTTTCTCCGTGCAAAACCATCTCTCCCCTAAATCTTTTTCTACCTGGACAAATTTATATTCCCTCTCAATCACCCCAATGGCTTTAACTAAGTTCGCCTACTTTTTAAATAGGGTCAGACCCTAAATATGTCTATAACTTATAATAATCTCCGCTTGCATAAGTGAACAAGTGTTTACTATAATAAACTTCATATGGTCGAAGACAGAC
>JAVHRS010000044.1:0-10272 GCA_036171755.1 Minisyncoccota bacterium
ATATCTGAGATTGATTGGGGTCTAGTAGAAGATCCAAGAACTATGTTTAAGATTGGAGACAAAATAAAAGCTAAAATTATTGATATCAAAGATGGTAAGATTTCCTTATCAATAAAAGCTCTTAAAGAAAATCCATGGAAAGAATTTGAAAATAAACTCAAGAAAGGAGACATCGTCTCAGGAGTTGTCATCAAGTTCAATAAGCATGGTGCTCTCGTTTCTATTAAACAAGGAGTAGCAGGACTCGTTCACAATTCAAGTTTCGGTTCTGAAGAGAAGCTAAGGAAAACCCTAGAACTTGGTAAAACTTATGATTTCCAAATTACATTATTTGAGTCAAAGGATCAGAGAATGACCTTGATTCACCTAGATGATACAGCAAAAAAGGAAGTAGAATAATAAAAATACAAAACAAAATCACCTAGAAATTTCTAGGTGATTTTGTTTTGTATTTAATTATACAAGGTCATTGCTTTGTCCTTTCCTTCACTTGCTACCATCTCAATTATTTCTCCAACTTTTTTGGAAATCTTTTTTATTTCTTTTAATTCATCTTCTTTAAAATTACCAAGTAAGAATTTAAGAACTGCCTCCTCCCCTTTTGGTTTTCTTAATTTACCACTTGGCGTCGCTGGAGACACTCCAATACGTATACGGACAAATTCACGAGACTTCACCTTCTTTATAACAGATTCAAGTCCATTGTGGCCTCCTGAACTTCGGTTAAAAGATATTTTAAGACTTCCTAATGGTAAATCTATATCGTCATAAACAACTACTAGATTTTTTAATTTCTTTTTATCATCAATAATTTGGCAAACTGCATTTCCTGAATTGTTCATAAAAGTTTCAGGTAACATAAAATCAAATTTTTCTTTCCCAATTTCCCCTTTTAAACAAAGAGATTTTAACTTCATATTATCCTTCCAATTTCCAAAATCATTACTCTTAGCAATGTTCTCTAAAATCATTCGCCCTGTATTATGGCGAGTTTGTTTATATTCTTCGCTCGGGTTACCCAGTCCTACTATTAATACCATAATATTATAATACCATATCTATTGCTTCATCAAAATAGCTTCTTTCAAAATACACACAATAAAATTCTACTGAATTTTATGCTCGTACTCGGGCCATCGCCATCTGTAAGGCATTTTTAAAGAACTATTTTAATTACGCAATATCAATACACCACATAAAACTATATTATGTCAATACTATTTGTGTGATAAAATGATTCTTATATGGAAAATAATATAAATACAAGTGTTCCTAAAAAATCAAAATTTAAAAAGTTTTTAGAAGATGGTTGGGATTTGCTTAAGTTTGCAGTTATCGCCCTCGCAGTAGTAATACCTATACGCATGTGGATAGCACAACCATTCGTAGTTTCAGGTGAGTCTATGTACCCTACGTTTGATAATGGACAATATCTTATTGTTGATGAGATATCTTATATATTAGGAAGTTCCCATCGAGGAGATGTTGTCATCTTTCGTTATCCCGGAGATACAAAAAGATTTTTTATAAAAAGAATTATTGGACTACCAAATGAAAAGATAACTATTCTAAATGGAGAAATTACAATAACAAACAAAGACCATCCAGATGGATTTAAAATGGTAGAACCATACATTAATGAGAAAGAATTTACAGGTGGAGAATATACAACAAAAGATAATGAATTTTTCGTTATGGGAGACAATAGGAATAGAAGTTCTGACTCTAGGACATGGGGGATTTTGCCACAAAAATTAATGATTGGGAAAGCATTTTTGAGACTTATTCCTTTTAGGACAATATCTTATCTACCAGGAAATTATAATCAATAAACAAAATGAATAATCCAAAGAAAAAAACAAATAAAGAACCATTTTTATCATTGAAAGGAATGCGAGATATAATAGATGAAGAGTACTATCAATTCCAAGGTTTTTTTGAGAAGGCTCAAGAGGTTTCTGTCTATTATGGTTTCAAACCTATCGACACACCAATAGTAGAACAAGAAGGAGTTTTTACTTCTTCTATTGGAGAAGGTACGGATATAATCGATAAAGAAATGTATACTCTTAAAACAAAAGGTGGAGATCATCTAGCTATCAGACCTGAGCACACTGCTGGACTTATGCGTAGCTACATAGAGCATGGAATGCAATCCCTACCGCAACCACTCCTCTTCTATAGTTATGGGCCAAGCTTTAGACACGACAATCCACAAAAAGGGCGTTATAGACAATTCTATCAATTTGATATTGATTCTCTTGGAAGTGAAAAAAGTATTGTGGATGCTTTGGTAATTAAAACAGCTTGGACAATATTAGAAGAAGCTGGGGCTAAAAAATTATCTGTGGATATAAATTCTATTGGAGACAAAGAATGCAGAGCCTCATATATAAGAGAACTTATTTCTTACTACAAGAAAAATATTCAATTTCTTCCTGCTATAGACCACGAAAGACTAAAAACAAATCCTCTAAGAATTCTTGACTCTAAAGAAGAAAGGACTATCGAACTCAATAAAAATGCTCCCGACTCCCTCTCACACCTATGCGCAGACTGTCAAAAACATTTCAAAGAAGTTCTAGAATATCTTGAGAAAATGGAGATACCTTATAATATAAATAAATGCCTTGTCAGAGGTCTCTCTTATTACACTCGAACCGTTGTTGAAATAATGATAGAAGATAAAGAAACAGGAAAAATGATAACAATTGCCGGTGGAGGACGCTATGACTACTTGGCAAAGCAACTTGGAAGTAAAAAGGATGTCCCATCTGTCGGTATTTCAATTGGAGTTGATAGAGTAGTAGAGTCACCTTGGTTTGCAAAACTTTCGCCTCGCATAATAAAGAAGCCTAAAATATATTTTATTCAGCTTGGTTTTGATGCTAAATTAAAATCATTAAATGTTATTGAAATACTTCGAAAAGGTAAAATTCCAATAGCACAATCTATATCTAAAGATAATTTAGGTGCCCAGCTAGCCATTGCTGAGAAACTTGGAATGCATTACGCTATAATATTTGGTCAAAAAGAAGCAATGGAAGATTCTGTTATTTTTAGAGATATGTCTAATAGATCACAAGATACGGTAAAATTATCCAACTTACTTGATTATATAAAAAATCTTAAGTAAATAAATATATGATTCCAATTGTTCAAAATGAAGATCCGGTTTTAAGAAAAATCGCCAAAGAAGTTCCTATTGCTAATATCACAAAACCAAAAATCCAGAAAATCATCAGTGATATGAGTGAAGCACTATATTCTCAAAGTGATGGCGTCGCTATAGCAGCTCCACAGATAGGAGTATCTTTGCGTATTTTCGTCATTTCTGGAAAAATTTTTGATGAAGATTTTATACGAGGTAAAGGTTCTACAGAAGGTGAACTATATAAAAAAGCCCGTCGGAAAGATCTGGTTTTCATTAATCCAGTATTAAAAAAGATATCTAAAGATAAAAAACTCCTTTCTGAAGGATGCCTATCTGTAAGACCTGTATATGGTAAAGTCCGTCGTGCTACTCGTGCTACTGTTGAAGCTTATGATGGAAATGGTAAAAAAATTGTAAAGGATGGAGTTGGATTACTTGCTCATATTTTTCAACATGAAACAGATCATCTAGATGGAATACTTTTCACAGATAAAGCAAAAGATTTGCATGATGCCCCCATTCTAGATGAGTTTGAAGATAATAATTAAGAATTATATATAAATGTCTTCTCAAAATCTAAAATTTATATTCTTTGGTACTCCAGATGTAGCAAGTAAAACGCTAGACATTTTAAAAGAAAAAGGATATATACCAAATCTCATAATCACCTCTCCTGACAAACCATCTGGGCGTGGATTAGAAATTCATGAGACCCCTACTGCTCTATGGGCAAAAGAAAATAACATCAAATGTCTAAAACCAGAAAAAATAACACCTGAATTTATAAATGAAACAAAACCTGAAAACTATGAGCTATCTATAGTAGTTGCATATGGGAAAATACTTCCAGAAGAAATAATAAATAAAACTAAACTTGGTACTATAAATATTCACTATTCTTTATTACCAAAATATCGAGGTGCTTCACCATTAGAAGCAGCATTACTAAATGGTGATAAAGAAACTGGAGTAAGTATACAACAGATGGAATATAAACTAGATAGTGGTGGAATATTAAGAGAAGAAAGAATTAATATAGATATAAATGATACTAAAGAAGGATTAAGGAAAACTCTTATAAGTCTTGGTGCAAATGTCTTATGTGAAATTCTTCCTCAAATACAAAATCGAGAAATTATACAAAAAGCACAAGATGAAACCAAAGCAACTTTTTGTAAAAAAATAAAAAAAGAAGATGGAGAAATAGAACTGAGTGGTAATGCACAAGAAAATTGGAATAAATACAGAGCTTTTTATGGTTGGCCTGGTATATTCTTTTTTCAAAATGGTAAAAGAATTAAAATAACCGAAGCTATTTATGAAAATGGTTCATTTATAATAAAGAAAGTTATTAGAGAAGGTAAAAAAGAAACTATTTGGAAGTAAATGGATTTCTTTTAGAAATTCCCTTCATCATCTTCTTTATACTAGTCGCACCTCTTTTAAAAAGGGTGCTTCTTTTATCCTTACTATTTTTAATTTTCTTTATTAATTCATCTTTGGCATCATCTATTGCTTTATATAAATCATTTTGTTCTGAATCAGTAAAAAATTTTTCTCCATTTATGGTTACCCCAAATTCAGCTTTAAAATAATCTCCTTGTTTATGATGCTTCGTTGTCTTACCTACTTCCACATAAACAATAACTTCTTCTCCAAATGGAACAAAATTATTAATCGATTCTACTTTTTTGTTAACATAGTCCGTTATAGCACTCGTTAACTCCATATTTGTTGCTTTTATATTTGTACTCATTTTGAAATTATAAATTATTAATAATACTTATATTATCGCAAATTTTAGAGAATATTGATAGATAATATTTTATTAGGACTAGTATGTCCACTTATAATACGCACGGATTTTACATTTATCGCATAAATAGATGCTATTATCTCTTTTATTCTGGTATTTGCTAAATTTCTTTCTGCTGGCTCCTTCACTGAAATAACAAAAGAATTTTCCTTTTTCTTTTCTATTTTCTCTTTTTTTGCACCTGCTTCTACCTTAACTTTTATATACATAATATTTATTTACCAAAAAGTAACATTCCTATCAAACCAATAATAATCAAGTAGGTTATACAAGGAATAAATACTCCCCTTAAGATGTCTAATTCTTGATTCTTCACACGTACAACAGCTTCTGCTGTCAATATATCTGCAAGGGCAATCATATTACCAGCTGCTGCTCCAACTACTCCTAGAGATAAAATTGCCTGTGGATTTAAACCAAGTAGAGTTGAGGCAGTATAAAATAAATTACCAAATAAAATATTTGAGACAGTGACACTGCCAGTAATAAATCCACCGAACGCACCTATAAACGGTGCAAAGAATGGCAATAGAGAAGTTTCAAAGAAATGAGAAATAATTGCAACAGCAGAAGGCAATCCTGAAATATTCTCCCCAGAATTTATCATTACTTGCACCATTGCAAGCATAGAAACGATCACAAAGAATGGACCAATAGCTTCTGTAAAACCAACCTTGATAGAATCTACTAAAAATGTCTTCTTACTTTTCCATATAACTGCCACAATGAAACCGGCTGCGAGGAAAGCAAATCCTGGATTAAATAAATTGAAAACATGTTTGAAGCCTAGATTCAAAGTTATCCCTATTTCCCCTAAGAAAATCTTACCCATTATCAAACATAAAACTAGAATGATATAAGGCAAGAAAGATCTAAAGGGCGACATAGTACTGGCCAAATCTTTCTCGTTTTTCAAACTTAAGTTTTCTTTTGGAACAAAAATATGAAGTTTAGTAGTAATTAAAACTAAAATTATTCCTATAGCTGAACCTAAAATAGAAGGAAATTCTGGCCAAAATTTTGCAAATAAAATGGAAGGGAGAACAAACACAACTCCTGACCAAATTGCAAATGGTAATGCTCCAAAAAATTCCTTTTTTCTATTCTCTCTACCGAGAGTAATAGCCCAAAGCATAAATACTGGTACAATAATTCCAACAACATTTAAAAGTGAAGCTATATATGGTACAGATGTAACATTCAATCCAGCATAGCCAACTGTGATAGGCGTTCCAGCAGCTCCAAATACTCCAGCGGTACTATTCCCCAATAATCCAACAATAAGAGCTCTAATGGGAGTGAGACCTAGCCCAATCAGCAGAGGTACAGCTATAGCCGCCGGTGTACCAAACCCAGCTGTTCCTTCTAGAAAAGCCTCGAAAAGCCAAGCTATAACTATTATCTGGACTCTGTAGTCATGAGACAAATGCTCTAAATAGTAAGAGATGTTATTGATAACCTTAAGGTCTTTCAGTATTTCCAAAAAGAAGATAGCTCCAAAAATAATTATTAAAATATCAAAAGCAATGAAAAACCCCTTACTAAAAGATATAAATAAAAAACCAGGTATTATACCCCAATAAAAAATTGCAAGTAATACATAAAGAATGAAAGTAATTAACGAAGCTCTCAATAATGACGTTTTATAAATTAAAAGAAAAAAAACAAAAAATATAAAAGGGAATAATGATAAAATTATGGGTAAATTATTCATTTTACAAAAATTAATTAAATTTCTTCTATATCTTCTTTAATTTCTTTTAAATCCCTCTTAATTTCAGTTAAAGAAATTTCTTCATTTTTAATTTCATCTTCAGTTTTTTCATCGATTCTCTTTTCTTCTTTAATACCTGTAATTATAATTTTATCTCCTACAAAGAAAGATACAAATAGCCCTGTGGTTATAGATATAAAAATACCCCAAGATAATGACGATAATCCTGACATCTTCATATTGTCCGCTATATGCCAAATTCCTCTCCATATAAGAACTACTCCAATACTTCCTAAAAATGCATATACAAGTGGGAAGTGACTTAGCTGGTGTCTAAATTTTGAACCAATACAATTTAAAAAATAATTAACTTTATTAAATATTTTCATATACTATATAATACCATAAATATATATAAAAAAAAATAATATAAAATAAAAAACACCCGATAGAGGGTGATTTTTGAGAAAACAATACTAAACGCGTTCTACATTTACAGCACTTGTCTTTTTTTCTCCGTTTCTATCATTCTCTTCTATTTGAAATGTGACAGTGTCACCTTCACGAAGATCCTCAAATGATACTCCTACTACTTTATCCTTATGGAAAAAGACGTCATTTGATTGTCCTTCAACTGTGATAAAACCAAATGGCTTATCATTAACGATTTTTTTGATAGTTCCTTTCATGTTAATAGACTTTAAATAAATAATGTACAAAATAGAAATTACTAAATCGACTTATTCAGATAATAGCTTTTGTACTTATAATAGTACCACTCTTATAGGTATTAATCAATGAAAAGTAAAGATTCCCTATTTAGGCTGTTTATGAACGGACTTTTTCTTGTCTGTCTTATTTTTAAGCATAACTTTCTTGACTACTAAACGCTTTACCGTTTTGTGTGACCTTGGTGACTTTTTGTGGGGTTTAAGCCCTGTTGCTCTTTTTGCCATATTTTATTTCTTTTTATTATTAATAAGATAAGTCTATTATACTTTAAATTGACAGAAATTACTATTTAAAAAACAAAAAACTAGTCTCATGTTATTGTGAGATCAGTTTTCAGTAGATTATATAAACCTGTTTTTAAAAACATTAATTTGGTTTTTATATAAAAAATCTGCTAAAATATATAACATATGGAAAAAAATAGAGAACATAGAAAAAAAATTATTAAAATGACAATGATTGTCATTTTGGCATTACTTTTTATTGTTTCACTTATATGGTTTACTTCCACTTTTAAGCAGTTATATAGAACAGGAAATTTAGAAGTCGATTACAGTATCACAGGCCATCCTACTCGCCTACATCGTCCTATCACTATTAGTGACATCAGAGTTTGGATGACTTTCGATTATTTAAATGTAATCTTTAAATTAGATCATTTATATTTGAAAAATACTCTAGCTATTACTAACTCTAAATATCCTAATATTTCCATAGAGGCATACGCCAGACGTAATAGAATTAATCCACAAGTTTTACTGCACAATATAAAACAAGCTATTATAAATTATCCTAACAATAAGTAATATGGATTTTTTAGTTCAGGCCATTATCCCCTATATATTACTCTATAAATATTGGGCATTGTTCATCGCTACTTTCCTTGCTTCATTTGCTCTCCCAATACCAGCAGGAACTTTACTCATCGCTTCAGCGGCGTTTGCCAGTCAAGGATATTTTAATATAGCCATAATATTTATCGTCGTTTTAATCGCCAATATAGCTGGAGATAATTCATCATATTGGTTCGCAAGACTATATGGTAGACGTTTTCTTTCTCGTATTTCATTTATCCAAAAGATTTTAGTTTTAAAAGATTTTATCCTGATTGAAAAAGGAATTAGCAGACACCCAGGCTTCATCATTTTCATTAGTCGTTTTGAAGTTATTTCTACTCTTACTATTAACCTTATATGTGGACTTGGTAAAGCCTCATATAAGAAATTCCTATTCTTTGAAGTATTAGGTTCACTAGCTAATGTAATATTCTATATCCTAATTGGTTATTCTTTCGGCGATAACTGGCAAGCAGTAAATAAACTTATTGGTAATTTCAGTATCCTATTCTTCATAATAATTGCATTAGGAATATCCCTTTTTTGGAAAAAAATTCTCACAAAACTTAAAAGAGAAATAAAAAACTAAACTTTAGAATTCCAAGGTTTAAGATAAACAAAAAATCCCATAGCTATAAAAGCGACAACAGCCGCAAAGATAAAAGCATAAGTTGGGTTAAAAATCCAAAGAGTACCTGCAATAACTGAAGCTGGAAGATAAATTAACCCTGTCACAAAATTATACATCCCTATTGCTGTAGCTCTTCTTTCTTTTTCTATATCAGTGATAAAAGCTTTACTCTGAGCTTCATCAATACTATAAAAAATACCAAAGAGTAAAAATAAAATAATTATTTCCCATTTTGTTTTTGCAAAAATGAAACCAATGGACATTATAATATATGTAATATAACCTAAAATAATTATATATTTGCGCCCAATTAAATCCCCTAATTTACCAACAGGTATTGAGATCAAAACAAAAGAAACATTAAAAAGCGCATAAAGTAAAACTACGTCTTTGATCACAAATCCAATGTTGTATGCTTTTAATAACAAAAAACCAAAACTAAAATAAGCTAAAGAAAAAATACCAGCAGGTATAAGATACCTTTTGAAATTACTACTAAGAGTCACCCAAGATTTAAAAATATTTTCTCTCTCATGTGGAATTCCGGGACGATCTTTCATTGTTGTGAGAACTATCACAGATAGCGCTGCAGTAATTATCGCTATTATAAAAATAAGATGAAAAGTACTAAGACCTTGACCAAATGAAGCAAGTAAAAAATATGCAACTAAAGGACCAAGAACTGCCCCGAGCTTATCCATAGCTTTATGAATACCAAATGCATAACCCATCTTCCCTTCTTCAGCCATAGAACTAAGCCACGCATCCCGAGGAGACCCACGGAAGCTTTTTCCAAGACGTTCAATAATTCTAAAAGAAGCTAACGCAGCTACCGAGGTGCCAACCAAAAGCATCATTTTCGCTAATGTAGAGAAACCATATCCGATAAAAGCAAAAGGTTTTCTTTTACCTGACTTGTCCGATAACCAGCCAGCAAAATAATCTAAAGAGGAAGCAGAAAAATCAGAAAAACCTTCTATTAACCCAAGTAATGAAGATGAAGCTCCGACTATTACAGTAAAAAAGATAGAGAACACAGAAAAAATAGCTTCCGAACTAATATCTGTGAGAAAACTTACGAAACCTAATTTTATAATGTCAGGATGCACCCCGAATATTTTACCTCCATTTGATTTTTTTAATTTTGTTTCATTCATAATATTTTGATTATATCATATGTTAGCAATATTCATCATTTTGCTTTTTTAGTCTATTTTTGCTACTATAACCTAGTGAGTTTAATCATTCCATGGTAGCTCAAGGTTTGATTAAATCATATGTTATATTCCGTGGTAGCTCAGCGGTAGAGCGGTCGCCTGTAGGTTTTAATGCTTGCAGCTTTCTACTGAAAAGTAGATTGAAAAACGAGGTGAATTCGGGGAAGCCCTA
>JAVHRS010000045.1:0-2261 GCA_036171755.1 Minisyncoccota bacterium
CCTTTACTAATAATCCGCGAAACATAAAGAAGGCCGCAGCCAAGATGCACAACGCTGCCCATAGGTAATCTTTTTTTAAGCCCTCCTTCATATAAAATATGCAGAACGGCACGAACACTGATAAAGTTATTACCTCTTGCAGGATTTTTAGCTGTCCTAGGCTCATCGCTTGATGGCCGATTCTATTTGCGGGTACCTGCAGAATATATTCAAATAAAGCAATACCCCAGCTTATTATAGCCGCCACGATCCAAGGCTTATCGTTATAATTTTTTAAATGACCATACCAAGCAAATGTCATAAATATATTGCTACATACCAGCATTAATGTTGTAATCATAAACTTATGCATTGCGCTACTCCTTCTTCCGTAGAAACGTTAATAATACTTGGATAATATCCAATGGACTTGGCGGGCATTCTGGGATATACAATGCTACTGGCAAAATATTCTATTACAAATCCTAAAATTGCAAGCAATTTAGAAAGCAGTTGAATATTGTTACTTCAAATTCTGTCCCGGTTCAGAAATCTTAACCGTTGGAATTTCCTGCTCATGGGCCAGGCTCTCCATAAATTCAAATGACGGCTGGGCGTAAACCTTATCCTTATCCCACAGCACTACCTTATCGCCTAGAAAGAATACTTTATGGGAGGAAGTTCCCATTCGATTTAATTTTGTTCTGCTTGGTTCATTTACCTGATATTCCCAGACTTCATATTCTTTACCGATTATTGTCACCTTACTTTCCTTCTGTGGCGCGCCAAAGACTCGGACTACCTCTTCCTTAGGCATCCCGCAAACCAAATTTTTATATTCGCCTTCGTTAAAATTCTGAAAGACGAAAGCGCATCCCGATAAACCCAGTAATAAAACCAAAATTATTATTTTTCTCATGTTTATTCCTTTACCTGATTTTACTTCAAACAAGAACTACCTGCAAGGTCAGAGTGTAGATAATATGGCGCAAAACAATACTTTGAAAAGTATTTTAACAAAGAGCCAATTTTAACATAAAAAGCCTTAGCTAATGAAAACCATTACACTTCACCTTAGACGCTAACATGCTATGCGGATACATTTTTAATAACTTTCTCCAATATCTTAGGACTTTCTTATGATTTCCTAATTTAAAATATACAAGGCCTATTTCATAAAGCAGAATAATGGATTTGGGATTAATTATTAACCCTTTCTCATATTCTTTAATTGCCTTTTCGTAATCTTTATTTTGAAAGTAAAACCTACCTAAGTAATATTTAACGTCTTCTTTATCTGTGATAGGATCCATCAGATTACCGCACAATTAAAAAGGCCATAAAATAACGATTATTTAAAATACCTCTCCACATCTGAGATTATTGAATAGACATCTTCTTTAATCTTTATCTTCCTCAAGCGCCCTACGGTAAATTTATCTCTTATTACATGTGAAATCCTGGCTAAAAGTTTAAGATGAATTCCAACCTCTTCTTGCGGTGAAATAAGCATAAAAAATAGAAACGTTTTTTCTCCGTCCAATGAATCAAAATCTACGCCTTCTACGGACCTGCCGAAAACAAGAAACGGCTTCTTTATACTCTTTAGTTTTGCATGCGGAATGGCGACACCATTGCCGATACCCGTAGATCCCAACTTCTCTCTCGCCATCACCGCTTTCAATATCACGTTTTTGTTCTTTATCCTACCAGATTTGGCGATAACTTCAGCTAATTTACAGATTACCTCTTTTTTGGCTCTTTCTTTTAGATCAAGTTCTATATATTTATCTTCTAATAGTTCGCTTATTTTTATATCTTGACCACTGGCTCCATCCATACTAAATATCTTTCCTCTCTTCTACAGATTTAAAAATAAGACGTAGGATAGTCCAAGGGGATTATCCTTATCCTACGCCCTTAGTCAAAATCCATTATGGTTGCGGCGTGGTAGGGGCAGGCTTTACTTCAGAAGAAGCCTGACTGCTAGAAGATACATCCTTCTGCGAGGATTGAGGAGTTACCTGCGCAGGTTGGACTTCTGCCTTCTGTGGCGTTACCGGCGTAACCGGAACTTTTTTCTTCCTTGCCATTTCAATCACCTCCTTTACTTGTATTTTGCACAAATCTGTTTTTCTGCCTGAATCCAATTCTCCCAATCTTTACCAAAAGGTTTTCCTTTCCGTTCCCATATGTGGTAAGCTGTTTCCCTAATCATCTGCTGCGTTTTAGCCTCATCAACCTTTGGGAAACTCCGACTAGTTGTAACTTTAGAAAAGTTG
>JAVHRS010000046.1:0-2247 GCA_036171755.1 Minisyncoccota bacterium
GCAGTGAAGCATGCATGGCTAATCTCTAAGCTAGAAAAAATATCTGGTCAACAGATGTTGACTATTGACGATGTGTTAATCCAACCTTGTACATATCAATACGTTGTATGCTTCAACGATACTTATGGAACTGGAAATCAATTTATATCAAAGGATATTTGGCCGCATCTGAAAGGTAAATTCGAGCCAAAACAGATAGTTGTGCTCGGGATGGTTATAGCCAAGAAAGCGCGCGAAAATTTTAATCAGCTCGGGTTTGTTGTTGTACCAGATACTGAAGCTCGCAATATATTCGACACATTCAACCAAAACGAAGTTAATGAGATACTAAGGATAGGAAAAATGATCTACCCAGATCATCCGCTAGGATATGGAGATACCGGGCTATTAGTTGCATACAGTTTTCAATGCCCTAATAACACAATTCCGCTTATCTGGAAGAAATGTGAAAGAGTATCTGGCTTTCCGTGGTCTGGGCTATTTATTTATCACGAAAAACCAAAAGCTCCTATATTAGACCAGCAGCACAATGCTAAGGAAAGTAGATTGACTGACGATAATGGTAGTAAAGGAACGCACGTTGTGGACAACGGCGTTCGGACTCTACAGACAAGTGAGCCTTTATCGCAAAGATGCAGTTTATCCAGCGAGAGTCTTCGCAGTATTATGTGCTTCCATCAAGGGAGGCTTTTGGAGTTTTTCTTCCTGACGGCGGGACACCACAAGGCACTTCGTTTAGCGAATGAGTTTAAAGGAAAAGGAAAAATAGAAAAGATTAAGAAAGCAGAGGAACAACTTCGCGAATATATTGTTACCAAGTTGGAATCTATTTTCTTTGAATCATTTGGCCTCATTGTAGATAGTTATTTTAAAAAACGGAGTTCGGCTTCTCCAAGAATATGCGTGAAAGGTTATGTTGACTTTCGTGCAAGCGTTCCAGCAATTCAGCCGATCGCGCGGAGTACAGCTGTGACTTATGGAAATGCGACTAAAAAAACCACAAAAAATAACAACACTGGTTTTTATAAGGTAGAAACACAAAAGAGAGCATACCTATGCAATGATATTTTGAAAGATGTCATTACAAAAGAATATATACATAATCCTCGACTTAAAATTAGTAAAGTATTGGACGATTATCCATTGATTGGTGAAGAAGAAATTCGAAAACGTTGGTCAACTTATTGGGATAGAGGTCAAACAGACCCCATGATGTGCTATCAGTCAACACTCATCGTGCCTATGACATTGATTAATAACCGTCTTTCTGCTGAGTTCAGGAAAGAATTTGCACTGGAAAACTTTGAAAAAACAATTTTCGGGTTTCTTTGTTTTGATCATATAGAGAAGGATTATTTCATCCGGCAGGAAGACGAGGATATTGGCTATTTTCTTGCGGATATTCTTTCGTTGTACCAAGTTGTTGCTTTAGGTTTTACAAGTGCGTCTGATACTTATAATAAATCATTGCAATATTGCTCCAACCTTTAAAGGAAAATTAAAATGAACACCACACATAGAAAACCATTAGTTGTTTCAAAAAAAAATGCGGCGTATTCAACAAACAACGACCAGAAACTGAAGGCAATGCCATATCCTTTTCCATTATCTTTTAGTAAAAGTTTTTCCGAACACGTTAATAAGCGTTTTCTCTCAAGTGCGGACATCCAAGCTCCGTTTTCACGCTACCCGACTAGTGTCGCAATGGAAATTGAAACTGTAGAAGTTCTTAATATTTCGCGCAGACGTTGACACTACACCGCAATCTGAGTCCTGTAGGTCGGGGGGGTGCCCTAAATGGTACGAGAGCGTAGCGTAACCCGACATTTCCACTTGCCGCCACATCGGATGTTTGTCGGGTTACGGTCTTTGACCTAACCCGACCTACGGATGCTCGTTAAGTGATGATCTTGCTCTCGGGCAAGGGCGACAAAAGTTCCTGTACTTTGCTGCCGCCCTGTCTTGCCAGCGCAGGATTTTGCAGCCACATCTGGATGAAGAATTCGCGCATTTGTTCGGACTGCGCCAGACGGCTGAGCATCAGTTCCTGCGGGATGACCTTGCGCGGCGGGTGGGTGAATTCAGGCATTGGGGTCTTCTCCTCGCACGATTTTTTCCAGCGCCGTGATGTCAATCTGGTCTTTGGGACGATTGGCGATGCGCTTCATCACCAGCAAATCTTCAATCGCGGCAATGCGCAGTTGCCGCCCGAACAGTTCGCCGATCACCGCATGGGCAGCCAGCGTT
>JAVHRS010000047.1:0-2231 GCA_036171755.1 Minisyncoccota bacterium
ATTGTTGACAATAAAATGATTTTGTCAATAATGGGGATGATTGCCAATCAATGTTTGGTGGATATTCCAAATCATTTTGTAAATGTTAAATTGTTAGAATATACGGTAATGCCTAATCATGTGCATATTTTGATGGAGGTAGTAGATGTACCTAATTTGGTAGAGACGGATGATAAGGGATTGGTAGAGACGCGCCAATGGTGCGTCTCTACCAATCAAAAAAATGATGTCGCTACCAAACAAAAAAACAAAGTGTATCCAAGTAATAAATACAAAAAAGTTGTTCCAGTATCAAAAGAAAAACATGAGTATTTTCAAAAGTTAGCTATAAAATCCAATCAAACAATTCCAAAGGTTATTTCCCAATATAAATCCATTGTTACCAAATTAATTAATCCTAAAACGGTGTTTTTTGGTTGGCAAACTAGATTTCATGATGAAATTATTCGGGATGAAAAACAATTAGAAACGACTAAATATTATATAAAAAATAATGTGAAGAATTGGAGTAGGGATGTGTTTAATAAATAAAATTTGGTAGATCTGTTTAAATTCGGTTGAGACGTATGGTAATAATCTGGTAGAGACGCACCATTGGCGCGTCTCTACCAAAAATATACGAATAACGTCTCTACCAAACAAAAAAATAATTTAGTCCTTCTAGCTCCCAACGAGATTGCCACACGTTCGCCTTTGGCGAATGTTCGCAATGACGTAGAAAAGTATACACATCCCCTACACCTATAATATGGGGGTGTTAACCCCAAATAGAAATGTCGTCTTTTCTCCAAAATAGAAATGTCATGTTTTGGTTACTAAAATCGACTCCTATATTTTAAATAATTAATAATTTGTAACTTTACCATAAACGAATTTTCTCCATGGATTATTGTAGTCTGTTTGAACTGGTATTCTCTTTAGTTTATCAACTTCAACATTAATTAGTTTACTCCCAACTATTTCTGCTTGGGGTAGAGGTAATTGTTTGGAATTAAATATAGTGAATTCTAGTTTTCTTCCATGGTATTCCATTTTAATATTACCATCAGTGTCTAGAATAATTTTGACTTTGGCATTTCTCAGCACATAACTTGATTTGTCAGTTTTGACTTGTAGAAACTGATTCCCAAATTGACAAGTTAGATTTTTAGATAAGATTCTTTCCTCAACTATAGCTAATATTTGATCTAGATTTTTGTTTTCAATTTCTGTTAGTGGTCGGTGAGCATTAAAATTAATGGCTGGTGCTACGGCAAACTTTTGATTAAATTTTTCAATAAATTCAGGGAGAAATTTGTTAGCCTCTTCCATGGTGTTAATGCCTTTTAATCTTAATTCTTTGACTAGTCGGTCTTGCAGTGTTTGATTTGACCTCTCGACTCGGCCTTTGGCTTGAGCGGAATTGGCACAGATATTTTTAATTGATAACTCTACCATAGCTCTACCAAATTGAGTTGGTTCGTATTCTCCGTCCTTCTTGTTTATCTTAAACACACTATCTCTGTCTGAATAGAATACAAGAGGTTTACCATACATTTTCAAATAGCCTTTGGTTGCCCTAAAGTAGGCCATAGTTGTTTCTGAATGACAAAATTCTAACCATAATAATTTAGAAGTGGCATCATCGATAAATACCAACAGGGTACAATATTCTCCTCGATCTTCAAACCATAAATGAGGTGAACCGTCAATTTGAACCATTTCTCCCAAACATTTTCTCCTTTCCCGGAGTTGGTGGATGATTATCTTTTTTCGTTTCTTCTGTATCCATAGACCAGTTTCAATCATAGATAATCTCAATTTTTCCACACTAAAATTAATTTGATTATTTTCCAATAATTTTTCATGAGCTAATGTTGGACCAAAATCTTTGTATTTGTCCCTAACTATGGCTAAAACATTATCGATTACTACCTGATCAACTTTATGATTACTAACTCTACCCCTATTTCCATGAACTAAACCAATAATTCCTATTTTATGGTAATTTTTAACTAACCTTTGAACCTGTCTAACTGATATCCCCAATATTTCTGATGCTTGTTTTTGTCTGATTTCTTTTGTTTTTAATTTATTTAAAACAGAAATTCTGTTTGCTTCTCTATTACTCATAGTAAATGTTCCGTTTTGGTTAAAATTCATAAGTCTTTTTGGTGATTAATTAATAATCACGTATTGTGACTTAAAAATTTTCAAAAAGCGACATTTCTATCTGGGAGAAAAGCGACATT
>JAVHRS010000048.1:0-2188 GCA_036171755.1 Minisyncoccota bacterium
CGGTCTCTTAAAGAGATTCTTTCATAGGTGTATTTTTGTTTTGGGGAAATAGAGGGTTATTTAATTGTGATATTACTATTTTTAAGCTGTGTTTCTAAATCATCTTTGGTCATTCCTGATGCCGTTTCTATAGATTTAAATTGCGCCTGTGTAATTGTCTTGACTCCATTAGTAGTTACTATTGATATTGGAGTCATACCCTCAACAGTAATATTTGTCGGTAGAATTGTCGGTTGTTTTATTACCGGAGGAGTTGTAGTAGTAGAAGTACTTTCCGGTGCTGATATTGTTTTTAATCCAGCATCCGCTATAACTATACCTCAATCTATTGAGGTAATACTCGCTCCAAGTATACCTTCTGTTACCAATCCCTTTTCTTTCATGTACTTATTAATTTTAAGTAATGCATTTGCCATTTCAGTAGGATCACTAAGTTTATTCACGTCAACATCCTTAATTGTATATTTCTCTACAACCTTCTTAATTCATTGTCTATGTATGTCATTGCCAGCAAGTTCTGTTGATGTTTTACCATGAAGTTGTTCTCTAAGAGCTTTGGCAGTTTCCATAGGATTTATACTGAGAGCTCTACTTACATTTGCCCATCCCTTAGCATTTTCAGCATAATGTTTATCAACGAATGGTGCTGAAAATTCCTGAGCTTTTGTATTTGCATCACTTTCAAATTTATTAGTTATTAGTCATACTCCCTGTGACATAGATTTCATACTTTGTCATTTCGCTCCTGGAATAGGTAACGGCATATATTGTGGTGCTGATTTTGCGAGTTCACCAACCTTTGTTCCCATACTTTGTATCGGTGCAACTGCAGCCTCGGTAATCTTACTCGCTCCAAGAGCTGCCATAACTGCCATCCAAAGAACCACAAGTCCAAGGAATCACATAATAACCGAACCAATTAGGCCTTGTCAAGTTTCAAAACTATCTGATATGACATCTACGAGATTAAAATCTCATTTTGTTATAAGTTTTACTCCTTTATCTCATCCAATCTGAAATGTTTGTTGTCCTGTTTTTCATGTTATTTCTGGACCTCCTACTTTTGCAACCATTCCAGTTTTTGTATATCCGCTTTTGTTCATAACAAGACTCAAGAACATGAGCCCAAAGGCAAGTGCTGCTGATACATAGACTGGCACAAGTGCAAGAGAGATAAATTCTTTAATAGTAAATTTTTCCAATTTCTTTGCTTTGTCACCTAATACATAATTGAGTGCGAAAAGTGGAGAAAATATTGCATACATCCAAAGCATAATAGCTCGGGTAAATAGTGCGTAAACTATAGCAATAACAAGCACTCCAAACACTACAAAAAATACAATTCCGAATCCAAGTTTCTTTACGATATCTACAACAGCCTCGACAGTCTTGGAAGTAATCTGATTTTGAGTAATATCCATATATTTGTCTACGTGAAATATCCCATAGGCATAGACACTCAATAGGTTATAAGCTCCACCATTGGCATCTCAAAGAACTTCGGAAATAGAATAACATTTATCTTGATTATCTTTACAATTAGTAGGTTTATTTTCTGCTCCACTTGATGTGAGATCTAATATTATCTCTTTCGGAATAATCTTATTTTGATCGAAAAATTTTTTCATTTCGTCTCCACCTGCCATATTTATAGTTGAAACAGGAAGTTGGATAACTGATGCGGTAAGTACATTTGCTACAGAGAGTACCGCATTCACGATAAACCAAGTGAATGGTACGATGAGCATTCCTGTTACGAGTTTTGGAAGCATTGTTTTCATCTCATATGTTTTAGCATTCTCTCCTCCAAATATATTGGCGAATGCGACAAATACGAGCATGAATCCAAATATAACATAGACGACATTGGAAACGAGAATCCAAAGATTATGGATAATAGGACGGAGTCAAAATATATCACCAAAAGTCCAATCGGGAGACAAAAGCCATCCTGATAGCATTATAAGTGGTGTGAGAAATATGCTGAGAAGTTTTATGACAATATTTGAAAGATCAGCTAATCCATTTATCACAACACTTGTTGTATCTTTTTTTGCTGTATCATCTGCAGCCATTACACTTTGTACTCCCATACTTCCCATTTGCACATTCCCAGCAGGATTTACACTGAGCTCTCCACTCGCTATAAAGAGTCCGGCACAAAAAACCGACAGGAGACCGAGTCGGG
>JAVHRS010000049.1:0-9810 GCA_036171755.1 Minisyncoccota bacterium
TCTGTCGCAACGACGCTTATAGACTGATGAATACTTGGATCAAAAGGAACTTCTATCTCATAAATCTTTTCAATTCCTGATTTTTCTAATCCAGAGAGAAGTTGCTGATAAATAGAAGTGATGCCATCTTGCCAATCTTTATCTATCTTCTCCCAGTGTTCTTTATTTGAAAATACCATTTCAAAACTATCAAGAGCAGGAAGAAGCTTATCTACCATTTTTTCGCGTGTGTAAATTGAAACATTTATACGAGCCAGATCAAGCTCTTTCTGAAGATTAATATAGTCTGCTTTTGCTCTCTGCCAGCCAGTCAAATACTCCTCCTTTTCTTTTCTTAAAGTTTTTATTTCTTCGCGAAGTTTCTTTGTTATATCTTTCGTAGACAATACTTCACCATCTTCTGTGCTATCTACGAATTTCAAATCATCGAAATCATCCAATTCCGCAGGATCATTTAGATCATTATTACTCTTTTTAATTTTTGGGTTTTCCTCTTCTTTTTTTATTATATCTTCATCATCCATCCTCTTAGTATACAAAAAATCAGACTTTTTTCAAAGTCTGATTTTTTAATTAAATTAACGTTTACTCCACTGTGGGGACTTACGAGCTTTTTTGAGACCGAATTTCTTTCTTTCAACTTTACGAGGATCACGTTTAAGCATTTTAGCTTTCTTAAGTACAGAACGTAATTCAGCATCAAAGAGGACGAGGGCACGTGAGATACCATGGCGAACTGCTTCAGCTTGAGCGTGTGATCCACCACCTTTTGTGGTGATGACAACTTCAAACTTCTCAGCTGGTGTTGATGTTTCAAATGCGCCTGTAACTATCTTCTTTAATTCAGGTGTAGGAAAATATTCTGTAAAATCTTTACCATTTACTACATAAGTAGTCTTTGCTGCTTTATATAAACGAACTACTGCAGTAGCTGTCTTTCTACGACCGATTGCTCTAAAATATTCTTTTGTTGTTGTTTTTTTGACTGCCATAAAAATTATTCAGTTATTGTTAAACGTTTCATCATTAATGGTCGAAGCTTATTTGCGGGCAACATTCCAAAAACTGCAAGTTCATAGAGACCAATCCATCCCTTCTTCTCTATAATTTTTGCATTTGTTTTAACTTTAAATCCTCCTGGTTGTCCTGAATAAGTCTCATGTAGAGTCTCATTCATTCTTCTCTCGGTCATTTTAGTTTTCCCTGCATTCTTAATATAAACTCGAACATCAGCTACTTGGTTTGCTGTATATGAAGGATCTGTCTTACCCATAAGAGCCTTTGCAGCAGCACTTGCTACTCGTCCTAATACAATACCTGTCGCATCAATTGTGTGTACTTTTGTCATAAAATTATATAAATTCAATTATTGCCATCTTACTTGCATCTCCAAGTCTTCGAGGAAGCTTAGTTATACGTGTATATCCACCAGCACGACCCTTATACTTTGGAGCTATGGTATTGATTAATTTATTTGCTTCTGCTGTTAAATTATATAAACGTGAAATGACTAATCTTTTTGAAGCAAGTGTACCGACATTTGCCTTAGTAACCATTTTCTCTATTGCAGGGCGAAGTTCCTTTGCTTTCGCTTCTGTAGTCTCAATCTTGCCGTGTGCAATAAGAGCCAGCATAAGACCTTTCATTAAGGCATGTTTTTGATTCTTATCTCTTCCAAATTTTCTTACATTATTTCCGTGTCTCATATATGATTAGTTAATTAATATTATTTAAGTGTTATTTTATATTCTCCAAGAACTTTCTTTATTTCTTGAATACCTTTATCACCAATACCATCGATTTCTAATAAATCTTCCTTCTTCTTACGAGCAATTCCTCCAATAGTACGAATATTTGCATCTGTTAAAGCATTCAGTGTACGAGTTGAAAATTCTAACGTATCAATACGAGTTTTTAGAATATCAGTAAATTCATTACCTTCACCTTTGTCCTCATTTGATTCATTTTTTGATTTATCAGCCTCTTCTTCTTTAACTATTGATTTACTAAGAATAGTAAAACCAACAATAGCTTGTAATTGTTCCACCATTATTACTATTGATTTCTCAAGGGCTTCACGAGGAGTAAGAGTACCATCTGTCTCGATAGTCATACGTAGGCGATTGTGGTTTGTTTTGTCTCCAACACGCATGTTCTCAACTTCATAAGCAACACGACGAATAGGAGTAAAAATAGCATCGAGAGAAATTACTCCGACATTATTTTTCTCCTTTTGGTGAACATCTTTTGGTACAAAACCTAGACCCTTTTCAACTGTCATTTCTATAGAAAAACTATCCTTGGTAGTAATTTCAGCAATATATAAATCTTTATTAAGAACTTCTACTTGACCACTAACTTTTATATCAGCAGCAGTGACTATCTTAGGTCCTTTTACTGAAAGTTTTACAACCTGAGGCTCATCGGTAAGTAAACGAAAACGAATTTGCTTTAAATGTAACAGTATTGTTATAACATCTTCCTTAACTCCATCCATTACAGAAAATTCATGATCTACCCCATCAATTTTAAGAGTAGTAATAGCAGCACCAGAGAGAGATGAGAGGATGATACGGCGAAGAGAATTTCCTAGAGTGTGTCCGTACCCAGGATAAAGTCCATCAATTTCATAGACACCTTTTGTGCCTACTTCAGATACGATAGATAATTTGGATGGTAATATGATATTTAAATCAGACATATGATATTTACGAGGAAACCCCGCAACAAAAATTATTTATTAAAATTAACCATACTCTAGTAATATTAACGACTATAAAATTCAAGCACTGTGTTTAAATCAAGAAAACCTTCTATATTCTTTGGCTTGCCAACGATTGATCCAGTCAAAGTTTCAGCATTAAAAGTAAGCCAATTTGGGGCTGTGTATTCTTTTGATTTCTTAACCATATCAGCAAATAATACACTTTTCTGACTACCTAGACGTACAGATATAATATCTCCCATTTTAACGTGTAGTGATGGAACTGTAGTTTTCTTACCATTTACTGTGATATGACCATGAGATGTCATTTGTCTAGATAGACGACGAGTATGAGCAAGTCCTAGTCTATAAGCAACATTATCAAGTCTTGTTTCAAGTAATTCAAAAAGGTATTCAGTAGCAACTGTTCCCTTGTGATAAACTGCCTCCTTAACATAGTTAGAGAATTGCTTTTCACTTATGTTGTACATAAAACGAACTTTTTGCTTCTCTACGAACTGTAAAGCATACCCTGAAAGAACTTTTGGTCTCTTATTTTTAGAGTTCTTTAAGTGGCGAGCTTCAGAAGCAACGAATTTAGCTGTCTGGCATTTTTCAAATACTCCAGCACCTAATCTTCTACCTATTTTGTATTTTTTTGCTATTTTCATAATTTTAAATATTTATACTCTACGTGGCTTCTTAGGTTTTGGTCCATTGTGTGGAACTGGGGTCACATCTTTTACTCCTGATATTTCAATATCATAAGCCATAAATGCGCGGATTGTAGGCTCTCGTCCCGAACCTACTCCTTTAACTTTAACATCAACTTCTTTTATTCCAAAAGCTTTAGCTTTTTCTCCAACAACAGCTCCGGCCTTAGAAGCAGCAAATGGTGTACCCTTCTTTGCACCTTTAAATCCTAATGCACCAGCGGAAGTAGAAAATATGGCATTACCCTCTTTATCTGAAAGAACTACCTTTGTATTATTGAAAGTGGCTTCTACGTGCAAGGTTCCAGCAACTATTTTCTTCTTAGGAACTTTTACAGCAACTTTGACCACATCTTCTGCAATAACAACATCATTTGCTTTTACAGACTTTTCTTCTTTTTCTTTATTTATAATTTTTATTTTTCCCATATGATATTAATTATGTTTTAGATTCCTTACGGCGGCCAGATGCCATTGTCTTTCTTACGTTACCCCTTATTGTTCTAGAATTCGTCTTTGTTCTCTGTCCATTGACTGGTAAGCGACGCATATGTCTGACTCCTCGGTATGACTTAATATCTTTTAATCTTTTTATATTAGCCCCGATTTCACGCTTTAATGATCCTTCAATAGACATTGTCTCTATAACTTTACGGATAGCGTTCTCATCATCAACAGTTAATGCATCAGCTTTAATATTAGGATCAATATTAACTTCTTTTAAAATTTTACGTGCACGAGATATACCTATACCGTATAGAGCAGTAAGTCCAATATCTAAATGTTTATTATTAAGGATGTTTATACCGAGAATTCTCATATATAATTATTGTTTTTGTTTATGTTTAGGATTAGAGCAAATAACACGAAGATGACCCTCTCGTTTTACCATTTTGCATTTTGCACAGATTTTTTTAACTGCTGATTTTATTTTCATATTATTTTACTATTTAAATGAAAGAAAAATAAAGGGTGTATACCCTATATTTATAACTTTTATATTACCAAATTATATTACACTATTTAAATAAAAATGCAAGAGGTACTATCCTCTTTTAATAATTCTACCCTTACCACCGTATGGATCAATAAGAACTTCAACTCTATCTCCAACTAAAACCTTAATCCTATGCATACGCATCTTCCCAGATAAATAACTGATGATGATTTTACCACCACCTATATCTACTCGAAAAAGTGTGTTTGGAAGGGCTTCTATTACTATTCCTATGGCAGTATTATTATCGTTTTTTTGATTCATTTAATATATTCTTATCATAACAAAAATTATATAATCCGTCAAACTATTTTAGAATAACGTTTATATTCTGAATCTTGTTTGGTAATTTATTAGACCAGAAAGGAATAATATTTACGGAAGCTTTTAAAATACCGGAATCTTCTTTAAAAATTAAAAGAACTTTCTCTTTACTCTTATCTACAACTAAATCCTTCAATTTCCCTATTTCTGGTTTCCAGTTTATTATTATATTACCAGTTAATTCAAAATTAAAACTTTCAGTTTCTTTATTTATAATTTGATCTTTATTTGTAAAATTAAAAGAAAGAAGGGATAAATCAGGCTCTACTATTTCAAATCTTTCTCCTTTTGTTATATCAGGTAATAATTTATTAATAACAAAATTAGAAAAATCACTTTCTTTTACTAAGAAAGCAGAAAGGTTGGCTTTTATTTCTAGCTTCATATTAGGAGTTTTAGAAACTATTTTATCAGCGAAATTATAAGAATAATTAACTGCATCTGGATATAATATATAACCTGATGGAACAGAAGCATTTAATTTACGTAGAAGCTCTCCTTTAAATAAAGAACTATTGGAAAGAATATCTGTCTTCTGTTGATCATCCATAATATAAACCAAACCAGCCAAACCGCCAGTCAAAGGAGTCTTTAAACGGCCATATATTTTTGTGTATTTAGCTGTACCCTTAAAAGAATTTATAGAAAAAGATGTGGGGCTACCATTATAACTTTCTCCAGCTAGGAAAGCTGTAATTTTGACATTTACCTGCCCTGGTATAATAACTTTTAATTTATCTAACTTGTACCCAGGTATAAACACGGCCGTATCCGTTTTGTAAGTTTTTCCTTTTTCATCAGATATAAAAGATCCAGTAGGAATCTTCTCGGCCTTACTACTATATCCATTATATAAAGTAGCTTCACCCTTTGCTTTGTCAGTTGCATTCACAGTAGAGGTAAGAATAACATCCTTATAAACACTCTCTCCAACTATCATAACTTCAAATGGAATATTATTTTTCTTTGAGGCAGTAAACTTCTCATTAATTATATTAAAAGTTTTAGTTTTAGGAGTAATAGTAATATCTGCTCTCAAAAATACATTCGATAATAAATAGTAAACTCCAACCAAAATGGAAAGTATAAAAAAGAAAAGAATTGTTTTATTAAATGGTCTTTTACTACCAGGCATAATAGGAGTTTGTGGTATTCTTTGTATATAAGAAGGTGTTACTTTTTTCTTTTTTAGAAACTCATATTTAGAACTATCCTTAATAGAGACATCTGAAACACTTTTTCCAGCAATAGATTTTCCTGCTGTTTTTAGTGGCTGTTTATTGCTTAATTTAAAATCATTTAATTTCTTTTTAATCATACATTTCCATTTTTTTCATAACATTTATAGATTCAATCATTAAAAATGGATCGCAAACGCCATTTTTCACATTACACATATTTAAAAACTCTGGGCCATCTAAGGTAATTAACGTAAACTTTTTATTAGGAATCATTGATTGAATATACTCTTCATCATTTATAACTTTTACAAACCAATCCTTAACATCAGAATCTATTGTTAAAAACATCACATTTGGCAGTGTCAGCATACGAGGAAGAGTATTGATACATTCTCTAAATGATTTCCCCCAAGACTTTTTAATAGATTTTAAAATAGGGATAAGCTTTTTCTTCTCTTTTTCAGATAAAGTTTCTTTATTAAAAAGAGAAAAGATTTCATAAGCATCACGTGGTTCAATTCTTAATCTATTACAAATATCTCTAAATAGTGTCTTCTTACCATAAGGAAAAGAAATCGAGTCTTTTAAAATACCCTTGGAAACAATCCCAACATCTGTAACTTCACCACCAATATCAAGTAATAAATATGAATCCTGATTCATATATTTATCACGTATAGATATATAAGAGTCTACAATAAAAGAGGAGAAGGAAATTGGAGTAGAATGAAATGATTTTGAAATTGTATCCTTAATTTTATCTAAACATATCCTAGGAGTTAAAGATATTATCATATTGATCTCTATAGAATTTGTCTTCTTACCTAATGGCTCATCGACATGGTATCCATTCAAGAGAACTCCAACTATTGGATGCTCTATAACTTCAGGTTTGCTTTTTATGTCACCATATTTATTTTTATAAAGAGTATTCAGAGAAGAAAGTTCTTTGGCAAGTAATTCATCTACAACTTTTTTAGTGAAAATAAAAGAACACTCTTTGCTCATTTTTATTAATCTTGTCTCTGATATATACCAAGGAGATGCCAATACACAAATGATTTCATCAGGAGCACCCAACCTACTTTCAGATAAAGATTTGGAAGTAAAACCTAAAGAAAGAATCATGTCCTTCAATAATAAATTAAAGTCTATTTCTTTTCTACTGACTATGTCTGTGCGAGTGGATTTTATAATTATAGGTAAAGCTTTTTTATCAAAAGGAATACTGACGAGAGCTCCACCTACACTTCCAGAACCAATATCAAAAATGGCAACTAGTTTTTCTTTCTTTTTAGATGTAAATAATCCCATATGTGAGTATATTATACCCTTTAGAAAAAATTTATCAAAATATTTATTTCAAGACCGCTTTAATTCTACGAACACCTTGAGAACTTGCTTCTTCTTTTATTATTTTAAAATGACCCAATACTCCAGTATTTTCCACATGAGGTCCTCCACAAAATTCAGCACTAAAATCTCCAATCTTATAAACTTTTACAATATCTCCATACTTAGATAAATCAAAAGATAAAATTTTTACAATTTTTAAAGCTTCTTCTTTAGGTAATTCTATCATTTCTACAGTAATATTTTCAGAAATTTTTTGATTAACTAAATCTTCAATTGATTTTAATTGTTCTTCTGTAAGCTTATCTCCATAATTGAAATCAAATCTCATTCTCTCAGCAGTTATATTACTTCCTTTTTGTGTAATATCTTCTCCTAATATCTGCCTAAGGGCTGCAAGAAGCATATGTGTAGCAGTATGATACTTCGTTTCCATTTCTCCTGTACCAGCAAGTCCACCCTTGAACATACCAGCACTTGATGTACGAGAAAGATCTTGGTGTTCTTTTAACTTCTTATTAAAATCCTCTCTATTTATATTTATTCCTTTTTCTTTTGCTAATTCAATCGTAAGTTCTATAGGAAATCCATAGCTTTGAAATAAATCAAAAGGATTGACGCCTTTTTCAAAAGCTTTTAATCCTTGTTCTAATGTTAAAAGAAATTTTTCTTCCTCCTCTTTTATAATTCCCTTATCATCTAAATCATAAACTCCTTCATAAATCTTTTTAATTTTTTCTATCATTTTAAATAATGGTTCTTTGGAAAATCTCGAAGCTCTTCTAATAAGTCTTCTAAGAACATATCCTCTTCCAGTATTTCCTGGTATTACGCCATCAGAAATCATAAAAAGAGAAGCTTTCACATGATCTATAATAATTCTCTCTTCTCTAGTTTGTTCCCCTCCAAATAAATCTGTATCAAATACAGTCTTAACTCCTTGGCAAACCATTGCAATTCTTTCAAGACCCATACCTGTATCTACATTGTGTTTGGCAAGTTTGCCTACTACTTTTCTATCCGCCTTCTCATATTCCATAAAAACATTATTCCATATTTCTATTACCCTTCCTTCGTCGTCGGCTTTTACAAATTCATCATGAGTCATATTACCCAATGGAATTTCATTCGTATCATAGAAAATTTCTGTATCAGGGCCACAAGGACCATTATCCCCTGCACTCCACCAATTATTCTTTGCGGGCAAAAAATAAATTCTATCTTCGGATAAATATTTCTTCCATATATCTGCTGCTTCATTATCCATTGGTGCATTATCATCACCTTCGAAAACTGTCACATAAATTCTATTTATATCTAAACTTAAACCCTCTTCTTTTGAAGTTAGAAATTCAAAACTCCATTGTATAGCTTCAGGCTTGAAATAATCTCCCAATGACCAATTTCCAAGCATTTCAAAAAATGTACAGTGCCTATTATCCCCAACATCATCTATGTCTCCAGTTCTCACACATTTCTGGGCATCTACGAGACGAACCCCCATTGGATGTTTTTGGCCTAATAAATAAGGTACGAGTGGCTGCATGCCAGCTGTGTTAAAAAGAACCGAAGGATCATTCTCGGGTATTAAAGAAGCACTAGGTATTATTTTGTGTCCACGATTCTCAAAAAATTTAAGGAATTTCTTTCGTATTTCGTTTGAAGTCATAGTTTTATATTGTATCTTCTTTAAAATATTTACTCTTTTTAATCATTTCTTCTATGTACCATAAAATTATAAAGATAAATAAAGTGAGAATTGTTGCGATAATTGCAATATTAAAAAGTCCTAAACCAGATGCCATACCAATACCAGCAGATACCCAAAGTCCTGTAGCTGTCGTAAGTCCTACTAATTTAGAATCTTTATTAAAAATAATTCCAGCTCCCAAGAATCCAATTCCTACTACAATTTGAGAAACTATCATCAATGGATTCATTCCAGAAAAACCTGCATAATATTTAATCATCTCATTTGAAATAACTACAAATAAAGCTGAGCCCATAGAGACAAGTGCGTAAGTACGCATTCCTGCAGTCTTGTGAGCCCAGACACGCTCAGTTCCTATAATCATACCCAACATTAAGGCAACAAAAAGACGTAATACAATATCTATAGTAGCCACATTTAAAATATTTTCCATATAAAATTATTATAACATTATTTTAATTTATTCAAACTATTTATATCATGCTTTTCGTTTAATTCAATTTCTGTGATAAGTTTATATTCACTTTTAAGTGTATCATCCATCCAAAGTAAATATGGCACATTAGACATGTCGGTATTACATCTCACAATCATTGGAACTTTGTACAAATGCTCTGCTTGTATGTGCTTCATTAATCCTTCACTTAAACTTTTTTGAGTAGAGAACATGAGCATATATTGATCAATCTCCCTGATAACTCCTTGCCATGGATATACAGAATGAATCACCCAATAATCCATAGAAATAGCCAACTTTTCTTCTATAGCAGAATAACCCATAGAGCGAGCCTGTTCTATATCTCCACATATCGTATAAACAAATACAA
>JAVHRS010000050.1:0-9781 GCA_036171755.1 Minisyncoccota bacterium
TTTTGCTCGTACTCGGCCCTAGGGCCTTGTAAGGGTTCGCTCGAGAACATTTTTATTGCGTCTTTACTTATTTTTTTGTATCCAAATATAAATATCTTCAACAGCTTTGACTGCATCTCCTACTGCTATGTTATTCTGATGATAACGGCCATTACTACAGTCTCCAGCTGCCCAGATACCTTCTGTACTAGAAGCTTGATTTATAGGGTCTACTATTATTTTATTATTTTCATCAATTTTCACTATATCTTTTACAAAGTCGATATTTGGAGTCTGGCCTATTTCTACAAATATACCTGTAGAATTTAATATGTGCTCTTCATTAGTTATTTTATCTGTGTAAGTTAGAGATGAGACAAATTGTTCTCCATCTACTCTTGTAATATCTGCATTTTTAATAACTTTGAATTTTGGATTTAGAAGGAGCTTTTGGACTATGATTTCATCTGCACGAAAACTGTCACTTCTATTTATTAAGGTGACACTCTTACAGTAAGCAAGAAGCTGAGCAGATGTTTCAAAAGCAGCATTACCTCCACCAACTACAAGTACATCAGCGCCCTCGTATAAAGGTCCATCACATGAGGCACAGTATGTAATACCCTTATGTTCATATAAATCTGCATTTATAGCTTCCAATTTACGTCTACCACTACCTGTAGCTATCAAGACGGCCTTCGAGGTATATTCTTTTCCGGATTCTCCTTTTACAGTGATTATTTTGTCATTTTTAGTTATAGAAACAATTTTTTCACCATCAATAACATCTAAATATGGTCCTTTATAATAAAGAACATGTTTTTTTAAATTTTCTGCGAGCTCCATACCCCCAATCTCAGGAGTTCCTATCCAATTAAAAATCTTCTCTGATACCATGGATTGGCCACCAAATTCATTTGTTATAATTGCGGTTTTGAGTTGTTTACGGACAGAGTATACAGTAGCTGCACTTCCAGCTGGTCCTCCCCCTAATATTATTAAATTATACATAGTAGATATTCTATACTAAATAAATTAAAATCCCAAGTTTTGCTTGGGATTTTAATTTGAGTCTTATTTTTTATTTCTTCTCAAGAATGCAGGGACTGTACTCCAATCATCTGTATCATCAATAAATAAATCATCTTCTTTTTCCGTTTTATCTTTATCATTTTTCTTTATATAGTCTGATGAATTATCTTTAACTGTATCTTTAACAGCAGCAGCAACTTCTTCTTTAGTAGAAGAATTTACTGTAGTCTCAGTTGCTTTTTGATGAATCTGGAATAGTGAACGCTTTGGCATATCAGTAGGGAAGCCAGTCGCTATGACTGTGACTTTCATTTCACCCTTTTTTAACTTATCGTCACTAATAGTTCCAAATATTACTTTAGCTTCTTTATCGATAGATTCGGTTATTATTTTTGCTGCTTCTTGAATTTCATGAATAGTTAGATCATCTCCACCTGAAATTGCAAATAGAACTCCCTTTGCTCCAGAAATAGAAAGATCAAGAAGTGGAGAATTAATTGCAGCTAAAGCAGCTTTCTCAGCTCTACCATCTCCAGCAGCAATACCTACACCCATCAAGGCTGATCCAGCATCTGACATCACAGCTTTAATATCAGCAAAGTCCACGTTGATCATACCTGGAGTTGTTATAAGTTCAGAAATACCTTCAACAGCTTGTTTTAATACTTCATCACAAAGAGCGAAAGCCTGTCTGAATCCTACATCTTTTCCTGAGATGACGATAAGTCTATCATTAGGAATTACAAGAATTGCATCAACTTCACGTTCAAGTTCTCCAAGTCCTATTTCAGCAAGTCTCATACGTTGATTTCCTTCAAAAGAAAATGGCTTGGTAACTACAGCAACAGTAAGGATTCCTTGTTCCTTAGCTGCTTGAGCAACGATAGGAGCAGCACCTGTACCTGTACCTCCTCCCATTCCACAAGCGATGAAGACCATATCAGCACCTTTGATAACATCTTGAATTTCGGCTTTTGTTTCTTCTGCAGCACGACGACCTATTTCTGGATTCATCCCTGCACCAAGACCTTTAGTTAGATTCTTGCCGAGGTGGACCTTCTTTTCAGCGAGTGAGTTATGTAAATCCTGGGTGTCGGTATTCATTACAATGAATTCCACACCTCTTACTTTAGAAGCTATCATGTGATTTAAGGCATTTTTACCTGAACCTCCAATACCGATAACTTTAATTCTTGCAAATGATTCTATGTCTGGGTTTATTTTAGGCATAATATATATAGCATCCTAGAGCGTCTTATAAAAAGACGGGGAAGGTTGTATCTGATTAATAATAAATTACTGTATATATAATACCAGAAATATATAAAAAGAAAACATTTGACGTAATGTTTAATTAATTTTCTAATAATAAGTATATTAAGGTAAGAGTTGAGAAAAAATAGATTTAAAGAATCCTTTTACTTGTTTGATATTGTCTCCAATAGAATTTTCTATACTATTTGTTCCAATAGGTGCTGACAATGCGAGGCCTAAAGCTCCGTACCATGATGCATCTTTTATTTTAAATTTATTATTGATTGTCGTATCTGTTGGACCAACTTTTGCCGGAAGATTTAATTGTTTACGAGCCAATTCTTCTATGCGAGAGATATAAGAACCTCCACCTGTGATGATTATTCCTGCAGGGAGTAATCCGTTTCTTCTAATTCGTTTCAGATGATTCTCTACTAGTTCAAAAATATCACTTAATCTAGCCTCGATTATTTCATCAACTTTTTTCTTTGGAAAATCTCCACCAAGTACACTTCCCATTTTTACGCTTTCGGCTTCTTCAAGAGTTATTTTAAAACAGAGGGCTACGTCTTTAGTAATATCCATACTTCCTATAGGGAAAATTTGTAAAGATATTAATAAATTATTCTCGAAAACAGCAATTGATACAGTTTCAGCTCCTATGTCTAGCAATGCGCATCCGGCAATTTTTTGTTTAGTATTTAATAAAATAGTAGATAAAGATAAAGGAGATGCGACAATATCAAGAACTTCAATGTTTACAAGGCCAAGAGCAGTGACCATATCCTCAATATTTTGTTTTAAACAAGTGACAAATAAAGTTTTCACTTCAAGTTTTATGCCGTGCATACCAAGAGGACGGCCGTGAATATCTTTGCCGTCTAATTTATAAGAAATAGGAATTATATGTATAATTTTTTTGTTTACTATTTCGAGTTCTTCTTCACTCATTGCTAATACTTTAGAAATATCAAGTTCTGTTATCTCTTGGTCCGCACGAGAAATAATAACGGAACCAGTCGAGATACATGAACTTAAATTGATTCCTCCAATGGAGATGCAAGCTTTACGAATCTTGTGACCCAAAATATTTTCAGCCATAACTACAGCTTTTTTAATACTATCTGCCACCTGATCTACATTTGTTATATAGCCAAGTCTCATGCCTTCGGTATTTGAAAAACCAGTCGCAATCAAAGAAGGGGAATTATTTTCCTTGTTATAACCCGTTACTATTACCTTAGTAGTATAGGTTCCTATATCTATTCCAACATTCCAATTATTTTTATTCATTATTTAATTTCAGATCAAGAAAACATTTTCATGTATTTCTTTTCTTGTTCTTCCATTATAGCACTATGATCATATCCTTTCAAATGCAAGAGTCCATGAATGAATAGATATTTTAAGAATTGAGGGTAATTCATATTAAATAACGGTGTGTCCTTCTTAACCTTTGCTAAATCAAACATAATTTCACCAGATTTCTTTGAGAGAGGAAAAGATAAAATATTTGTGGTTTTATTTATATCTCGATATTTTTGGTTTATTTCTTTTTGCTTCTTGGTTGTTAAGAAGCCTACACTAAGCTCATATTTTTCTCCTAATATAGCATTTTTTATGGAGACAAAAGGCAAGCTTGGAAGCTTGCCTTTTGTGGTATTTTTGATTGTACAGAATTCTGTCTCTATCATAACTTATTTATTAACGACGTCCACGTTTGGTTTCCATTGGGGCTTTACCTAGTTTTTGTAATTTTTCTAGTGCCTTTTTACGATTAATTCTTTTAAGAGTAGCAATCTTTGTTTTAACTTTAGATTCAGTCCTTTTATTATAACGCTTACTTTTAACCTTTTGGATAATTCCAGACTCTTGAACCTTACGAGTAAATCTGCGGATAAGACTCATATTATTTTCGTTTGTATTCTTTTTTACTTCTATTACAGTAATCATATGGGGTTTATATTATCACACCTTTATATTTATAGCAAATCTTCTGGGTCGACATTTATAGAGAATGAGGGCGAGAGGCGATATAGGTTTTCCTTAAGGTGTTCGCTTATTATTTTCTTATCATCTGTTGGAAGAGGCCAGAGATTAGGATCTATTTTAATGACTGTATTTGTTACATATTGCCCTTTTACTTTACCAACGAAGGCACTAAATATTTGCGGTTCATAGCCACCTAGGAATTTATCGATAAATGTCCTTGCCTTCTCTGTATCACTTGCTCCACCTATAAATGTTATTTTTATAAGTCTCTTAAATGGTGGATAACCAAATTGTTTTCGTTCTTTCAAATCTTCTCGATAAAGGGGAAGAACGTTGCCACTTAAAATGTGTTCAAGGATGGGATTCTCTGGTGACCTAGTTTGGATTATGAGATTACGTTTAGTTATTTCATGTAGTTTCTCTATAATATGTAGAATTTTTTGTGTAATATTAAAACTAGGGATAGAAAGAAGTCCATCTAAAGATACGATAGCACTATGAGTAACTTCTGTATTAATATAAGAGAAAGCGATTTCAGTTCCTATTAATATACTCCCAGGGTTTTTATAGAATTCATTTATAGCTTCATGTGCTTCTTTATCTGTAGAGACTGTTTCTTTGTCTATTTGTATTATTTTTGTATTAGGGTAAAGCTTTTTTACTTCTTCGTATACTCTATCAGTACCAATGCCAAGTGGAGTAAGATTCCAACTATTACATCCCTCGCACCTTACCTCGGTTGTCTCTTTATGTCCACATTTATTACACATAAAGATTCGAGAATTAATTATTTTAGTGGCATTCCTTTGTTTAGAACCATAAAGGACTATAGGAGTAGAACACCTTGGGCAAAGTATAGTGTGTCCACAATCATGGCAAACTGTGACACCAGCCAAACCCTTTCGAATTGTAAATAAGAAAACAGATTCATTGTGGATAATAGCATAAGAAATCATTTTCTTTGTTATCTCACCAAGAATGTTGAAAGTTTTTGAACCTTTTTCATCTACCTCTTCTTTCATATCTACGATGAGCTGTCTTTCGGCTTCTTGTAAACGGAATAATGGGGAAGATACTTCACCAAGCTCTCCTTGATCATGTCGTTCTAAAGTGTCGGGGCGGAGAAGTGTATCCCCGAAAATTAATTTTACTTTTTCTATTGAAGACAATATTTCTGCAAAGGCTCTGATATCTATGAATGGACGAGCATATTGTTTATAGGCATCGGAGCTTTCGTGTTCAATAATGATTGTTTTAATATCATGCCTAGGAATAGAGAGGAACATCCCTGTGCCTATAATGAGTATTGGATGAGGTTCATTTATGCATGAATTATAAGTATTTATTAAAGTCTTTTTACTTAAGTCGCCATGGAAAGAAAAGACATATTGATTAATGCCTTTTGTAAATTCAATTTTTAATTGTTCAATATCGAAACGTGTCGGAACACAAATGAAGATAGATTCCTTTTTTGCGAAGGCTTCTCTTATGAGAGTTCTATACCAGCTCATACGGTCAGCATTCAAAGCTTGAAAGATTAATTTTTCTTGTTTTAAGTTTTTTATTTCTGTATCAATTTTTTCTATGACGTCTTCCTTTCCGCCTTCTCGGCGGACCGCCGATAAGGCGGTTAAATTTTCTAAAAATACAGATGGTAGAAGTGCCTTGATAATTGTACCAGTGTTGCTCACTGTATAATCTTTCATTTTTTCACATGCAGAAAAGAATGAACTTGAGAAGGGTGATGAACCTTTTATACCTACTATTTTTTTTAATTGAAAGTCTGCATTTTTTAAATCAAATTTTTGATCTAGAGCGTCTTCTATATTTATAACTATTGCATCTATTGTTTTTGATCGGAGTGGAATGGTGACAATACTCCCAAGAGGGATCTCTAGTGGCGAGAAATATGTTAAATTCTCTTTTTGAAATCCTTTTTGAATTGGAATAACAGTTACTATATACATATCTATATGGTATCACAAAATCTTGTATTTTATGATATAGTAGATTTGTTACAAACATTATATGTCATTATTTTATAAAAAATTAGGTATAGATTTAGGCACGACGAACACCCTTGTATATCTACCAGGAAAAGGGGTTGTTTTAAACGAGCCTTCTGTTGTAGCTGTTTCTGAACAAGACAATACTATTCTCGCTATTGGAGCCGAGGCTAAGGACATGGTAGGTAAAACCCCTGACAATATTATCGTTTATCGTCCCATGAAAGATGGAGTTATTGCTGATTATCGAGTTACTGAGGCAATGTTACATTATTTTATAACGAAAACCCTAGGTAAATATAATTTATTTAAACCGGACGTCATGGTATCAGTTCCAGCTGGAATTACTTCTACAGAGCGTCGTGCTGTCGTAGAAGCAGCAGTGAAAGCCGGGGCATCAAATGCTTACGTCGTGAAGGAGCCAATCTTAGCAGCTATAGGGGCAGGAATACCAATACATGAATCAAGGGGTCATATGATCATGGATATCGGAGGAGGAACAACTGACGTGGCTGTTATAGCACTTGGTGGTATTGTGACTTCTACTTCAGTTAAATGTGCCGGAAACAAGATTGATGCAGCTATCGCTGATTATATAAAGAAGACTTTCAATCTAGCTATTGGCGACAGAACAGCCGAAGCCATAAAGATCAAAATAGGTGCTGCTATACCACTCGAAGAAGAACTGACAATTACAATTAAAGGTAGAGACTTTATTCAAGGACTTCCTCGTACAGCACAAATTTCTACAAATGAAATAGTAAGAGCAATTGATAAAGAATTACGTATGATGATTGGAGCTATCAAAGAAGTTCTTTCTCTGACTCCACCTGAATTGTCGGCTGATATAATTGACGATGGAATTATAATGACTGGAGGTTCAAGTCAACTCCGTAACTTAGCAGAACTTGTTTATAGACGTACAGGAGTCAAAGCTCGCGTTGCTGATGAAGCTATACTTTGTGTTGTAAAAGGTACAGGGGAGGCATTAAACCATCTAGATACGTACAAGAAGACTATTATCAGTAAAAGATAAATAGTATGAATAATTTCAGTCTATTATTTCCACAAGATTTGTATCATAGTTATGTGATTGAAGGTAATCCTGAGGAGATTATTTACCTTTTGCGTATTTATCTAGAAGAACGTGGAGATATAAATAAATACAGCCCAGATGTAATGTTGAATCTTTATGATTCTTTTAATATTGAAGATGGACATAGAATTAAAGAATGGCATCAGAATAAAGCTACTGATGGTAAAAAGAAAATTTGTATAATTGGAGCAAAATTTATAAATCGTGAAGCTGAACAAACGTTACTTAAGATTATAGAAGAGCCGACAGAAGGCACTCACTTTTTTATAATAGTACCAGATTCATCTTTACTGTTAGGAACAATTTTATCGAGAGTGCAGTTGATTAAAAATTTACAAAGTGATAATAAATTTGAAGATAAAATAGCGGAAGGATTTATTAAGGCTACACCAAAAGTAAGAATCGATAAAGTAGCCGAAATAATCAAAGAGTTTAAAGATAACGAGAATAGTGGGGGGCTTCGCTATTATGCTATTTCACTTGTGAATGGACTTGAGAGGATCCTTTATGAGAAATGGAAAAAAGATTTAAACAATGAAGACTTAAAATTTGTTCTAGGAGAATTTAAAAGTAGTCGTGATTTCTTAAGTACATCAGGAGCTTCGGTTAAAATGATTTTAGAACATATAGCTCTTGTGTTATAATAAAAGTATATGGCATACAATACACAAAATTTTAAAAGTGAATTAAAAAAGATAGAGGAATGGTTAGGGAAAGAGTATGGGTCTGTACATACAGGTAGGGCGACTCCGATGATACTAGATTCTATAAATGTAGAGAGTTACGGCACATATATGCCTATTAAGAATATTGCGAGTGTTTCTATTGAAGATTCTAAAACTTTACGCATAGCTCCATGGGATAAAAGCCAGATAAAAGGGATAGAAGCTGCTATAAGTGGAGCCAATCTTGGACTTTCAGTGGTGTCTGATAGTGATGGTGTTCGTGCTATTTTTCCAATACTTACAACAGAAAATCGTTCAAAGTTAGTAAAAATTTTAAAAGAAAAATTAGAAGATGCTCGTATAAGTGTCAGACAGGAAAGACAGATAGAAATAGATAAAACAGAAGATTTACCAGAAGATGATAAAAAGCGAGCAAAGGAAGATATTCAGAAATGTGTAGATGAAGCTAATCAAAATCTTGAAGCAATTTTTGCAAAGAAAGAAACAGATTTGATGAATAATTAAATAAAATCATCAAAATGTGCTATTATAGCTTCATGTCAATTTTAATTTTTATTATTATTATTTTGGTTCTTGTTGTCTCCCATGAATTTGGGCATTTTATTGTTGCTAAATTAAATAACATACGAGTTGATGAATTTTCTTTTGGTTTCCCTCCAAAAATTTATGGAAAGAAAATAGGCGAGACGACTTATAATTTGAACGCACTACCTTTTGGTGGATATGTGAAAATTTTTGGAGAAAACATAGATGAAGCAGATCTTTTAGAAGTTGGATTTTTAGATAAAGAAGAAACTCAAGAAAAATTAAAATTAGCAGAAAGAAGTTTAATTAATAAACCTAAATATATTCAAGCTTTAGTTATGGTCGCCGGAGTGGCAATGAACTTTTTAGTTGCATGGCTTTTACTTTCAATTGGTTTTATGTCAGGACTACCTTCATCTGTCGGTATGGCACCAGGTGGAGCGATAGTCAATAATAAATACTTAACTGTGACGAGTATAGTGAAAAGTAGTCCAGCTGAATTAGCAGGACTCAAAATTGGAGATAAACTTTTAGCCTTAGAAACCAAGGAGGATTCTACAAAACTTTTATCATCAAATCTCGTGGCAGAAAATGTTCAAATTTTTATTAAAAAGCACAAAGGTGAGCAGGTGAAAATAGAATTCATAAGAGCTAAAGAAAATAAAGAACTGGAAGTTACTCCTATTAATAATAAAGATGGAGTTCCTGTTATTGGAATTGCTATGGATACAATAGGAACACTTCAATTACCAATACATAAGGCTGTCTTGGAAGGATTGAAACTCACAACTAATTTGACTATTAGTACGGCTGTTGGTTTCTATAAACTAATTAGTCAGGCCATTATTGGTAAGGGTGATATGTCAGCAATGACAGGACCTGTTGGTATTGTTGGAGTAGTAGGTGATGCCGCGAAATTTGGATTCATATATTTACTATCTTTTACCGCACTTATTTCTGTGAACTTAGCTGTTATAAATTTACTTCCATTTCCAGCTCTTGATGGTGGACGAATACTTTTCCTATTGATTGAAAAAATTAAAGGTTCACGTATTAAACCTAAAATTTCAAATATAGTAAATATGATTGGCTTCGGACTTTTAATACTTCTAATGGTTGTTATAACCTATCACGATATATTGAAATTATTATAAAATTTTACATTTTAGAAAATATATGATATATTGCTAATATATTTAAACGCCTTTGGG
>JAVHRS010000051.1:0-9700 GCA_036171755.1 Minisyncoccota bacterium
AAATCTTCTACTAATGTAACAGTGTGAGGATTACCCATAGAGACACAATTAAAATCAAAACCTTCAAGTTTTAAAGTATTAGTAGGAAAGTCAGGGCTTTCAAACATTGGTGCACCCATATCTACTGAGTAAGTCTCATCTTCATTTACTTTTATATTCTTTATACCTGCACGAGTTTCAAGATTGATTTCTTTTATATCTTTTCCTGTTTCTTTCAAATAAAATTTGGCTGTACAACGTGCTCCATTGCCACATATTTGAGCTAAAGTTCCGTCAGAATTATAATAATTCATAAAACAATCCGCCTCCGTAGAAGGTTCAAGTAGTATTACTCCATCTGCTCCAATACCAAAATGTCTATTACAAAATAGCTTTATCTGTTCAGAATTTAAAGTAATACTCTTATCTAGGTTGTTTATCATTATAAAGTCGTTCCCAGCACCATGATATTTATAGAAATTAAGCATAGTATTATTATATTATATATTTAAAAAATGTTATAATAATTTATATGAAAATATACATTGGCAGTGACCACGCAGGATACGAACTTAAAGAAAAATTAAAAGCTTATATACAAAGTCTCAATATAGAAATTGTAGACAAGGGAGCTTTTGCACTAGACAACGAAGATGATTATCCTGACTTTATAATTCCAGTAGCGGAAGCTGTCGTTAAAGAAAGTAAATCACTTGGAATAATTATCGGGGGTAGTGGTGAAGGCGAGCAAATCTCAGCAAATAAAATAGACGGTATAAGAGCTATAGAATTCTATGGGGGTAACTTAGAGATAGTGAAGCTGGGCAGAGAACACAATAATGCCAACATTCTTTCCCTTGGAGCAAGATTCATAACAGAAGATGAAGCTAAAAATGCAATAATATTATTTATGAATACACCTTTTACAAATGATGAACGCCATATTAGAAGAATTAATAAAATTAATGAAGAAGAAGAAGAAAAGTAATTATGACCGAAGTTATACCCGCAATATTAGCTAAAAATATAAATGATTTGCGACAAAAAATCGCAAATGCTGTAAACATAGCACGTGTCGTACAAATAGATATTTGTGACGGTAAATTTGTTGAATCAAAATCTTGGCCAATGGATAGAGACGATGCGGAAAGTGTTGCTTTAATACTAGATGAGGAAGAGGGAATGCCATACTGGGAAAATTTAGATTTTGAATTTGATCTAATGGTTAAAGATGCTATCAAACAATTTGATTTATTTGTTAGACTTGGAGCTAAGAGAATAATTTTCCATCTAGAAGCCGAAAATAAAGATGAGCTTAAAGAATTTATAAACTCCATAGATCCATATACTAGAGATAACCTAGAAATAGGACTAGCAATAAATACAACAACCTCCACAGAAGAACTTTTTCCTTTTATAAATTCTATAGATTTTGTACAATGTATGGGGATTGAGCATATTGGTTTTCAGGGAGAATCTTTTGATGAAAGAGTTTTAAATCAGATTGAAGATTTAAAATCCCAATACCCAGATTTAATTATAAGTATTGATGGATCTGTCAACGAAGAAACAGCTCCAAGATTAGTAAAAGCTGGAGCAAATAGATTGGTAGTTGGAAGTGCTTTAATGAGAAGTTTTGATGTAAAAGAGACAATGAAAGAATTAGAAAATTTGTAATATGGAAACTATTAAAGATGAAACAATAAAAGACTTAACAATTAAAGCAAATGATATTCGTAAGAGTATAGTAGAAATGCTTTACTTAGCTGGTTCTGGTCATACAGCTGGCGCTTTGGGCATGGCTGATGTATTTACCTATCTTTATTTTAATGCACTTAAACATAAGCCAGAGAACCCATATTGGATAGAAAGAGATCGGTTAATACTTTCTAATGGACATATTTGTCCCGTACTTTATGCAACTATGGCGCATGCGGGATATTTTAAAATTGAAGAATTGAAAACTCTTCGTAAATTTGGTTCACACCTTCAAGGTCATCCTCATCGTGAATTTTTTCCTATAGTAGAAACTTCTTCAGGACCTCTTGGTGAAGGTTTGTCACAAGCAGTTGGTATGGCAATAGCGTCTAGAATGGATAATGGTATAAATAAGACAATATATTGCGTAGTTGGCGACGGAGAATTAAATGAAGGGCAAAATTGGGAAGCAATAATGCTCGGTGCTAAATACAAACTCGACAACTTAATAGTCATAATTGATCGTAATTTCATACAGATAGATGGAACAACCGAAGAAGTCATGCCTCTTAGTGTTTTAGAAGATAAATGGAAATCTTTTAATTGGGATATACAAAAGATAGATGGACACAACTTCAAAGAAATTAATCACGCTATTTATCATGCCAAAAATACAAAATGGAAGCCATCAGTTATTATTGCTAATACTATCCCAGGCAAAGGAGTAAAAGAATGGGAGAATGATTATAGATGGCACGGTATTGCTCCTAATAAAGATCAATATGAAATGGCTATTAAAGAGTTAAATATTTTAGGGGATAAATTAAAATAATATGCTTAATCAAAATTTAAAACTAAATACTAAAATTTTTAATTCTGATGTGGAGAAAAAGTCTACAAGAATTGGATTTGGTGAAGGATTACTTCTCGCAGGTATTGATGATGAAAAAGTTGTTGGACTTTGTGCTGATCTATTAGAATCAGTAAAAATGAATATTTTCACCGATAAATTTCCAAAACGTTTTATAGAAGCAGGAATTGCTGAACAAAATATGGCTAGTGTCGCAAGTGGAATGGCCTCTATGGGTAAGATACCTTTTATCACTTCTTATGCTATTTTTAATCCGGGAAGAAATTGGGAACAAATTCGTACAACTATTTGCTACAATAATCAAAATGTAAAAATAATCGGCTCTCATGCTGGCCTTTCAGTAGGTCCAGATGGAGGAAGTCATCAAATACTTGAAGATATAGCTCTTATGCGTGTACTACCTAATATGGTAGTTATCTCACCATGTGATGCTATAGAAGCTAAAAAAGCGACAATGGTAATAGCAAAAACAGAAAGTCCAAGTTATTTAAGAGTAGCTCGTAATGATACTCCAATAATTACTACAGAAGAAACACCTTTTGAGATAGGCAAAGCGCAAATAGTTTTTGGACCAGAAAATGGTTTAGCACAAGTAGGTATAATCGCTACAGGTCCTATCTTATATAATGTCTTGATAGCTGCTAAAAAATTAGAGAGTGAGGGAGTAAAAATAAAAGTTATGAATCTTTCAACTATTAAACCATTGGATATAAATGCTGTCATATCATTAGCAAAAGAAACAAAGAGAATAATCACAGTTGAAGATCATCAAGTAATAGGTGGAATGGGAAGTGCGGTTGCAGAATGCTTAAGTGAATTCTATCCTACAAAAATAGAATTCATAGGTGTAAAAGATCAATTTGGCCAATCTGGCACTCCAACTGAGCTTGCTAAATATTATAAAATAGATACTGAAAGTATTATAGAATCTATCTATAAAATCTTAAATAAATAAAAATCTGGAAGTTGAACTTCCAGATTTTTATTTATTTAATTAATCTTACTTATTTTATATTCCTCTGGTGTATTAGATAAATATTCTTCAATTTTTTCTCTAGTAAGAAGTCCTTTTTGTGCACCAACTTGTGATACAACAGACATAGAATTAATAGGACCCCATAATAATGCTTCTTTTAAATCTTTTCCTAATATAATTGCTCCAATCATAGCGCTTGCAAAAGCATCTCCAGCTCCTGTTGATTCAAAAGATTCGGTACTATACACAGGTATAAATAAAGCATCTTCTCCATCATATGAATAAGCTCCATTTAATCCATCAGTCATAACTATTATTTTAGGACCTAAGGCATGCAACATTTCTAAAAGTTTAATTTTATCATTTTCTGTATTTGTAGACATGTTTTCTATATTAAGAATTCTTTTGGCTTCTACAAGATTACAAAAAAGTATCTCAGTTCTTTTATATATATCTTTCAAGATTTCTATTCCTAACTTAATTTGAAAAGTTCCAGGCTGAAAAGCAAGTTTTATATTTGGAAACTTTTCCAAATAATTTCCTATTTCTTTATGATATTCTAACGAATTTGGTGCAAGAGAAGAAAGATATACCCATTTAGCTTCTGGAACATCATCTGCAAAAAAGTAAGGGAACTCTGTGTGCTTCACTAATATAGTTCTTTCATTTGCATACCAAAGAACAAAATGGTAATTTGATTCCATACCAGGAACGATTTTCATATGATCTATATTTACCCCATCTTTCATTAAGGATTCAATGTTCTGTTTACCCACTAAATCATCCCCAACATAAGCTATGAGTGATGTATTCACTCCTAGTTTACTTATTCCTACTGCCACATTTGGACTATTACCAACTGCACGACATATTTCTGCAGATTCATAAGGTATCTTATCTCCAAAACGGAAGCATATCTTGCAATGTTCTCCTTGCAAATCACAACTTGCTTCTGCCTCTGTAATTTTTATAAATGGCTCAGTTGCTATATCTCCTATAGCCAAGAAATCGATTTGTTTATCTTTATCCATATATCTATATTATACCATATTATGATATAATATAAATATGAAAACCTTAAGAGAATATATAAAAGAAGCGAGGGAGAAGGGTGTCGCCATCGGGCATTTTAATATTTCAAATATAGAAGCTCTTCATGGTATTTACAATGCATCTAAAAAATTAAACGTGCCAGTTATCATTGGAGTCTCAGAAGGTGAAGAAGAATTCATTGGTAAAGATGAAATTGCATCTTTAGTAAAAATAATAAGAGAGAGAGATAATTATCCAATATTCTTAAATGCAGATCATCACTACAGTTTTGAGTCAATTAAAGCTGCACTAGAAGCTGGCTATGATTCAGCAATCATAGATGCAGTAAAACTTCCTCTTGAAGAAAATATTGCACTCACTAAAAAGTGTGTAAACTTTGCAAAAGAGTTAAGGGAGAAAGAAGGTAGAGATATTTTGATAGAAGCAGAGCTTGGATTCATCGGTCAATCTTCTAAACTCTTAGATAATATTCCTGAGGGAGTAAGTAAGGCCACAATGACCAAACCAGAAGATGCAAAATATTTTGTAGAACAAACGGGTGTAAATCTTCTTGCCCCATCAGTAGGGAATATACATGGTATGGTTAAGGGCGGTAATCCTAAATTAGATATAGAAAGAATTAAAGCAATAAAAGAAGCCTCTAGTGCACCTCTTGTATTACACGGTGGCTCAGGAATAGTAGATGTTGACTTCAAAGATGCAATAAGAGCTGGTATATCTATAGTCCATATAAATACAGAGATACGCGTAGCTTATAAAGAGGCTCTCCAAAAATACCTCACAGAAAATCCTTCCGAAGTTACCCCATACAAAATCCTAAAGCCTGCCGTCGAAGCCATCGAGGCTGTCGTCTACAACCGCCTAAAACTATTTAATAATTTGTAAATTCGGGTTTGCAATATTTGGGTTTTAGTGTTATTATCGCAAACATGAATACATTAACCGCAACAAAGCGAAGTAAGACAGACAAGCTAGCTTTCATACGAAATAACGGTATGATCCCAGCAGTCGTCTATGGCGCTCAAGTGGAAAACCAGCCCGTTTCCGTATTGAGCTCTGACTTCGTTAAGATATTAAAAATAGCCGGTGAGACAAGTACTATTGTACTTGATATTGCAGGAGCAACAGAGAAAGAGAAAACAGTGAAAGTCGATGTTCTAATTCACGAAGTTCAAGTAGATCCAATAAAAGGATATCCAATTCACGTTGATTTCCTTGCTATTGATATGAATAAACCAGTCGAAGTCACAATACCTCTTGAATTCACGGGCTTAGCGAAAGCTGAGAAAGATGGACTAGGTACACTTGTAAAAGTCTTACACGAAATTGATATTGAAGCTCTTCCTAAAGACCTTCCACATAATATCGTTGTAGATGTTACAGGTATAGCAACCTTAGAAGATCAGATTCACGTAAGTGATATAAAGCTTCCTAAGGGTGTAACTCTAATTACTGATGGAGATGAAGTTGCCGCTCTTGTGGCTACAGCTAAGGAAGAAGTAGAGGAAGTTGTGATAGATCTAAATGCTATTGAAGTAGAAAAGAAAGGTAAAAAAGAAGAAGAAGGAGTAGAAGAAAAGGAAACTCCTAAAGCTGAATAAAAGCTTATATTGTATAGTAAATCACCCCCAAACCTAGGTTTGGGGGTGATTTATGTTATAATAGAGGATATGAATCGATACATTCTATACTTTTTTTCTTTAATATTTATATTCAGCTTAGCTTTTGGTAATTTTATACATAAAGTCCCAAATATAAACGCCGATCAACAGCTAGAAAATACCCAAGCCGAGAGAGCTATTCTCCAAGCAGAATATGATCAACTACAAAAAGAAATGGCAGCTTTAGAGAAACAAAAAGAGAAACAAAAAGGACAATCTGCCTCTATTGATAGGGATATTTCTGTTCTTAAAACCAAAATTAAAAAATCTCAATTAGACATAAAGGCTAAAAATTTGTTAATAAAAAAACTTGGTGGAGAAATAGTAGAAAAAGATAAAAAAATTAATGTTTTAAATGTAAAGATAGGAGATATTCAAGAATCCTTAGCTCAATTAATTCGTAAAGATAGAGAAATAGATGAGAAATCCATATTAGCATTAATCCTTTCTAAAGATTCTATTTCTGATGTGTATAGTGATATAGATACTTTCTCCTCTATTAAAAGAAGTATTAATACATCTGTAAATGAAATAAGGGGTGTAAAAGCTTTAACAGAAGATGAAAAAATTAAATTAGAACAAGTAAAAAATAAAGAAACAGATACAAAAGTCCAACTAGAAACTGCAAAAAAGGCAGTTGAAATAAGCGAACAAAATAAACAACAATTGTTATCAATTAGTAAAAATAAAGAAGCTCTGTATCAAAAAATATTGGACGATAAAGCTAAACGTCGAGCTGAAATACTATCAATGCTTTTTAATCTTCGTGATGCCTCCGCTATTCCATTTGAAAAAGCTCTTGAATATGCAAATGATGCATCTAAAGTTACAAATGTTACCCCAGCCTTTATACTAGCCATCATAACCCAAGAAAGTAATTTGGGTACTGATCAAGGATCTTGTTATGTTACCAATATGAATACCGGAGCTGGAGCAAGTTCTAAGAGTGGAAAAGTTTTCCGTAATGTGATGAAGCCATCGAGAGACATTAAGCCATTCTTCGAAATAGCTACATCTGTCGGTAGAGACCCATATAAAACTCTTGTGTCTTGTCCAATCGCATCTGCTGGAAGTTCGAGTTGGGGTGGAGCTATGGGTCCTGCACAATTTATTCCTTCGACTTGGCAAGGTATTAAGGGTCGTGTAGCAAATGCTTTAGGTATAAAAACCCCTGATCCTTGGTATGCCAAAGACGCATTTATGGCTTCAGCTTTATTCCTTAAAGACCTTGGTGGTGTTGGTAATAGTTATACTGCTCAAATAAAAGCCGCTTGTAAATACTATGGTTCTGGAGGAACTACTTGTTCTTATGGTAGACAAGTTATGGCAAGAGTCACAAAAATTCAAACTACTATGATTGACCCATTGCAAGATTAGTAAAATCATGATAATATCACAGAACATATGAAAAAAGATATACACCCAAAATATAATGATAAGTCAGCAGTCACATGCGCATGTGGAGCTACTTTTCCTGTAGGTTCTACAATGGATAAAATCAATGTTGAAATTTGTAGTCAATGTCATCCTTTCTATACTGGTAACGAGAAAGTTCTCGATACAGCAGGACGCGTAGACCGCTTCAAGAAGCGCGCAGCGGCATCAGGAAAAATAGTAAAAGCAAAAAAATAAATTGTTGATAAAATAAAAAGCTCTTTCGGGGCTTTTTATTTTTTGTTATACTAATATTATATGAATCTTGATTTAAAACAACTTAAGAAAGACCATAAAACTAGCTACTTCGCTCTAGAATACGAGCGTCTTTTGGATGAAGAAAAGAAAGTCAATGAAATGGTAGCAAGTGATGAGAGTCTTCGCGACTTAGCAGAAGAAGAAATTCAAAATATTAAATTCCAAAAGGAGGCTATAGAACGCCAGATAGAAGAAATGATAAAAAGTGAAAAAGAAGATGAAGAATTCCCAAATGAAATAGTACTTGAAGTTCGTGCTGGAGCCGGAGGAGACGAAGCTTCACTTTTCGCATGGGAACTAGCGCACATGTATGAGAGATTTGCAGAGAGCAAGAAATGGAATTGGAAGATATTGCACGAGTCTACAAGTAGTGCTAATGGATATAAAGAAGCATCTTTTGAAGTTAAAGGTAAAGATATTTATAAGCTACTTCGTTTTGAAACAGGAGTTCACCGTGTTCAACGTGTACCTTCAACAGAAAAGAATGGCAGAATTCATACTTCTACAGCATCAGTTGCTATACTTCCACTTCGTGTAAAAACAAAAATAATTATAAATCCTGCAGACCTTGATATAGAATATTCACGTAGTGGAGGTGCTGGAGGTCAGAATGTGAACAAAGTGGAAACAGCAGTAAGATTAATACACAAACCTACAGGTATTGATGTTCGTTGTACAACAGAAAGAAGCCAGTTAGGAAATCGAGAAAAAGCTATGATGATCCTTTCTTCTAAATTACAAATGATAGAAGATGAGAGAGAAGCCAATAAATATTCTGAAAATCGCAAAAATCAAATAGGTACAGCTGATAGAAGTGAGAAAATACGCACTTATAATTTTCCTCAAGACCGCGTCACCGATCACCGCATTCGCCAATCTTGGTCTAATATCCCTGGAATTATGGAAGGAGATATAACTAAAATGATAGATGCACTTTCTGCTGGTGTAGTAGGTGATGCAGAAGAAGTAGATTAGGTTCTAGTATTTAGTGAATAGGTTTTAGTAAAAATGCGTTAGGCCTTGCCTAACGCATTTTTACTAGTCACTAGAACCTAGCCACTAGTTGCTAATTATTTGTATCTCTGCTATAATTATTACTAGTAGTTTGCTTATGTTTTGGTATTAGTTTCATTCTTCGTTGTGCTAAATTCTTTTGGACATTGAGGTATGTAAATGAAATCAGCTTCGCGATTACATTTATAAATTAGTTTTCTTCAAGTAGTGGATATGAAAGTATCGCTATGAGAAGCACATTGTCATATATGGCAAAAAAGTTGTATGTAGGTGGTCTTCCTTATAAGACTTCCAATGATGAGCTTAAAGCTCATTTCAGTGCTGCAGGAGCTGTCGCTTCAGCAACCATTATTATGGATAAGATGACAGGTCGCTCAAAAGGCTTTGGTTTCGTTGAAATGGAAAACGATTCAGATGCAGCTACAGCTATCTCAATGTTTGATGGAAAGGACTTCGAAGGAAGAAACCTTACAGTAAACGAAGCTCGTCCTATGGAAGAGCGTCCAACAAGTGGAGGTTTCCGTAGATAATTCTATTATTTAAAATAAAAATCCTTACTCGAAAAAGTAAGGATTTTTATTTGCAAAATAAAGGATTTTTTGATACAATACAAAAGTTCTTTTTAGATTTTGTGCGTGTAGTTGTTGGTTTGAATGTGTAAACTCTATATAACGTACAATTATTATTTTAATGTTTTAATATATGCGTGTGTAGTTCAGTGGTAGAACGCTGTCCTGATAAGACAGAGGTCCTTGG
>JAVHRS010000052.1:0-4709 GCA_036171755.1 Minisyncoccota bacterium
GCCATACCCATCTTCTCTTGGTCTGCTTTTGTCTTTGGCTCAACACGTAGTTGAATAACTGGCTCTGGGAAAATAATACGATAAAGTTCAATTGGGTGTTCTTCGTCACAAAGTGTATCGGAAGTGATAGTATCTTTGAGACCAACAGCGGCGGCGATCTCCCCTGCATAAACTTTCTTCACTTCTTCACGATCGTTCGCATGCATACGAAGAATACGTCCGATTCTTTCTTTATTCCTTGTACGTGGATTGTAAACATAACTTCCGGCAGAAAGAGAACCAGAGTAAACGCGGAAGAAAATGATTTGTCCGACAAATGGATCAGTAGCAACTTTGAAAGCAAGTGCTGAGAATGGTGCTTCATCAGATGCAGGACGAACATCTTTTTCATCTGTATCAGGATTGGTTCCTTCGATAGCTGAAATATCAAGTGGGCTTGGAAGATAATCGACAACAGCATCGAGAACTAGCTGGACACCTTTGTTTTTCAAAGCTGATCCTGCAAACACTGGGAAAATTTCGTTGGCAATAACTCCCTTTCTCATCAAACTTTTCAAAGTATCAATATCAGGAATTTTTCCTTCCAAATAGTCATTCATTACTGCATCGTCTTGTTCAACAATCTTTTCGATAAGTTCTGCGTGATATTTTTCTGCTTCAGCTTTTAAAGTTTCAGGAATTTCTTTTTCAATAACCTTGTTGCCCATTTCACCTTCAAAATAGTAAGCCTTCATTTTTAGAAGATCAATAACTCCTTCATGATTCTCTTCGAGACCAATAGGAATTTGCATTCGAATAGCTTTCTTTGTGAGACGATCAAGAATTGTTGAGTAAGAATGTTCGAATGATGCACCTGTTCTATCTAGTTTGTTTATAAAACAAATTCGAGGAACACTTGCCTCGTCAGCATAGCGCCAGTTGGTCTCAGACTGAGGTTCTACTCCAGCAACTCCGTCGAAGACAACAACAGCTCCATCGAGTACACGAAGAGATCTCTTTACTTCCACTGTAAAGTCAATGTGTCCTGGGGTGTCGATAATGTTGAAACGATGCTTCTTACTCTTGTCAGTAATATTCGCATAAGTTGGAGTCCAGAAACAAGTAACAGCCGCAGAAGTAATAGTAATACCTCGCTCTCTTTCCTGCTCCATCCAGTCTGTGGTAGTTTCCCCATCATGAACTTCACCTATTTTGTGCGACACACCTGTATAAAAAAGCACGCGCTCAGTCGTCGTAGTTTTACCTGCGTCGATGTGAGCAATAATTCCAATATTTCTTACTTTCTCTAGTGGATAATCTCTTTCCATATATATAATTAATGTTACTAAAAATAAAATTACCTGATTTTAAACAGGTTCACCTCGCTTTCAGGCGGGTAGACACTCAAGTCTTTTGTCCCCTGAATATACAACAAATGAGGCATTTTTGCAACTAAAAATCTACGTACATTACAAAAAACCTCTTTACCTCTCTGATGCGATAGCTTCGACTTGGTAAAAGTCTATTTTGTTTGAGTAAAACTTTATTGTGATTGACCAATTACTGTAATAATATAAGGTAAATACTCCTCATATATTATATCAAAAGTATCTTTTATACGTACTCGTATTTTGTAATCTCCATTTTTTAGCGGAATATCACCAGTCAGTTCCCCTTTATTCCAAAGCTTTTCACATGAATTTTCACCATCACGACAATTCTTCGTATCGGACTGATATAGTTTTGAAACATCAGGGTCAATTGTATTTTCAATCTTGATAGAAAGCCAATTTACTTTTTTGTTTGCCCGAAGTGAAATCGTAAGATTTGAAGTCACTGGATCAATAGTTATACTACTTTGAGTATTATTCAATGTATAACTTCGGAGAGTTGGAGGAGTACTATCCGGATCATCTGGATTGGGATTTGGTAAAACTGTAACTGTCACAATATAAGACTCTGTCGTTCCATCTTCTGCTGTGACCGTATAAGTAACATTATTTGTAAAATCTTTCGCTTCTCCATCTTGAGGAGTAATAACCGATTTAGGAGAATTTGTAATAGAAGGAATAATGTTTGAAATATTAGTACCATAGGGCACTGTTAGACTAACTGTGTGATTAGTATTATCTACTACTCCATTAACTACTGGTGACAAATTATTAAAATCAAAAGTATTAATTAATTTCTCGCCACTTTTAATTGGCTCTGTTGGAACTTTGTATATAGGAGAAGGAGTTGGATATACATGTGTTCCACCCATTTTCCCATCTGCAAATTGAGGTGGATTACCGACCCAAACACTTTCGATAAATGGAGTATAAACACTTGCTGCCAAGTAGACTTTTATATTATAAATACCCCAACCTATCCAAAAATTATCCGACATATTTGTAATATTTACATGTCCTGTATTCACGACAGAGGCATTTGAGGTTAAAGTATAAGTATAATTATAACCAGTGCTATCCCACTGTATATCAATGTCATAAAGAGTGCCTAAATTAAGACACTGTGGATCATTTTCAAGACGATATTCAGAGACACCTCCTGTATTAATACCTCCAGGTTCAAATCCATTCCTTGGATCACTACTAAAAAGATCAAATCTCATAGCGCCACAACTAGAAAAATCGCTATAATTTTGAATTTTAAAATGCTGGTGCAGATAATTATTTACGTAGGTATCGGACCAATCATAAATATTTGAGTGATCAAAAATCCAAACTTGCCAATTTTCCCCGTCACCATTCTCTGTTCCAAAAGTTGCTTTGCTGGGATAATAATTTGTAGCCGGAGTAGCCGTAATTTTCAAATTATCATTTTCTCCAAACTGTTTTACAATATTAGAATCCTTATCAATAATTACAAAGTAATATTCATAATCGCCTTCATTATCTATATAATAACTAAGGCTGTATAGTTCACCATTTGCATAATTTCTGTCTCGCAGTTCAGCCGGCCAATCTCTATTAGAATTATTATTAACTGTATTCATTGTTTGATCATTTAAATAAATTCCCGTTTCCAAATTCTTTATTCGGAGTGTTACACTATAAGGTGGAGGAGTGTTGTCTTTACTTGTATAAACTACTTGGAAAAAAAATCCTTCTATACTTCTCTTTACACTATTCGGATAAACACCATCACCTGAAGTCTGCATTGATGCATATGGAAAAGAGAGAGATATTGCAGGCTGAATTACTTCAACTGTGCGTGTTAAAGTCGCCACGTTCTCTGCCTTATCTGTAGATGTATAAGTAATAGTATAAATTCCAACTTTTGTATTATCTACAGTGTCACCTCCAACAATAATATTTGCCGTAATATCTCCATCTATATCATCGAGAGCAGTTGCTCCGTCATCAACATAAGTCATATTCAATTCAATATTCATAGAACTTTCTCCTTTTAAAGTTATGACTGGCGCGGTCTTATCCTCTACTTTTTCATCTATCTTATCTTCTATTGGATTATCATCACTATTACCCCCACTATTATTATTTCCACCGCCATTACTACTTCCACCAGAAGATACAGTAGGATCAGGCGTAATACTTACAGGTGGAATATCAGTTGGAATAGGACTCAAGTCTGTCTCTTCAATATTTGTATCAGTTATTACAGGAACAGTGGTATCTAAATTGGTATTTTCTTGAATATTAATATCTGTACTCTCTGTTTGAACACTACTAATCTGGATATTATTAAGAGGTTGTTCATTTGGACTAAAAAGTGAGCCGGCCGCACCTGAGAAATTAGCAAGGGCAAGGCCTCGACTCGCAATATTTGCTAAATTCTCCCCTGTTATTATTGCGACTTTTTTTGATAAATTATAAGCAAGAGCTACTGTTTGTTTTACTCCATTTATAATTGTATTGGAAGAAAAATCTGTAACTGCAAGCATTATACCGGTAATCTTGTGAGCTAAAGAAATTTTTACCGGAGATAGACAAGGGGTATTTGAGGATTGAATATCATTTGTTTTTAATTTATCTAAAGATGCTTTGATGTCTCCAACAATTCTATCACCATTATGAGCTAAATATATTTTATAAAAATCATGACCCCAAATATCTTCATTGTTTAAATAATTTATATGAGTGTTCGGAGACATTATCTTTTTTGCATTACCAACTAACTTTGCGATAACTTTATCCGTATCTGAAGTTAGATATAGACCATCACCAGCAACACGCGAAGCTGGAGTAGCAACACCATAAACTCCAATGGATTGCTCTGGTACTCCACCTTCCATGCCGGCGACTTTGTCATAAAAATTATTTGCATAAAAATTTCCTTGTGAATGACCAACGAGTAAGAGTTTCTCTGTCTTTACTTTAGCACTTGCGCTATTAAGCATTTCCACTAAATCATAATCTGACTTTTGATTTAGATATCCTTGAGCAATAGTATCTATGACATCTATGACACCTTTCGCATGAGTGGGGTTGTAAACATAGTCGACAGTAATGGATTCATTTTTAAAAGGAAATAACAACTTACGTTTTAATGCATAAGAATTATTTAAGGCATCATTATCATTAGTAAAAATTCCGTTAATAGTTAACACAGTGTATCCATTTTTAGAACACATATCCTCTGCATTAGCAGTTAAGGATAAAAGAGAAAATAATAAGGAGAAGCCGAGAATAAATAGTTTTCTATTCTTCATATAAATTTTTATTAAGATAATTTAGTTTGGTAAAGTAGATAAATCTATATCACAA
>JAVHRS010000052.1:4809-33750 GCA_036171755.1 Minisyncoccota bacterium
ATAAATTTTTATTAAGATAATTTAGTTTGGTAAAGTAGATAAATCTATATCACAACCAGACTGTAATTCATAACTTCTAATATTCTTCTCAAAATTTGATTGTAAAGTAATCCTTTCTTTTGTATTTATTTGTATATTTTTAACAAACATTCTATAACTATCAATTTTTTCAAGATCACCATCGCCTATGGGAACAATTTTACCAATACAATCATAATCTGCTGAATCTTTTTCAAAAATCGCAGTTGCAACGTTAGTATTTATAAAAGACTGATTAGCCATCATTTGCAACGTTAGTGCATACTGCAAAAGGACTGCGCGGGTTTTTGCAGAATTTGGATATTCTTTAAATATAGCAAGCTCAACATCGTCACGAATACCGTTATTGTTTGCATCTATTCCCTGCACGGTATTGTCCGCCTCTATGCCAGGGTCTGGAGGCAAGTGCTCCCCCATTACATCAGGAAGTGTAAGTTTTGTATTATGAATTTTAATAATTTGAGCATCTGTCTTTTGTTGGTTTACTGCATGAGGAATCCTAATAATAACTAAAATAATAAAAGATCCTACTAAAACTAGAAAGGCCCACTTTAAAATTTTTAAAACGTGGGCAAAAACTTTTTTAAATTTTTCCATTTTTAAATTATAAAAGAAAAAATTTTATTTGTAAATATAAAAACTTCCAAAACTGTGGATAACTTTTTAAATTAAAAACTTTTTTAGTAAAATAAATATCTATCTTCTAATATCTTACCTATCAAATGCGATAGCTTCGACTTGTTAAAAGTCTATTTCGATGGAATAAATCCTCTTTCTAGTTTAAATGTTTTTATTGTGTCCTTTAGCCCAATGTCCTTTAGATATTGTGTAAATTCTTTCGGTAATGGAGAAGGTCCCACCCAAACACTTCTCTGAATCATTATAAAATGAAAAATTTTTAATTCTTTTCTAAACCAATTTCTTTCTGACCTCTTATCTTCTGGAATATCATAAAGTAATAATAAATCTTTAGGATCTTTATCTGTTTTATTAGATTCAAACTTTTTAAGGATATCTCGAGTTTTTCTATTTAAAAATTCTTCTCCTTTATATGTGATTAAATAACTACCATTAATTTCTTTTATATATCCCCTATTTTTTAATTCTGAACATCTATTAGCTAATGATTGATATTTATAATATTTAAAATCAGGCAAACCAAAAAATCCTAAGCGTGTACCCTTGTATCTAATAACATGTTTTCCTTTAATATTTCTTAAATATTCTAAAATTAATTTTTCTGCACTCATCATTGTATGATATCATCTTTACCAATTGGATGCTATAGCTTCGAGTAGGTAAAATGATAAATGCCTATAATATATAATAAAACTCCCCTTTTGGGGAGTTTTACACTTTAAATATTTTATATAACTACTACCAAGCGAAGTGAGCGAATGCTTTGTTACTCTCTGCCATCTTGTGGGTATCATCACGCTTCTTTATAGCGGAACCTTCATTCTTTGAAGCAAGTATTAATTCTTCAGCAAGCTTCTCTGCGATAGGTGCTCCTTTCTTTGAGCGAGCTGCATCTATCATCCATCTCATTGCTAAAGCAAGGCGTCTCTCAGGACGAACTTCACGAGGAACCTGGTAGTTTGCACCACCGATACGACGTGAACGAACTTCCACTGTAGGACCTGCATTCTTCAAAGCTGTATCGAAAACTTCTAGTGGATTTGGATTGCCAGTTTTCTCTTTGATAATTTCAAAAGCTTTATAAACTGACTTACGAGCAGTCTCCTTCTTTCCATGAAGCATGATATTGTTTATAAATTTTGCTAATTTCTGAGATTTATATAAAATATCTGGTTCAACTATATTCTTATTTTTTATTTTTCTTCGCATATTATTTTAAATTATTTCTTAACTGCTGCTTTAGGTGTCTTTGTACCATAGAGACTTCTTGACTGGCGACGCTTCTCAACTCCTGTTGTATCTAGACGTCCACGAACTATATGATAACGTACTCCAATAAGATCTTTCACACGTCCACCACGGATCATAACTACTGAGTGTTCTTGTAGGTTGTGCCCTTCTCCTGGAATGTATGCTGTAACTTCCATACCATTTGTAAGACGAACACGAGCAATCTTTCGGAGAGCTGAGTTAGGCTTCTTAGGTGTAGTTGTTGAAACTTTTGTACAAACTCCACGCTTGAATGGGGCTGGATAATAAACTGGCTTGTTCTTAATAGAATTAAAACCACGAGCCAAAGCCACAGCTTTAGATTTTCTCTTGATTATTTTACGGCTCTTACGAACCAATTGGTTAATTGTAGGCATATTAAATTAAAAATAGTCTAAAGCGACTAGTCCAAATACTTTACTATAAAGTACTAAATAAAGCAAGTATAAAGACAAGTTGCTATTTAACCCAAAGAAACTCCTGTAATTAAATGGAAAAATACAAAAATAAGAGGTGCTACTTTACCCCATAGGAAAATTATAAAGAATAGGAGAAGAAACATCCCCCATTTCTCTAAGAAATATTCAATATACCTATATTTAAAAGGAAGGAAAGAAAATAAAACTTTTGATCCATCAAGTGGTGGAATAGGAATTAGATTGAAAAGGATAAGAACTAAGTTTAATATAACAATAATAGAAGTAATTTTATAGAAAGGACTACCAAATGGAATCCCCAACATTGGAACAAACCTAATTAAAAGGCCAAATACAATAACTAAAATGAGATTAGCAACTATACCAGCAATAGCTACAAGTAAATTCCCCCATCTCTTATTACTAAGATTGTTCGGATTATAAGGTACAGGCTTTGCCCAACCAATTACAAAACCCGCATTTGAAATAATAAGTAAGAAAGGAAGTATAATTGAACCGAAAAGGTCAAGGTGTTTTATAGGGTTTAAGGTAAGCCTACCACTTAGGCGAGCTGTATTATCCCCTAGTAGATACGCTACGTAGCCATGAGAAAATTCATGAACCACTACGGACATTATAAGTACAACTATATAGAATATCTGATCAATTGCTTGCATATGTATATTTAATATGATAGCATACCTTCATCTATGGCGAAAGTTTGTGATATAACAAAAAAGGGCTCAATTATGGGTGGTGGCTACTCGAACGTTGTTCGTGCTACTAAATTTAACCCTACTGGTATGGTTCGTAAATATCCAAACCTTCAGAAGAAACGAATCTATGTTCCTGAGCTAAAGAAATATTTCCCTCTTACACTTTCAACCAAAGCTATCAAGACTATCAATAAACATGGAGCTTATGCAGTATTAAAGAAAGCCGGAATCATAAAATAAAACTCTCGATTAACTCGAGAGTTTTATTTTTATCTAAAAATTTTTTTTCCATCAGTTTCAAAAATTATATTTCCAAGATCAGCTGTACTTAAAAATGGAATTCTAAGAGACGAGAGTCTGTCGAGTAATTCCTTGTGTGGATGACCATATTTGTTATTCTTATCTACTGATATTATTGCTATTTCGGGATTCACCTTTTCAAGCCAAAGAGTACTCGATGATGTACGTGAACCGTGGTGACCAAGCTTGAGTATGTCAGACTTTAAAGTAATATCTTTTTCGTTCCATTCTATTAAATTCTCAGTATAGAGAGAAGCGTCCCCAGTGAACATAAATGACTCATTGCCATAGACCAACTTCCCTACTATTGATCCATCATTGCTTTCAAAGTTTGAAACATCTCTATCAGGAAACAAAATATCAAAATAAATATTTTTCTTGTCATCTAGTATGATATGCATCCCACGTCGTGCAATTATTTTATTTATTTTTTTCTTTGTAATTTTTTCCTCTAGTGAAGCAGAAACAGAAGTCGTAGAAACCATCCCATTTTCTATAATGCTCGTCACATTATAATTGTCGAGTAATAGTGGAAATCCTCCGATATGATCTTGGTCTTCATGAGTTGCCAGAATCATATCGATAGATCTATCGGCGAAGGGCATAACTTTCGCCAAACTTGCAAGTAAAGATGCGTCGGGTCCTCCATCTATAAGCATTTGTCTCCCATTGGGTGCCTCTATATATATGGCGTCTCCTTGGCCGACATCTAGAAATACAACTTTTAAATAATTATTATTTTTATGCTGAAAAACTAAAAACCAAACACTAGCGGTCAAAATAATAAGAATTATAAGAGGTACATATGGTAAGTATTTTCTTGTGCGTTCCATGGTATACTTTATATATTAACACTAAATACACAAAAACATTATGGAAACATTTAAAACAAAAACATTTGAGATAGGTGAGCTAGCTGGAATAAGTCCAAAAACAATAGAGGAGCACTTAAAACTTTATAAAGGATATGTCACAAATACAAATCTTATTTTCAACAAAATAAGTGAATTTAAAAGTGACGTGGAGAAAAATGCTTTCGTGCTAGGTGAACTTGGACGTCGTTTCGGATTTGAATTCGACGGAATGCGTAATCATGAATATTATTTCGCATCCCTTTCAAATGGTAAAAAAGAAATTAATAAAAATGGAGATTTGTATGCAGGTATAGAAAAAGAGTGGGGCTCATTTGAAAATTTCTTAACTCATTTTAAATTCATCGCTACGACTCGTGGACCTGGGTGGAGTATTCTTTACTATGATCAAATGAGTGATAAATTAATTATTTCTTGGGTAGATGAACATCACCTAGGCCAACTTACTGGACTCTCTCCTGTCCTCTGTCTTGATATGTGGGAGCATGCATACTACCTCGACTATATTCCATCTGAAAAGAAAAAATACATAGAAGCTTTTTTTGCAAATTTAAATTGGGAATCGGTAGAAAATAATTTTAAAACTTCTCTTTAAAAATCCACCTAAGTAAAAATATATAAATTATTATTGTTAGAACCAGCGGGAAAGATTGGATAGTAAAGCTAGCGAATGGCAACGAACCAAAGAAGTGAATAACTCCTAGTATGTAAAGAAGTATTATATATGTAATATACCCGAAAAATATTGCGAGTACGGGTGCAATAAAACCTGCAATCCCTGTAACAAAGATGAAAAACATCGCGTAAGGAATAAGTAATAATATCAAGAAATTAGCTGGTAGAGATACCAGAGAAAATACTCCAGTCAGATAAAGCAATATTGGCATGACGGAAATAGTCGCCGCGATGGTCGAAGCCACCATTTCTCGAAAGCCAAAACGCAGTGAAACAAACCTAAACCAGTTTAGGGTTTTTGGTGTGAGATAAAGCACTCCCCCAGTTGCAATAAAAGACAATTGGAAAGACATATCAACAAGTACTCGTGGATCATAAGCCACCATTAGGAGTCCTGCTACTATGAGTGCACGCCCTGCTAAGTACTTCCTGTCTGTCATCCTACCGAGAAGCATGATTGAGGCCATAATCCCTGCTCGTATGGCGGTGGCTGAAGCACCAGTCATGATAATAAACAAAAGTATAACGACTCCCCCAAAAACAATCGAGATAGTTTTCGAGAAAATAAACCCCAACGTTTTGATAACATTATCCGCCACGATAGTGACGTTGTAGCCAGATAAAGCAATAATATGTATCGTTCCTGTATTTATAAATTCATTCTTCGTATCTTCATCGAATCCTCCTCGCGCACCAAGTATAAGGCCATTGCCAAGATCACTCTCAGGCATAGATATTACCTGATTAATATTCCTCATAAAAGAATTCTTTATTTTAAAAAGTAAACTATATATTTTGCTACCATTGCCGCTTGAAAGAATTTCAATTTGAGCATTCTTAATCATAAAATAAACATCTTGATTCGCGAGATATCTTTTATAATTAAATTCTTTGCCAGAATTTGTAATGAAGTTCTCAGGTTCCTCTAATATTCCCTTAACTTTCACTTCGTCCCCATAGGCAACTTCTTTATCCCTTCCGACAAAAACCAAAATATTCACATCTTTATCTTTTAATTTTATATTCAAATGCTTATTAGTAAGACGGACATCTGGATCATCACTCACCATACCAACGAGCACTACCTCCTTCCCTACTGCATTTTGGTACGTGGGTTTTTCTGGCAGAAAAAAGAAAAATCGCACTAAAGCAATTATTATTATTACGATTATTAAACTAATTTCTTTTTTGGTTAGCTGCATAAGTTGTAGCTATTTCGTCTGCCTTATCATTATAAATGTGACCTGAGTGTCCCTTCACTTTCTGCCAAGTAATTGTCGCTTTTGATGCTCGAACAACTCCGATTAATTCTTTCCATAAATCTTGATTCATGACTGGTTTCTTGTTAGCTGTTCTCCACCCATTCTTCTCCCAACCAAAAATCCAATTTGTTACTCCTCCTAACACATAAGAAGAATCTGCATGAATAGTCACAGTACTTTCTTTATGTTTTTTATTTATATATTTAATTGCCTCGATGGCGGCCTGAAGCTCCATGCGATTATTCGTCGTATTCTTATCACATCCACCAAGTTCTTCTATTATTTTTTCTTTCTCTACGACGACAGTTCCCCATCCTCCAAGACCTGGGTTTCCCAATGACGAACCGTCTGTGTATATTTCTACTGTTTTATTTATCATAATATGTCTATTATTCTTAATCGTAATTCTGTTCTACCACCAAATGTACTCTTCTCAAAAGTGGCGACCATATTTACTCTACTCCCCACTTCTACTTTCCCATTATAACTTTCTTTTGTTTTAAAGAAAGCTATTGCTTTCACAACCTTACCTTTACTGTTTAGGAAACTTAACTCTATATGATTCTTTTCTTTACCAAATTCTTTTATTGCATATACTGGTACATCTTTGAAAAGGAATTTCGGTTTAGGATTCCCTACCCCATACGGTGCAAGCTTGGCTATGACGTTATAATTTGCATTTGTTATATCATCCATATCGATAGTAGCTTCTACTCCATCTTCATTTGACTCTTCTTCTATACTCTCTAAGTCATCAAATACTTTTAAAATTCTTTCTTCTAGAAAATGAATTTCTTCGTGTGCGATAGCGAACCCTCCAGCACCTTTGTGCCCTCCAAAAGAAGTCATGCTGTTCTCTGGAAGCATACTCATCATTTCTACCAAGTTTACTCCACCATAAGAACGACATGAACCCTTGAGTTCATCACTACCATCAGAGCCCCAAACAAATACTGGTCTCTTGTATTCTTCTACAATCTTTGAAGCAATTATTCCAAGGACTCCTATTCTCCATGCAGGATTACCGATAACTACTACCTTCTTCTCTTCTCTTTTGCTCATTACTTTTTTCACTTCTTTCATAATATGAGCTACCATTATTTTTCTATCATTATTTATTTTAGATAAATTGTCTGCATAAGATTTCGCAAGTACCGAATCCTTTGTTGAAAGTGCATCAAATGCCATCATCGGATCAGCCATACGAGATGCTGCATTGATACGAGGGGCAAGAGTAAAAGTAATATCCTCTTCACTTAATTTAGAAACGTCAACATTTGCTTTACGGAAAATCTCTACCATGCCAGGGCGCTTTCCTTTTTGTAAAACTTTTAATCCATAAAAAGCAAAGACGCGATTCTCATCTAGCAAAGGTACTTGGTCAGCCAATGTTGCCATTCCAACCATATCGAGTAACCATTTTTCCCAACCAGTACTTATCTTCCAATATTCTCCATATTTCTTTATCAAAGCTTGCACAAGTTTGAAAGCTATACCTGCCCCGCAAAGCATTTTGTCAGGATACTCACACAAGACTTGTTTTGGATTAAGAATTGCATAAGAATTTGGTAGAATATCTAGAGTATCCTCTTCATTTCGTTTGGGCAGGTGATGATCCGTTATGATTACATCTATTCCATTTGCAGTTGCTTCTACTACTTCTTCTATTGCTGTAATTCCTAAGTCGAAAGTTATAAGAAGCTTCACTTCCTCATCAATGAAATTTTTAATCGCATCCATGTGAAGTCCATATCCTTCATCATGTCTGTCTGGTATATAAATAGTAAAATTCTCAAAACCAATCTTTTGGAAAAAGTCATGCATTATGACCGCCGAAGGAATTCCATCACAATCGTAGTCGGTATAGATAACTACTTTCTCTTTCGCTTCAACAGCTTCAAAGATACGAACACATGCACGCTCCATGTCCTTCATCAGAAAGGAATCATAAAGACTGTTCTCATATGAAGGATTTAGAAACTTTTCTCTATCTTCTTTTTTTATTCCCCTATTCTTCAAAAGAAGATCTAGAAGCTCAATTTCATTGGGCATAATAAACTATAAAAAATTATTTTAATGCTTTAATCCCTGGGAGTGTGCCGCGGGCTAAGAAATCGAGAGTGGCGCCACCGCCAGTCGAGACGAAGCCTATTTTACTTCCTAATTTTAATTTAGATATAAGAGCGACAGTATCCCCTCCACCGACAATACTCATAGCCTTACTCTTAGCAATAATTTTCAAAACACTTTCTGTAGATCCACTGAAGCCACTTTCGTATTTACCAAGTGGCCCATTCCAAAGTACAAATTGCGCTTTTTCTATTAATTCTTTCAGTACTTCGATAGAGGCTGCACCTATATCTAAAATATTTTCTTCAGAAGTTACTTCGTTGGGTTTTATATCGCGATGAGTATTTCCTTTAACAGCGATAACATCAGTAGGTAAAACTAAATTTTTACATTTTAAAAATGGCTTGATCTGCAAATTACTTCCTCCTACTAGAGATACTCCTACTTCATATCCTTTATGTGCAAAAAAATCATTCGCAATAGCTCCACCGATAAATACATGATCAGCGTCACGAAGGAATTTCTTTATTAATGGAATTTTTGTTTCAAATTTTGCTCCACCTAAAATGAAAAGAAATGAGTGTTTAGGATTGAAAGCTTTAGATAAGTTGTTTATCTCATCTTGCATTTGGAGCCCTGCATAACTTGGTAGATATTTTGTAATCCCCATAATAGAAGCATGTACACGGTGCGAGACGGAAAATGCATCATTCACATAGATGTCGCCGAATCGTGATAATCCCCTTGCAAATGAAGGCGAATTTGTCTTTTCACCTGCTTCACGACGAATATTTTCAAGTAAAACTACATCACCATTCTTGAAATTATTTATGGTTCTCTTTGTTATATCTGAAAAGATTGGTGACTCAATAAAGTTGAAATTCTTTACAAGTTTTTTGAGTCTCAGAGCAACTGGCTTCAAACTTTTCTCTCCATCTTCACCTATATGAGCTATGAGTATGACTACCGCTCCTTTCTTTTGTAAATATAGAATAGTTGGCAACACAGCTTTAATACGAAAATCGTCGACGATTTTGTCGTCCTTCATAGGAACATTAAAGTCTACTCTTACCATTACTCTCTTCCCTTTCAAGTTCTCTATGTCTTTTATTGATTTCATTTTAGTTTACTTATTTTACTAAATTAATAATCTGTCCAAATAATTTTTTATTTAAACTATCCCTTCCTACGAGCAATCCATCTGCCCCACCATCTTTTATTAAAATATTTGCATTTGTTGGATGCACAGAACCTCCATAAATTATTTTAATCTCATTAGCTGTCTTAATATCAAACAAGTCAGCTATTATTTTTTTAATATAAATTCTGATTTCTATGAATTCTGCAGAGGTCGCTTCCCTGACGGCATTACTACCTATGGCCCACACAGGCTCATAAGCAATAACTACATTTTTCATTTGAGGTTTAGTTACGAGAGCTAATCCTTCTATAATTTGTTGCTTTATGAAGGATAAATAAAATCCATTAGCATCTCTTTTACTTTCTCCAATACAGAAAATTGGATTAATCTTTGCTTTCAGAGTAGCTAAAATCTTTTTATTTATAATACTATTCGTATCCCCTGTCATTCTCCTCTCAGAGTGACCTAAAATAATATACTCTACTCCAAAATCTTTAAGCATTCCGATTGAGACTTCACTAGTATAAGAGCCTTCTTTTTTATAGAAAACATCTTGACTACCCAATTTTAATTTCTTATTTTTTATTTTATCTTTCAAATAGAGATAAGTATATGGTGGACAGACTACTACGTCTATTTTTTTTAAATTTTTTACAAATAGAGAAATGTTTTTAAAAATAATCTCCGCATCCTTTTTAGATTGCGGGTTCATCTTCCAATTAGCGACAATAAGCTTATTTATATCTTTCATTTAGTCATTTTACCACAAAAATGCCTTTTATTCTACTTCTTTCCAGCTATCTATATTCCAAGTTCCAGATGGTCCACTTATGAAGTTAACATTAGCTAACCCTTCTTTATATGTAATAACTGCATTATTATTCAGATGAACCATATAACCTGTTAATGATATAGCTTCACCATTATTATTTACATTGATAGTTCCATTAGCAGCATATAAAGCTACAGCTCCAGAGTTATTTGATAAATTAATAGCAGAAGTAGAAGATGATGTAGTAAGAGCCATCATATAACTTCCAGCAGATCCTGACCCTTGAAAACTACCATTATTATTAATAGTTATTGTCCCATCAACCACAACAACCCCTTCAGACGTACCATAACTAGAATTGAGTTTCATTATACTATTGTTATCTATTATTAAATTACCTTGAACCCAGATAGTTCCATCCATAGTAAGGGTCGTGTCATTTCCACTTACCGTTAAATTACCTGTAATTTTTTTAGGACCTAAATTTTTATTTGTAGAAACAGTATAATCTCCTATTATTACACCACCCAAAGCAGCAGCAGTTTTCCAATCTGCAATATTCTGCTCTGATATAGACATAGGAATTTGTATAGGATCAGTTTTTGATGTATTACATGGTTTATTGTTACTACTCCCTACCTGACAATAATTAGTCCCTCGGATTGTTGAGTTGTTAACTGTATGTGCATAGGCATTACCTACTGTGTCAGTCCCAACTGTTATACCACTTATAGAACCAGTCAGCCCCCCCATATATATACTAAAAAATCCATCGAGCCCCGTAGGAGTAGTATTACCCCAAATTCCATTGTATGATCCTATCTCCCCTACACCATTAGTATATCCATTATTATTGGCTCCAATTTTAAAATAACTAGAAGAAGAAGTAGGGGCATCCAAAACTATCCAATATTTTATACCAGAAGTAAGTTGAATATAGGTAGTAAAAGGAATATCTACCCATCCGTAGTTTGTAGATAATAATGAAGTTGCAAGTGTTGCAGAGGTTAAAGTTGTCGTACCAGGTTTCCCTGCTGAATCTGTCACAATACGTACCGTCATATTAGAAGGTGTCCCAACTTTTTTCAAATAAAGTTGAAGTTTATTTAGTACACCAGTTGAACTAACCTGAAAACTTTGAGCAAAATCCTGAGTGGTATTGTTGTTGCCAAAATATACATCATAATCAGGTGTGCCTGATCCATTTGATTGATCTGCTGTCAGTGCTGGCAAATTAGCAGAAGTAGCTGAACCAGATATTGATCCAGATCCAAATATAGGCCCATTTGAATACACACTCCCGATTATCTGTGATCCATTATCCATTTGAAAACCGCCAGCTCCTATTTCTACACCATAACTAAAAGAAGCTCCTACTCCGGTATCTAATATAACATTAACTTTTCTTTGTATAGAATTCGTATCAGCTAGAGAGCTTATCTCCTTTTGGTTACCTGTTATATCAGTGATAGTTGTTGTAGTTTCAGACTTTCCTAATACTAAAGTCTCGGTTACATCTGTCTTTATATTATTTTTAAGCCTATAAACAACATCTTCTATCCCCGATTCAGCTAAGAAATATGTTTGTTTTGATTTGAAATTGTCCGTGATGGTTCTATATTCTCTCACCGTTGGGGTCACAATTCCCATGAGAATTGTTAAACTTATAAAAACGAAGAATACAACGAGCACCATCATTGCTGCCCCACCATTATATTTAATTTTGATTTTATTTTTCATTTAATATTTTTCTCTTAATATTGCAGTATCATAAAAATTCTCTGTTTTATCTATTTTGCCTGCAATATATTTCAATACCATCTTTATTTTTTCACCTTCACTTTTTGCATTTGAAGTATGATCAAAAGAAATAGACGTTAAAATTACTTTAGAAGTAAGTAAATTACCAACAAGAGTACCATTTCTATATAAATTTAAAGCATTTCCTGTTTTTGCAAACTTAACAACAACAGGATTAGAAGAACTATCTGTGCTATTTAATTGTAAAACTTCATTCGTTGAATTAAGGATATCAATACTATCTGCTTGGCGAATTTCACGCGTCATTTTCTCCATCGCTATAGATCCAGAATTCAATAAGTCATGATTGCTACGAATCATAGAAAAAGATGAGAGAACAACAATAAATGAATTAATAACCACAATAGATAAAGCAGTAAAAATAGCAATATAAATTACTATCTCCACCAAACTAAATGCTTTTTTATTGTTATAATTAAATTTCATTTCTAATTAAAAATATTACTTATATAAAAAGACAAACTTTTAGAATTTACAACTTTTTTGGAATTCCAAGTCACAGTTATCGTCACTTTTTTTGTTCCCAGATCTGCATTCCCTCCCTCCACTACGATATCCCCACTGGTTGCATCTCTGCCTATAGCATAAAAAGTTACAGTCCTATTAAAAACCCCATCGATAGGATAGCTAGGAATACTTTCAGATAAATTGGTAGTACTAGTATCAAGAACCCAAACCTTTGTAGTTGTATTAAAAAATAGATGATATGGCGTATTTAAACTTAAGTTAGCTATTGTCACCCAAGAATTATTACGAATGGATTTGACTGATTCAGCTCCCTCTTCGAGAAGCAAACTTGCTTGTGATTTATTTAGAGCCTCATTAGAAAGTCTAATTCCATTTTCCGCTGTCTGCATTAAAGCGAACATAGATAAAGAAATTATGGAGCAAGCCACAAGAACTTCAATTAATGTAAAACCTAAATTTTTTTTATTTTTATTTATCATTTTAATTTGAACTTGCATTACCTATTTTGCCAACAGTAATTATTTTTTGTTTTGTAGAGTCAGATGTCAATTGTATTTTAATTGTACCCCCAATAGTCTCTCCGTTTAACCTCTCAAAGATAACATCACTCCCTCCTCCTATATCTAAACCATAGGGCATCGGAATTATAACCCTACTATTAAAAACAATTGGCTCATTAGTTGTACTATTCGATGTGTATCCAGTCCCAGTAAAAAGTACAGCCTGATTACTATCAAAATGTACTCCATAATTTATAGAATTAACTGAAGAAAGAGTATTTTGTCTAGCCTTACTCAAAAGAGAAACCACATCAAGAGTAGTATTTTTCAATAACTGTTCATTCCTAAACTTAGAAAGATTCAATATAACAATTGAGGAAATAATTCCAATGATGACAATCACTATTAATATTTCTATTAGTGTGAATCCTTTGTTTTTGTTTATTTTTAAGAATTTTATCATAATAATAATTAATTAATATTATCCATTACTGAATACATCGGCTTTATCATAGCAATAGCAAAGAATCCGACAGCTGCTCCGATAAAGATCATTAAGACTGGTTCTATAATAGTCGAAAGGTTTTTTGTTTTGTCGTCAACTTCATTTTCATAAAAGTTTGCAATATCTATTAGCATTTGAGATAGCTTTCCTGTTTCTTCCCCCACTTCTATCATCTCTCCAACCATTATTGGATAAAGATGAGTATTCTCTTTAAAAGAAGCTGATAATGGTATGCCTTTCTCAATTGAAAAAATAGAATTATGAATCAATTCCTTATAATGAACATTTTGTAAAACTTCTTCTGTGATAGATAGAGCTTTGGAGACATCAACCCCAGAAGATAATAGTGAAGCGAGCGTCCTTGCGGTACGAGCTGTATTCATTTCTTTTAATAAAGTCCCCAACATTGGAATTTTCAGAATAATTAAATCAAAATATCTTTGAGTAAATTTTAACTTAGCAAATAAAACAAAAGACCCTATGACAGATACTACAATCAAGAAGAATAGTAAAAAATGCTCTGTCAATGAATCCGAAATAAATATAATGAACTGAGTTGCACCAGGTAATTCTACTCCCATATCTGAAAAGGTCTTCGTGAGAGTTGGCACTACATATATCATCATCAAAACTCCAATTAAAAAAATAGCACCTAAAATAATAGATGGATACATTAGAGCTCCTTTAATTTTTCTGTTTAAGTCATAAGTTTTCTTTAGTGTACCCCCTACTTCTTTAAGTGTCCCTGGTAAACTACCAGACTCTTCACCTGAGTGAACCATTGATACGAAAATTCCAGAAAAAACTTTCGGAAACTTTTTCATCCCCATTGAAAGTGTTCCTCCTTTATTAATATCATCAATCAATGTTTTTAGAATATTATTAAAGGTTTTATTTTTGGTTTGTTTTTCTAGAACTGATAATGCACGAGTAAGAGCGAGTCCTGCCGAGAGCATCCCGCTTAAATTGTTTGTAAACATTATCTTTTCAGAAAGAGAAACAGAGCCAAAAATTTCTAAATCAAAACTAAATTTGAATTCTTTTCCAGTCAATTCTTTAACCAAAAGAGGAATACTTCCCTTCGCTCTGATTTCACGAGCGAGAGTAAACATATCCGGAGATTCTGCTACTCCATCTACGAAAACTCCTTCTTTATTTTGTTCTTTATATTTAAATTTCATTTTTTGATTTTACAAATCACATCGCGTAAGTCGAATAAACGCGATGCTATTCAGACACCACACGCAAGACTTCTTCGGTAGAAGTCACACCTGATGCTACCAAGAAAATACCATCCTCTATCATCGTCATCATTCCTTCTTTTTTAGCCATTTTTTCAATATCATCAGCAGAAGAATTCTTTAATATCATTTCTTTGATTGTTGAACTTACTTCTAAAACTTCGTGAATTCCTACACGTCCATGATAACCATCTGGAGAATCTTTGTTGGGCTTTGGTCTATAGAATGGAATCTCTTTCCATGTAGCGGCAGGTGCGACAATGCTTTCAGCTTTTAGAGCTGCCAATACAACGTCTAAATTTACAACTTTCGCTAAGGCTTCCAACTCTACCGCACTTAAAAGATATTCTTCCTTTTCTTCTGAAAGTTTACGAACCAAACGTTGAGCGATAACAGTTTTAACAGTAGAGACAATCAAGAAAGGTTCCACACCCATATCTATCATACGTGGAATCGCTCCTGCAGCTGAGTTCGTATGAATAGTTGAGAGAACCAAGTGGCCAGTCAAAGAAGCATTCACAGCGAGTCCTGCCGTCTCTCCATCACGAATCTCACCCACCATTATGATATCTGGATCTTGACGAAGTAAGGTACGTAATCCATTCGCAAAAGTTAGCCCTATTTCGGCTTTCGTTTGTGTTTGATTTATACGAGCCATTTGGTATTCTATCGGATCTTCAACTGTTGAAATATTTACATCGGGTGTATTTAGGATGTCGAGCATTGTATAGAGCGTTGTTGTTTTACCTGAACCAGTAGGCCCAGCCGTCAGAAGCATCCCGTTTCTTTTTTTCATACCTCTATGAATTCTTTCAAGCGCTTCACCATGAAAACCAAGTCCTTCCAAGGAAAATCCCTTAGCATTCTCACGTAAAATTCTTATAACTGTTTTCTCTCCAAAATAAGTAGGGAGAGTGGAAACACGGAAAGAGACTCGCCCAGAATCATTCACTATTTTAAATCTGCCATCTTGGGGAAGACGCTTCTCGTCGAGCTTTAAATTGGAAAGTACTTTTATACGAGCGACAATTCCAGGAGCTGTATCTTTGGAAAGAATCATCGCATCATGCAAAATTCCATCAATACGATATCGAATAACAAGTGACTCTTCGCATGGCTCAATGTGTATATCAGAAGCACCTTGGAGAATAGCATGAGATATCAAAGTATCTACAATTTTTACGATTGGTATATCTTCAGCAAGTTCTTTTTCTGTCTTCTCTGTCCCACTCATCTTTTCATTTGAAAAAGAATTATCAACAACTGACTTTATTTGATTACTTTCTTTTTTAATGATATCTTCAAAGTCTGCTTGCAAACTTTTCTGATACAAACCAAGTGCCTCTTTAATAGAGTCAGAGGAAGTCATACGAGGAAGAATACGAACGCCAACTTTCTTTTTTATAAAATCAATAACTGGTAGATTATCCACATCTAACATCGCAACCTCAAGACCTGTAGTGCTTTTTTTATAGGCAATGATATTATTTGTTCTTGCAATAGGCTCAGGAATTAAATTTAGAACGTCAGGTGGTATATGTTCACCCTTCAAGCTGACAAAAGGAATTCCAAGGGAAACAGCTTGCATACTATTCCAATCTTTCTCAGTTAACTTCCCATCACTCATCAAAACAGAGCCTAATGATTGATTAGTTTCTTTCGATTTCTTTAAGGCCATTGCGACGTCAGTCTTACTAACGAGTCCTGAAGTATTTAGAAGTTTTATGATTGTTCCTTCATCAATATGCATATAAATATTATACCATATTTTTTTATTTCACCCTTGCTATATATTTATAATTTACCAAAATGGTTATTATAAATAAAGATAAAGTAAGAGCCATGAGAGGCATGGTAACGTAACCGAATTCGTATATGTAGCGAGTAGCACAAGAGACTTGGGCAGCATTTGCAGGTGAAAGGGCAGCACAGCCGAGATTTGATGCTCCCCCATTTTCTATATATAAGTGGTAGACAGAAACGATTGATCCAATAGTAGCAAAGACAATACTGAAGTCTACAATTGAGCGATCGTGCTTATATAATTCCATTCCAAAAAGTATTAATTGTGGATATAAGAAAATTCTCTGAATCCAACATAGTTCACATGGTGGAAATCCAACAATATTAGAATAGAAAAGAGAAAGAATAAAAGCTCCAAGTGCTGCCAAAAAACCTAAAATAAAAGTATATTCTTTCACAAATATTAGAAAAGTATTTTCTCTATTTCTTAAAAAAATTAATCCCGTTAAGATAGCTACAATAAAAACTTGTAAACTAATTGTTCCAATTGCAAGAATTTTATTTACTATTTCTACATATGCAGGCATAAATTATTGAGGAAGTACGCATTGTGTCTTATCTGCTAAAGTTTGAAGCGTGAGTCTGCCATTCTGACTAGTACCATCCTTAAAATACCAAGTGGGATAACTTTCAATCTTTTTATCAATACAAATTTGAGTCTGAGAATTATCAGGATTTGAACATTCTATATATGGAAGATATTTTGCAGATGTTCCAAACTCTGCTTTTTGTTCCTGACAATGAGGACACCAGAATGCTCCATAGAATTCTGCTCCTGATGTTTTCAAACATTGTGTGAATCCATCAAGCTTGCTTGGTGGTGCTGATTTAAGGGCAGAATAAATTCCAAACCCCCCTATTAATACTATAACTATTACTATAAATATAATAAATTTTACTTGTGTTTTCATTCATTTATTATATCAGAACCCAAGCTTTCCTAAAAGCCAGCCAAAAGGAGCACTTATCATATGCCATATATTTGAAGGTTTATTAATTTTCACCTCCCCATTACTATCAAATATGTTTTCTATTTTCTTTTTATCCTCCGTACTTTTTATTATTTTACCACTATTTATATTAGATATTTTAGGGTCAACTTTTCTGTTTTGTTTAATAATTTCATTTTTGTTTACTGTTAAAGTACTTATATCTAGTTTGGAAAAATTATTTAGAATTATATCCCAAGGTTTATGTAATATCGCAGGTATAGCATAAGCTGTTGCCCAGATACGAGTATTTAGGTCAGTTCCGACGCTTTCCATTCCACCATCTACCTCTTGTTTAGAAGCTAAATAACCTTCCCCTTTTAAAATTTCTTTATCCGCAAACAAAGTTTGAAGTACCCAAGAAGTAGATGATGAATTTTCGAAGCCGCCATCCGTCTTTTGATTTGTTGTTATATATTTTTCCGCCTTTGAAATTACATCATTTACACCGGCAATATTTTCAAAACTTTTCAAAGCTTGTATCCCCGCAGCCGTCATGTCAATACTTCCCCATGAACCATCTTCACCTTGTTTAGAAATAATATAGTTTAAATCCTTTGTTATTAATTCATCATTTACAGAATATCCAGCATTTTTCAAAACTATCAAAGCAAAGATATCATCATTCACAAGTGTTTTGTCTCCAAATTGTGCCCCATCGAAACTGTCAGCAATTTTCTTAATATAATCCACATTTGTTCCATAGTATGGATTTATACCAAGTGACATGAGCGCCATGGCACGCCTTTCATTATCTGTGGCCAAATTACTATCTAAATTATTTTCTTTATAATATTTAATTAATTTTTCTTGAATTGTTTTATTATCCCCTGCTCCAGAAGCTACAGCCACCCAATCAGTGTACATTGGAGCACTATATGATCCGTCACTTTTCTGATTTATTTCTAAAAATTTTAAAGCATTATCTACACTAAAAGTTTTAGGAACTATTATGGGTTTTATAAAATTTTGTATGTATGAGCCACTAGAAGAATGACGAACAGGTTCCGAAACTTCTATACTCAAATTATTAGATGGAACATATAGATCCTTATTACCAATGGCATTGATTGACCCAGCCGTATCTAAAATAATAGAACAAGTCCCGTCTGCGATAGTGGTGCAAGATTCAGTTCCTAGCGTTATTGTAGCTCCTAATGATGATGTCCAAATCATATTGTAATTTTCATCAAAAGTACTTTCTTCTTCTGCTATAAATGTTATAGTATCCCCTATTATTCCAGAATTCTTTGAAACAGAAATACGAAGAGGAAAAGAATTATAGGTCAAAAGAAGCTCTTCACCATTAGAAAGAATATGTTGATTGAGTGCCACATTGCCATAATTTAAATTATTAAACCAACCCCAAGTTTTTGAAAAATCATGTGTAGTCGTATATCCACTAAGACTATCGAGCCAGCCACTTGGTGTATAATTCCAAGTCCAAGTATTTAATAATCCCGACTGCTCGACTGCACATTTACCGTTTACAGTAAATTGGAGAGGATCAATCATTTCTGGTGATTCAGCACAAGCTGTAACAGTAAGAGGTTCATTGAGTAGAACTGTGTTTCCTGAATAAACTTTCAAATTTATAGCGATAGGTGCTGGAGCATCCACAGCCCCTACAAAATTAAATCCAAACAAAACAAAACTCAAACTAAATAAAACAATAAACTTCTTTAAAATATTTTTTTTCATAATTTTATATTCCTTCTTGATTCCAATTAATAATGTCACCTTCTTTTAATATATACGCAGACACTCCGATTGATACTTTTTTATCATTAACATAATAAATCCAATATTTCCCAGGACTACCTACTACATTATTTATTTCTGTTATAAAGCTACCGAGTCCAGGATTATCTTTATATTTAAAACTAAATGGATTTGCACTATTACTTTCATCTTGTATTTTCTTCATAGCTTCAAATACAGTTCCACCTTCTTTTATATTCGTCTCATATTTTTTCTCTTGTACTGTTAGAGAAACTTTTACATTTTTCTCAGATAGTGCTTTAGATACTATCTGTTCTTCTCCCTTACTAATAGTAGATTGAGAGGAATGAAAATTTAAATATAAAAAACCTGTAATTAATATTAAGACTGAGACTAAACCTATAAATAAATATTGTTTTTTATTTTTCATAAATATAAATTAAAAAAGCTCCTGCCCTAAGCAGAAGTTTTATCAATATAAATAAATATATTCTCCTGCTCGGGAAACATCAATGTATGAAGACCGGACTCATCTCTTTCGAGTATTACCGTTGCGGCACAGTGGAGGAATCACACCTCACTTCCAAATACATTAATTTAAATTTTTTAAACAACTTAACTAACCAAAACAACTTCACTCTTTCTTTGACTCGCCGTAGCTGGAGCAGAGGTGACTGCCATCCATTTCTCAATCACCGGTGATAGAACTATAGCAAATGAAACATTTCCTAGCAAGTGAAGAACTGTGAATGGGACTTGTCCTACCAGTGACACCATAAATGATTGATGGAAGAATAAAGGTCCTATAGTAAGCCCTGTAACAGCATCGTAGAAAATCGTAGCGATGACTGCATACAAAGCGTAATTCTTCCAACCACTACGATTCTTAAAGAAATAAGTCGCTCCTACTCCTAATGCTCCATAAGCTAAAGCTGTTATAAGGGTCCAAATACCAAATCCTGAAGTAACAGAGTCATATAAAGCAATACTAAGGAATCCAAAAACAAAAGACATAACACTGCCATAAACTTTACCTAATGGCATTATAGTAGCCATTATAGGCTCTACATTCGGTGCCCGAAAAGGCATGAGCCTAAAGGCCATTACAGAAACGAATGTAATTGTATATTTAATCCAATTTTTCATAAATTCTTTTTACACTATATCACAAACACCAGAAACACAAGCAAGCTCTCTCTTCACTTCAGTCTCATCACGTAATTCATAAGTAATAATTTTTGAAAAATCAAAATCTGGCATTTTACTAATCAATTCTTTGTATTTCTTCTCATCTATTGCTTCATAAGGAGCAAGCTGATATACGTGATTAGTTCTTGGAAGAAATGAAAGTCCTCCAACTATATCCCAATTTTGATAAAGCCAATGTGCAACTTTAATCCATTCATTCTCCCCTACTGAAATAGTAACGGAAGGATTATGTTCTGTATAGTTTACTTTTACAACTTTCCAGTGCTCAAGCTGATCAATAGCAGTTATATCATCTTTACAAATTGCATCTATTGGTGCTTTCATTGGAAATTCAAGTACGAAAGTATTAGCATCGCCTAAATTCTGTCCTACTTCTGGATAATAAGGAACTCCTTGATCTTTCATCATTTTAAATAATGCATCAGTAGCAGAAATACGAATACGACGAATATAATATGGAGAATGGCGAGGATGCATTCCAGATGAACAGTCTACTGTTTGAGAAACAGTACCAGATGGTTTAACTGCTGTAATACAAGTAGACTCACCAATATCAAATCTCTTTGCGTAAATTTTATTAACACGGATTGATTCAAGACGAAGCTTAGTCAACATTTGTGGATCGCGAGAAAGTTTTGAATCCCACTGTCCTGTGACAGATACTCCGAGTAATCTTTCTTCTTCACAATTATTTTTCCATTCTTTTCCTAAATATCCAAATTTTGTAAGAGTTGACTGATATGTTCCAAGGATTGTAGCTACACGAATTTTTCGAAGTAGGTCTTCTTCTGTATCTTCCGCACGCGCCACAACTTCAGAAAGATTACAAAATTGCCTTGAACGAAGAATAATTTCTCCGCAAGGGTTTGTCCCCATTTCTCCTATATAATTTTTCGAAATTTCTAATCTTCTTTTTGGAAGAGTTTTAGTTAAAGAACCACGATTAAAGATTCCTCTTTCACCACTACCTGACTCCATAAGAGAAATCCATTCTTTCAAAAATTCTGTTTCTGTTGGTTTTGTATTATAAACAGCCGAATTGTTTGAAAGCATTCTTTGCCCTTCATTAACCCAGAACTGGCCATTTTTAGCATCACGCATATCTTGATCATCTAAATCAGACAGTGAAATAAGGGCGCTTCGGCGAACTCCACCAGACACTACGCATTCACCGATTTTACAGATAATATCATGAGCATCTATATTGCGAAGATGTCTTCCTTGACGACGGAAAATGCGTTCTCTGGTAAAACCAATAAGGTCTATAAGAGGCTGAGGTCCGGAGCTTTTACCCCCCATTATTTTAAGCCTTGCTCCTGCTGGACGTAAAAGAGAAAAATCAAAATCTACATCATCACCCTCAAACCATGTTTTCATTCCATAAACAAATGCATCTGCCCATCCTTCTTTTGTATCTGGAACAACATAAGTTGGAAGTTTTTTACCTGTTTGAATTTTAATTTGAGGAAGTGATTGTATGTTTCTACTTTCAACAGAAAAACCAACACCTGTTCCACACATCGAGATATAAATTATGTCTCCAAAATCTTGAAATTTTGAAGGAGCAACGAATGAACAATTATAGGCACAAACGTTTGTCTTTTCTGCTGCTGCTCCAGCAAATTGTAAAAGTCTCATCGAGGGCATTGCTTCTTGTTTAAGGATTGCTTCACGAACTTCAATATACTCAGACTCTTTCAACTTGTCACCAACATTACTTTTCATAAAATTCATATAGCGATCAATCGTCTCAATCCAAGTTTCTCGTCTTCCCTCCTCTTCAATCCATTTTGCATAAGTTCGATAATAAACAAATTCAGAAAGTGGATTCCTAAAATATTTTTTACTTTCATCAGTTAACTTTTTTACATGATCAGAAACATAAACACCAGAAGAACGTAGACGAGCTCTCTCTTCTCGATAGAGAATGTAGTTCTTTGAAGCTTTTATGTAGTCAGCAAGCATTAATTGCTTCTCGACAGAGTCTTGAATACCTTCAACTGTCGGTATAAAGTTCTTATTTTCCTTGGTTATCAATTCCATTTCTACTAAAACCTTGTGAGCTACGAGAGATGCTTCCTCTACTGATCCTTCACCACCTGCAAGCATTGCTTTATTAACAGCATTCATAATTTTTTCGATATCAAATGGAACAATTTCTCCATCTCTTTTTTGAACGCCTTTAATAAAATCATTCTTGTTAGTTTTCTTGAGAACTTTTGCAACAACTTTTTTATTTTTTACATCAACTATTTTTTTTGTACTGGACATTTTCTTTTTTGAATGCATATTTATAAAATTTTAGTTAATAATGACCCAGCTCTCTAACTGGGTCTATATTATACTCTTGTCCTCTATTTTATCGCAAGCAAAATTAGAGTAATTTTTAAAAAAAATAACACTATGTAAAAATTAGAGCAATTCGTCAACCTTTCACAAAAATTAACAAGATTTTGCCCGTGAAAGCACTACTAATAAAGGCTATTTCCCTCTCCAATTTTTACTTGTCAAAAAAACTAATTCTGCCCCCGAAAATTACAATTTTTCTAATCGAATATATACTATAAAATCAAAAAATATGTAATAATTGTAAAATATGACATGGAGTACAATCATAATCACGATTTTGGGGCTTTGTTTGTTTGAGATTATTTCAAGTGTTGATAATGCCGTTATAAATGCAGAGGTTTTAGGCACAATGGATAAAAAAGGCAGACGCTGGTTCCTTCTTTATGGATTTTTCTTTGCAGTTTTCGTAGTAAGAGGATTGCTTCCTTGGACTATTATCTGGGCGACAATGCCATCACTCGGCCCTATTGGCTCATTCACTGCTGCCTTTTCGAATGATCCAAGTATTCACAGTGCGGTAGCACAGTCCGCCCCCATACTACTCCTTGGTGGTGGAATTTTCTTAATATTTCTTTTCTTCCACTGGCTTTTCCTTGAATCGAAAACTATCGGCCTTCATCACGAGAGATTTTTCCAAAACAATAGCGTCTGGTTCTTTGCTCTTGTTTCTATACTTCTAGCCACTACTGTCTGGTACGCTATTAAAATAAATCCGATGCTTGCTTTTGCTGCTGTCGTTGGATCTACTGCTTTCTTCATTACTAACGGATTCAAAGAAAATGCAGAGAAAGGAGAACAGAAACTTCTCTCAGGTGATAATAAGCTGAGTGATATTAGCAAAATTCTTTATCTTGAAATTATCGACATGACTTTCTCTATCGATGGAGTTCTCGGCGCTTTCGCTTTTACTCTCTCCGTCCCTCTTATCATTCTCGGTAATGGTCTCGGCGCTTTTATCTTAAGAAAGTTTACAATCGGAAACATCGATAGAATTAAAAAATATGTATTTTTGAAAAATGGCGCGATGTATTCTATATTCGTTCTTGGTATCATCATGATGATGGATTCTTTTGGAATAGAAATTCCTTACTATGTCTCCCCTCTTTTGACTTTCATGATTATTGGATATTTCCTTTATAAATCAATTAAATTAAATAAAATTTAAATAATCTATTTGGCAACCTGGAATCCTCCAGCTTGAATACTCCAAAGCTTTTTATAGACTCCTTCTTCTTTTACCACAAGCTCATCATGACTAGCATCTTCTATTATTTTACCTTCTTCTATAACTATTATTCTATCCATAGCACGAACAGTTGAGAGTCTGTGTGCGATAACTATCGTGGTTTTATTTTTAATCAAATTTGCGAGTGCTTCTTGTATAAACATTTCTGATTCTGAGTCTAGTGCTGAAGTTGCTTCATCAAGGACAAGTATTGGTGCATTCTTTAGAATTGCGCGTGCTATAGCCACACGCTGGCGCTCTCCACCTGAAAGTTTAACTCCACGCTCTCCCACATAAGTATCGTACCCGTAAGGCAATCTGTCTATAAATTTATCACAATTTGATAAGTGACTTGCGTTTCTTACTTCTTCGTCAGTTGCATCACGTTTACCATAACGAATATTCTCCATAAGAGTTCTATGGAAAAGAACTGGATCTTGAGGAACAAATCCTATGTTCTCACGTAAATTCTTTTGTGAAATAGTAGAGATATCTACTCTATCAATCAAAATTCTTCCTTTTTCTAGGTTAAACAATCGCATAAGTAGACGCACGAAAGTCGACTTGCCTGCTCCAGAGGAGCCTACTATAGCAATTTTTTCGCCAGCTTTTATTGTTAAAGAAAAATTATCAAAAACTTTTGTATTATTATTATCATAAATATATGTGATATTATCAAAAACAATTTCTCCTTTTACATTTTTAATTTCCTCTTTAGTTTTGTCGCTAACACTGTATGGAGTATCTAGGACAAGTGCCATTTCCTGAGCATCAGCAAATCCATCATAAAAAGTACGAATGATTCCAGCGGATCCAAATAAATTTTGAGTTAAACGACCCAAATAGTTTTGGAGCAAAACTATAATCGGTAAAGTTATCAATCCTAATTCCCAATCAGAAATAGCCATCCAGAAGATTATGAATTCAACACCGACAGAATAAATAGCTTGAAAAGCTCCAAGTCCTTCCCATAAATTCCAATTGAAAAGTGTAGACTTCTTTTGCTCTTGTATTACTCCACCCACTCTTTCTTTTTCATATTCATGGCCGGCAAAAAGTTGAATGGACGAGTGATTACTGATCGAGTCAGCAAGTGCACCTGTAGTCCTCGTATCCGACATAGCTGCGATAACATCGTACTTAAGTTTAAATCGAGTATAGATAAGAGTTGTGACGAGAAAGACAAAACAGAATACAGCCAAAACAAAAGCATACTTTGGTAAGAAAGTATAAATAGCCCAGACAGTTCCTACCGCTTGGATGACAAGAGGAAAACCATCATTCACCATTCTATCCATGAGTTTCTCGAAAGATCTAGCATACTTACTAATTTTCTGAGTTAGTGATCCACCGAAATTATTTGCAAAGAAGGAATGTGAATGCCCTATCATATATGAGAAGGCTTGTTCACGTAGTCCAGCCATGACATTTGCTTGAAAATATTTATCGATAAATCCTACCGATCTTCTGGTAATCCATCGTAAGATATTCAATGCGAGCACAAAAAGAATTATTAATTTTGCCGTTTTTACAAGCGTAAAGTTATTCTGACTTAAAACATTCCAAAGTCTTAAATACTGGAGCGGTATAAATATGTCGAGGGCGGCCGTAATAATTACGAAAAAGATAATACTAAAAAACGATATTTTAAATCGCCTTACAACAGCCCAGAAGTATTTGAGCACCAACATTCGGTGCAGATTTGAGTAGTCTTTTCCTTTATCCATCTCGTGTAAAACAGAAAGCATTTAATCTTCTGTATTCTTATAATTAATACTAATAAAATTGACTATCACATTTATATAAATAATCAATTAAAGATATAAATATATCTTATATCTTTCTGTTCTATACTATATAATAGAAAGAAATTTAATTTTTCCCCAAAATTTTATCATAATTTTTCTGTTTGAAAAAATTAGACTTGATTATTGTGTATATATTATAGCAATAAATTAGGAATATAAGCAAATAAATAACTTCTATTTTGATTTACTCTATTTTTTAAAAAATGAGAGAATGATAACTCTAGTTTAATTCTTCATATTTTCTTCTTTAAAAGATATATAAGACACATAAATGAAAAAGAAGAATAAAATTGTGTAAGAGTATATATTCATAAGATTATTTGGGTTTGAAAGTGCGTTCCAAATACCAAATACAAGAGAGTTGTGACTAATAAATAAATCCCAACTATTAAAACGCAAGAATCGCCCTAAATACATACCAAAACTCGTGAATAAAATTATAATTGTGATTAAAATATTAGTAACTTTTTTAGAAAATTTTAAAAGTAGCATTTTTTCCATATGGAAAAGTGAATATAGCCCCATAAGTAAGGCAGTAGCAGCCGAAGTAAAAAGAAGAAAGATATCGTACATAACTGGTACAGCATGAACTCGCCCTAGGTGAATAAAGTCCGTGATGACGTACGGCGCATTTGGTAGAAATATAAGCCAAAGTATAAAACTAATAATGAAAAATGGCTTTATAATATTATTTTTATCAGTTTTAAAAATTAAAATGGAGCTTATAAAAAATGGAATAAAAGCTAAAAGTATATTCCATAGGATATAGATAAAAGAGGTATTATTAAAAAGGATAATGCGCAAAAGGTTTAACACAACCGCAAGAATTAGGAGTTTAATTATTGATTGTGGAATTTTAAATTTTCTTATTAACATTTTTTTAAGATGTTTAGAATAATCCTTTACTATCTCCGACGAACTTCGAACTTTGCCACCGTGGCCGATATTATAGACCATCTTTATCCCAAGTTCTTTACATACTGCTACTTCAGGAACAGGATCCCCGCTTGGTTTTCTGTCTCCTCCATTTGCAAAAATGTGCGGTCGTATTTTCCTTAGTGTATCACAGATGCTTCTCTCTATCGGATTATTATATCACTTTAAGAAAATTATTAAATGGTGCGATTGGTTTATTTATGTTAAAATAATCCTATGCATCCTGGTATACAATCTTGGAAAAACCTTGTGATTTATGCGTTCAACGCATTTTCTATTCCCTTACTTTCAAAAACACTTTTCGCGCCTTGGGAGAAGAATACAGCAGATAAAGATTCTAAGCTAAACTTTGTAGAAAAATTTATTTTCGGTCTTTTTTCGCGCATACTCGGATTCGTGACGAGGGTCATCTATATAGTAGTAGGATTCATTTTTACATTTATTATCATATTAACTTTCCCTATTTTTCTTTTTATACCTATTAAGATTAGTCTGGAATTTCTACAGACTCTCCCTTCTTTTGGCATCTCACTTTCTTATGGTGAGACTTTTTCTTTAAATGCTCATATTAAAGAAGTTTATATTCCATCTGGATTGAAGCTTTTCGGTAAAGAAAAAGTTCTTCGTATGATAGATCGTGGGCTATCTAAAGATAGTGGAAGGAATATTCTTCTCGTTGGAGAGACAGGTGTCGGTAAATCTATAATTATTTCAAAATTAGGACAGCTCGGGCAGTCAGGTCTATCTTCTTCTGGTATCCGCAACCACAGAGTCGTAGAACTAAACGTCGAGGGCATCGCTATAAATGACTTTGAGAAAGCACTAGCAGAAGGAGAAGCTGCAGGCAACGTCATAGTTGTCATTGAAAATATTCATTTATATACAACTATATTTGAGAAGCTAATGAAATATTTAAGTTCTTCACATTTAGGAGTAATAATAACAACTGACTTCTCAAATTATGATCAGGTATTAAAAGGTTATCCAGAATTCCTTTCAAAATTTGAAAAAATTGATGTAGAACCTACTAGTATCGAAGATACTTTGTCGATACTCAAGAATAATATTTATATAAATAATATTTCTATTAATACAAAAGAGAATGTGTTGGAAGAAATAGTAAACCTCTCTGATAGATTCATCAGTAATCAACCACAGCCACTAAAATCTCTCTTAATTTTAGATGAACTTCACTCAATGCACCGAAAGATAGGGATAGAAAATGTCCATCAAGTTATTTCCGACAAGACAAATATGCCGATAGGAGCCCTTGGTATAGATGAGAAAAAAGTGTTGATAGGTCTCGAAAGTAAGATTAAGTCTAAAATTATTGGGCAAGATGAAGCTGTCAAAGATGTCTCTGAATCTCTGCGCCGTCTACGTACTGGTATTGCTGATCCCTCAAAACCTGCAGGTTCTTTCCTCTTCTTAGGACCAACTGGTGTGGGGAAAACTTATACAGCAAAGATATTAGCTGAAAGTTATTTTGGGCACAAGAATGCAATGATTCGTTTTGACATGAGTGAATTTCCTCTACCAACTTCTGTGAATACATTTATTGAAAGATTAGCAAGCGTTATAGAAGAGAATCCCCTCTCACTTGTATTTTTCGACGAGCTTGAGAAATCCAACATGGCAATCCACCACTTACTCCTACAGGTACTCGACGAAGGACGACTCACTAGAAGCACTGGCAGAATTGTCAGCTTTAAAGAATCTATCATCATAGCGACTTCCAACGCTGGGAGTCGTGATATAATAGCCGATCAAAATATTGATAAGAAAGTTTTAATAAATAATATTATCAATGTGGGAATTTTCACACCAGAATTTTTAAACAGATTTAGTAGTGTAATCCTATTCAAACCACTAGGGCAAAATGATGTAAGGAAAATCACGGAGCTGATGCTCGTAGAATTTAAGGAAAGATTATTTGAAGACAAGAAAATTACATTAGTAATAACAGATACACTCATAGAAAAAATTGCTACTGCTGGTTTCGACCAAGACTTTGGTGCTAGGCCTATTGCGCGTGCTATAGAAGAAATTGTTGAAAATAAAATAGCTGACTACATCTTAGGTGGAGGTAGTGATGGAGAAATTAAAATAATGTAAATAAAACCAACTAATATATATCTATTTCAACCATTAGTTATTAAATAATTTCTGAGCTATTGTTTCCAATTATCTTTTT
>JAVHRS010000053.1:0-2132 GCA_036171755.1 Minisyncoccota bacterium
TGGCGGGCGCGCTGACAGCGGTGATCGGCCCCAACGGCTCGGGCAAAAGCACCTTGCTGAAAAGCATCGTGGGCTTGCTCAAGCCCTCGGGCGGCTGTGTGCGCACCCACAGCGCGCGCCAACGCATCGCCTACCTGCCGCAAGTGACCGAAATTGACCGCAGCTTTCCGCTACAGGTGCGCGACTGCGTGCTGCTGGGCTGCTGGAACACGGTGCGCGCCTGGGGTGGCATTAGCGCAAAGACGCTGGCGCAAGCCGATGCTGCCATTCACACCGTGGGGCTCGATGGTTTTGAGGGACGCGCTGTGGGGTCGCTCTCTAGCGGGCAGTTTCAGCGCGTGCTGTTTGCCCGGCTGCTGATGCAAGACGCCGGGCTGATTTTGCTCGACGAACCGTTCAACGCCATGGACGCGCGCACCACCACCGCCCTGCTGGGCCTGATCCACCAATGGCAAGCCCAAGACCGCACCGTCATTGCCGTGCTGCACGACGACGCACAAGTGCGTGCGCACTTTGACCAAGCCGTGCTACTGGCGCGCGAACTGGTGGCCTGGGGGCCCACCGCGCAAGTCCTGACCGAAGCGCACCTGCAACAGGCCCGCGCCCTGGCTGAGGCGTGGGACGACACCGCCGAAATTTGCCACACCGACGAGGCAACAGACGTCGCAGGTGCAGCCCATCAACCGGCGCCATCAACACTGTCGGTGGCCACGCACGCAGCAGATCGCACCCCATGATCACGGTCTTTCAAAGCGTGGGAGATCTGCTGATCGGCCCCTTTGCCGAATTCGCCTTCATGCGCCGCGCCCTGGTGGCCACGCTGGCACTGGCCGTGAGCGCCGCGCCGCTGGGTGTGTTTTTGACGTTGCGTCGCATGAGTTTGCTGGGCGACGCACTCAGCCACGCGGTGCTGCCCGGCGTGGCATTGGCGTTCATGCTGTTTGGCTTGTCGCTGCCAGCCATGGCACTGGGCGGTGTGGCGGCTGGCCTGGTGGTGGCGGCACTGGCGGGCGTGATCAGCCGCACCACCGCGCTCAAGGAAGATGCCAGCCTGGCCGCCCTGTACCTGGTGGCGCTGGCGCTGGGCGTGACGCTGATCGCGCGCCAAGGCAACCAGCTCGACCTGCTGCACATTTTGTTTGGCAGCGCCCTGGGCGTGGATGCGCAAGGCTTGTTGCTGGTGGCCGGGGTGGCCAGCGTCAGCGTGCTGGCGCTGGCAACGCTGTACCGCGGGCTGGTGCTGGAAACCTTTGACCCGGTGTTTCTGGCCGCCTCAAGCGCGGGCCGCAGCAGCCGCCCGTGGGTCTGGCAGCAAAGTTTTTTAATGCTGGTGGTGATCAACCTGGTAGCAGGTTTTCAGACGCTGGGCACGCTGATGGCGGTCGGTCTGATGATGATCCCGGCGGTTTCGGCGCGACTGTGGCACGACAGCCTGGCCGCGCAACTGCTCAACGCCAGTGCACAGGCGGGCGTGGCGGGCGTGGCCGGGCTGCTGCTGTCGTACCACCTGGACACCCCCAGCGGGCCGACCATCATCGGCTGCGCCGGAGCGTTGTACCTGATGTCTCTGCTGGTGTCGCCGGGTGGCTGGCTGGCGCAGGTGTGGCGGCACCCGCACCGGGTGGCTTGAAGCAGACAGTTGCGCTCGTACCGATATTTTTTTATCCAGAAGCATGATCATGGACCTGAACACACGCAAACGCTGGATCATCGCGGCCATGACAGGCCTGTCCTGCTACGCCGTGACCGCCTGTGCCGCCCCGCCCATACCGGTGGTCGCATCTTTCAGCATTTTGGGCGATCTGGTGAAAGTGGTGGGTGGCGAGCGCGTTCAGGTCACCACGCTGGCCGGGCCCGACGCCGACGCGCACGCGTTCGCCCCCCGCCCGGCCGACGCCAAGGCCGTGCTGGCGGCCCGCTTGTTTGTGGTGAATGGTCTGAACTTTGAACCCTGGGCGCAAAAACTGGCCCAATCTGCCGGTTACAAGGGCGAAACTGTGGTGGCATCCAAGGGCGTCGAGCCGCGCACCATGGCGGCACAAGCCGAACCCAGCCACGATCCAACCCAAGCCGCCATCGACCCGCACGCCTGGCAAAACCCGCAGAACGTGGTGCAGTATGTGACCCACATT
>JAVHRS010000054.1:0-2123 GCA_036171755.1 Minisyncoccota bacterium
ATTGCCTCTATTTCAATTAAGCAATCTTTAGGCAATCTGGAAACTTCGACCGTCGCCCTGGCCGGTTTATTCTCATTAAAATACTCTCCGTAAATTTTATTAAACAAAGGATAATCACTCATATCTTTTATAAAAACCGTAGTTTTAACTACATATTCAAAATCAGATCCTGCCTCTTCCAAGACTGATTTTAGGTTTGACATAACCTGCCTGACTTGATTCTCAAATCCTTCGACCAGTGCCCCGGTTTTCGGATCAAGTCCGATTTGTCCGGAGCAAAAAACAAAACCATTAACTTCTAACGCTTGTGAATAGGGGCCGACTGCGGCCGGTGCTCTATCTGTTGAAATTATTTTAATCATACAAATTTAATAATTTATAACATTATCCATTACTGCTCCATAGTTTGCGCTCATAACGTGTTTTGCGTATCGCCCTAACCAGCCTTTATTTACCTTTGGGACAAACGGTTTGATTTTTTTGATTCTAAGATTAAATTCTTTTTCAGATATCATCAGATCAATCCTGCCATTTTTGATATCGATAGCTATCTTATCACCATTTTTAATTATGGCAATTGGGCCATTGGAGGCCGCCTCAGGAGAAATATGACCTATACAAAGACCACGGGTGCCGCCAGAGAATCTGCCATCAGTGATCAAGGCCGCCTTACTTCCTAAACCTTTTAAGGCTGAGGTTGGAGAAAGCATCTCCTGCATTCCAGGTCCGCCCTTCGGACCCTCAAATCGGATAACCACCACATTGTCATCTTTAATTTTTCTTTTCAAAATTGCTGTCAACGCTTCTTCCTGGGAATTAAAACAAATTGCTTTTCCAATAAATTTTGTCATCAAAGAGTCGATACCGGCGGTTTTTAAGACCGATCCGTCAGGGGCCAAATTCCCATAAAGGATTGATAACCCGCCTTTTTGCGAAAAAGCATTTTTCCCGACTCGAATGACATCCCCGTCAGGGTCAGGGGAGTCTATTATATACTCGCTCAAAGTTTGATTGTTGACAGTTTTTTCGGAAAGATGAAGCGGAGATTTTGAAAATTTGTAAACAGCCTTTAAAATTGCCGGAATTCCACCTACCCGATTAACATCCTCAACATGAATTTCCGGACGGGAAGGGGATACTTTACAGACATTAGGTGTTTTCTTGGCTAAAAAATCAATTCGTTGTAAGGGATATTTAATTCCGGCCTCACGTGCCAAAGCAAGCGTATGTAAGACAGTATTTGTAGATCCGCCCATTGCCAGATCCAAGATAAAAGCATTGTCAATCGAGTTTTTGGTGACAATATCAAGCGGTCGGACTTTATTTTTTATTAGATAACCGATTGTCTCAGCTGTTTTTTCAATTAACTTTATTCTGTCAGGATTGATCTCCCATTCACCTTTTTCTTTATTTGTCCAACGGGCAGCCGGGATAGTTCCATTTCCGGGAAGGGCCAAGCCGATCACTTCTGCCAAGCAGTTCATTGAATTAGCAGTAAACATCCCTGCGCAGCTACCACAAGTTTGGCAGGCGGTTTGCGTCAGTTTGATCAGTTTCTCCTCGGGAATTTTACCGGCGGCATACTGTCCTACTCCTTCAAAAACTGTGACAAGATCAGTATTATTTTGACCTGAGAGCATCGGACCACCCGATACATAGACGGAAGGAATATTCAGGCGGACCATAGCATTAAGCATCCCGGGCACAATCTTGTCACAGTTGCCAATACCTATCCATCCATCACAAGGATGGGCGCCGATGACAGTTTCAATCTGATCTGTAATCAATTCTCTTGATGGGAGCGAGTACTTCATACCAAAATGCCCCATTGCAATCCCATCATCGACCGCTCCGCCAATATTACAATACCAGACATTAAAACCTTTTTTCTTTAAAGCCACCACTAATTTTTCACCTAAAAACTGCAAATGAGTATGGCCGGGGATGTGGGTCGTATAAGAATTAACAACGGTTATAAATGGCTTGTTTTTATCAGAAATATTTTTAATTACTCCAGCAGCGATCATAAGAGAGATTGCCGGCAAAGTATGATAGCCTTCAGTTAAAATTTTACTGCCTTTTTGTTGAACGGCTTTAATACCATCATTAACAAAGTTTTTCAT
>JAVHRS010000055.1:0-9567 GCA_036171755.1 Minisyncoccota bacterium
AGCTACTGGGCCAGTAGCCATATTTAGAAGTAATGCTGGATATTGTCAAATTAATCCAAATTCAAGTACAATGCAATGTTCATCTGATATAAATCTAAAGAAAAATATAACTACACTAGACTCTGATAATACAAACTTCATACTGAACACTTTTCCAGATATGTCTACAAAGACTACATATGAGAAAATACTCTCTATAACACCTGTTATATATAATTGGAAAACAGAGCTAGATACAGATAGTAAACACATAGGATTCATAGCTCAAGAAATAGAACAAGTATTTCCGAATATAGTAAATACTGACCCCACTACAGGACTTAAGTCTGTAGGATATACAAATTTAATACCATATACTATACAAGCTATACAAGAGCTAAATTTAAAGATAGAAGGCATAGGAGATATGAATATAGATAATAGCTTCCGAAGTATTTTGATTTCTTGGTTGGGGAATATAGGGAATGGTATCGGAGATATTATTGCAGGAACATTCAAAGCAAAAGATAAACTTTGTATCAATGATACTTGTGTGACTGAATCGCAACTCCAATCTCTTTTAGCAAGTGCCAATGTCGGAGGAGGTGGTGGAGGAGGTGGTAGTAGTGGAGGGGATTCTACAGCTCCTGTGATCACTCGTACAGGTGATGCCATGATAAATATTGATATTAATGGGACTTATACTGACCTTGGGGCTACGGCCGTGGACAACGTGGATGGAGATATTACAGCAAATATTATTATTGGGGGTGATACTGTAGATACTGCAGTCTCGGCAATTTACACTATCACTTACAATGTTTCTGATGCTGCGGGGAATAATGCAACTGAAGTGACAAGGGAAGTAAACGTGGGAGGATATGTAGTACCAGCTGGCACGCCACCTGCAGATACAATAGCACCAGTAATTACACTAAATGGTGCAAGTGAAATTACTTTAGTAGTAGGAGATGCTTATAGTGATGCAGGAGCAACTGGTATGGATAATATAGATGGAGACATCACAGCGAATATTACAACCGGAGGAAATTTCGTAGATACTACAACAGCCGGCACTTACGTAATCACTTACAATGTTTCTGATGTAGCAGGAAATAGTGCAGCAGAAGTTGTGAGGACAATAATTGTGAATTAATTACCTTTACATCTGGTCATTTTTCTGTTAGTATGACTCTACATTTCATTTGTCCCGGTCTTATAACCGGTACACACAGGTCCATAATGAAGTGGTATTAAAAGTAATAATTAAAAGCAAATGGCAAAAGCAAAAGCAAAAGCAAAGGAAGAATTAGGGGTAGAAGTAGTGGGTGCAGAAGAAGCAGATGTTAAATCAACTATCTATGAAGTTGGTTATATTATGGTTCCAAGTATTCCAGATGAAAATCTTCCTGGAGAAGTTACAAATTTTAAGGATTCATTGTCGGACATGGGGGCAACCTTTATCTCTGATGAATATCCTAAAATGCTAGAATTAGCATACGAGATGACTCGTTCTATTACCAACAAGAAGCAAAAGTTTTCTTATGGTTACTTTGGTTGGGTCAAGTTTGAGTGCAGTACGACAATCGGGAAGATTATAAAAGATGCATTAGACAAGAATGAGAAGCTCATTCGATATCTTATGATCAAGACAGTTCGTGGCAACACTATGTCTACAAAGAGAGCCTATGGGAACAAGGATGGCTTCAAGCGTCGTTCTACTCCTAGAGCAGAAGAGTCTCTACCTATCAACGAAGAGACTATAGATAAAGAAATCGAGGCACTTGTGGTATAATTAAGTTAGATTCTAGTACTTAGTTTCTAGGTTCTAGAAAAATTATTATTACAAGAATAAAATTAAATAGTTTTTAGTAATCAGTTTATAGTGGAATTCCACTAGTCACTAATCACTAGAACCTATAACTTAATTATATGTATTTAAACAAAGCAATTCTCATTGGGAATTTAACTCGTGATCCAGAATTAAAAGCTATCGCTTCTGGAAATAAGGTTTGTACTTTCAGTATCGCTACTAATCGTACTTACAAAGATTCAAATGGAGTAAGGCAAGAGAAGACTGATTATCACAATATCGTAGTATGGGGCAAGACTGCAGAGAACGTCGCCACTTATATGAAAAAAGGAAGTCAGATACTAGTCGAAGGTCGAATAGAGACTCGTAGTTGGGATGATGCAGCAACGAATACCAAGAAGTACCGTACAGAAATAATCGCCGATACAGTGCAGTTTGGAGCAAAGAGTAGTGGAGGTGGAAATTCTTCATCTAAACCATCAGAAGCAGCACCAAAGAAAGAAGAAGAGATAGATACAATAGAGTATCCAGATGAGCAAATAAATTCAGAGGATATTCCGTTTTAAGTCAGTGATTAGTAGCTAGTTTCTAGTTGCTAGTTAAATTAAAAGAATTAACAAAATTCTAGTCACTAGAACCTAGTCACTAGAACTTAATTTATGAAACAAGATTATTTTTCATCAAACAATATTAAACACATAGACTACAAAGACGTAGAATTATTACGCCGTTTTATAACACCAAGTGCTCGTATGCAATCACGTCGACGTACAGATGTAACTGCTAAAAATCAACGCAAACTAGCTGTTGCTATCAAGCGTTCAAGATTTATGGGGTTACTACCATACATAGCAAAGTAATTACGAATTAAAAATTACGAATTACGAATTTAAAATACAAAAGCACCGCCAACTTTGTTGGCGGTGCTTTTGTATTATCTAAGTTGTAGAGATTTTAATAAAGTGTCTAGTTCATCTCCATTTATTGCTCTGTATTCACCTTCATTTAATTTTCCTAATTCTATATTCATCACGCGGATGCGTTTTAGGTTTATTACTTTATGATGCAGGGCTTCACACATACGGCGGATTTGGCGTTTCTTACCTTCGGTAAGAATAATATTGAAAGTATCTTTTGATTTGCTTGTGGTGCGCCAGACTTTACACTTCTTGCTTATGAATTTATCAAAGTGGACGCCATTTGCCATGAGCTCAATAAATTTATCAGAAAAGTTAGGCTCTACTTTTACTACATATTCTTTCTCATGAATATACTTTGGAGATAGAAGCCTGTCCGTCACGCGCCCATCGTTCGTCATAATGATCAGCCCATGTGAATCTTTATCAAGTCTGCCAATAGGGAAGACTACTTCCTTAAATTTTGTTACAGACAATATGTCTTTCGTTTTCACATCTGGGTTCGTAGAGACACCAGTAGCTTTATTATATGCATAATATATGTAGTCCTTCTTTGGCACATTACTACTGACTATTACATCTTCATCTCTATATACTTGGTCGCCGAGTACTGCCTTTCGTCCATTAATAAAAATATAACCCTTTTTTATAAGTTCGTCGGCTCCTTTTCTTGTCGCAAAGTTTTTAAGTGCAAGAAATTTATTAATTCGTATTGGGTATTCCATAGTTGTGGTTATGTTTTAAGTGGGGGATGTAGTAAAGTCCTGATAATATAATAATTCCTAAAATTACAAATAAAAATTTCAACGGCAAGAACATGAATACGATGGTACTCATTAATGGTGCGATGATATAAGCTACTGGAACCATATCTCGAAAGATGCTTAGTAGGTAGGCATCTTCTTCTTTTACATGAGTAAAGAAATAAACTTCTGATGTTGTCTCTATTATACTTGCTCCAGTACGAGTCATGAACATTATAAATCCCCACAACAGAACACTCATAGAGGTAATATAAGATATAGATAAAGTAGACAAACTCATTATAATTATACCTATATAGAGTAATGTTCTTTTTTTGAGTATGTATTTATCTATTAGGACCCCGATAGGTAACCCAAAGATGACGAATGGAGCAAGCATGATAGTGAATATTATTCCTATCTGACTCCAATTAAATCCAATGTGTTCATACAAATATATCGGCATATATACAACCATTAATGCGAAGAAGAATTGCAGAATGAAGTTTATCATCGTTATTGCGAGCATGTGGTGATTCTCTTTTAAGAATCTATAAGTTTGTAGGAATGGTGTCTTTACATAACTTCTATCTTTAAAATTTCTAACAGAGAACAATAATCCGATAGTCATAATGATCGTTGCAATGAATGATATTATATATATTGAGATGTAGCCACCTTCTTTAGTTATTAGAAATGCTGTGACAAGAGGGGAGAGCATCCAAGCCAAATTAGTTATCATTAGATAGATTCCACGAGTTTTACCTACCGTTTTCGGATCCCCGAAATGTTCTATGAATATATCAATAGAAAATATTACGAGTGTATTTGTAGTATTTAGGACGATGAATGATGTTCCTATTATATAAGGGTTCTTCGAGAGAATCATCCCAACTAAAGACACCATGTTTATAAGTAGAGTTAAAATGACGAATTTACGATTACCCAAATGCTTCAAAATATTTATGCTTTTTGTCAGTAGTAATAATGTAACAAGGGAAGAAATAGTAAAGAGAATACCTACATATTTCTCAGAAATAATTTTCAGTAAGAATGTCGAATTCACATAAGCTGATAGTGCTATGTGTAAACTAAATAGGAACGAGAGAACATACATTCGGTTTATCTTATTCATTTTACTCTATATACTTAATAATACTGGTATTACTAATGGCCTCTTGGCTGTTTTTTGGAATAGGAACTTTGAGATGTTGTCACCGAGTGATGTTTTTATGGAGTCAAAATCAATAGAATTTGCTCCCATAGTTCCGTCCTCAATTGTTTTCTTTATTATTAATCTTACTTGATGAAGTAATTCCTGGTTCTCTTTCAAATATATGAATCCTCTTGAGATGATATCTGGAGATTTACGAAGCTTGCCCGTAGATCCATCAATAGTAGCGATAAGAACGAACATGCCATCTTGAGCAAGCATCACGCGGTCTCTGATAACTACATCTTGTTCATCACCGATAGAGAATCCATCCACCATCATTGCTCCTGATGGAGCTTTCTCTTTACGAAGAACCATTTTTGAGCCATTATCTACTATCTCTATTATGGATCCATTGTCAGGAACTATAATGTTATCCATAGACATACCGAGCGCCATAGCTACTTCTTTGTGCTTTACAAGCATTGAATGCCAGCCGTGAATAGGAATAAAGAATTTAGGATGAGTCTTCCTGTGAAGCCATTTGATATCTTCTTGATTTCCATGACCTGTCGCGTGAATATATTCTTCACTTGTTCTGTAACTGATAAGACGCACACCATGGCGAGTTAGGTTGTCTTTGAGATGTTGCACAGCTATTTCATTACCAGGGACAATAGAAGATGAAAGGATAATCGTATCTCCGGGGTGAATAGTGAATTTCTTGTGGGTCTTATTTGCAGCACGTCCAAGTGCAGCAAATTCCTCACCTTGAGCACCAGTCATCATGATTAGAATTTTATTGGGCGGGTATTTATCAATGTCTTCTATATTTATGATTGTGCCTTTTTTAGGTTTGAAAATACCAGCGACTTCACATATTTCCATATTAGTCTTTAGAGATCTACCATCTAGTATTACTTTTTTACCCAGATATTCTGCAATTTCTACAATTTTCATCAGACGAGTAATAGATGAAGCAAAAGCTGAAATGATGATACGTCCTGTTCCTTGCCTTATAACTTTATCCAAACCCTCGTGAACACGAACTTCAGGAAGAGAGAAACCTTCATTTTCAATATTGGTTGAGTCAGTCAAAAGTAGAAGAACCTTTTCTTTATCAAAGAAGGCATATTCCTTTTGTTCTTCATCACTTACAACGCCATCTACTTGGTCGAGCTTGTAGTCTCCAGGAGTGACTATTGATCCATATGGAGTTTCTATAACGATACCCATAGAGTCTGGCATTGTGTGAGTTACTCCAAAAAAACGAATACGAAGATCTCCAGCATATATTACGGAATCTTTATCTACTATGTGCGCATTTAATGCAGGCAAGTGAGGAAATTCTTCTTGTCTTTTTTTCATAACCAAGATTGACAAGTTTCTAGAATATAGAGGTGGATTGCCAATACGACTCATAACGAGAGGAATTCCTCCGATGTGGTCTAAGTGGCCGTGAGTGACTAGCATGGCTCTGATTTTATCCTTACGTTCCTCCAAGTAAGTTGTATTAGGAATCATATAATCAATTCCTGGTGTATCTTCTGTCTTGAATTGCATACCAGCATCAATAACAATAATGTCGTTACCTATCTCAATGGCTGTCATATTCTTTCCTATTTCTTCTACTCCGCCTAGTGGAATTATACGAATAACTCCAGGTAATGGTGGAGGAATAATACTAGCCTTACTTTTTCTGACATAGCTATTATTTTCTTTTGGTGGTGGTGGAGTTTTAATAAAAGATTTTCTTCCACCTTTTGTATTTCCATATTGATAACTACCACGACTAATAGTTCTATTGAGATCTGTTTGTTTTGGACGAGGAGAATTCACTATCTTAGTAATGGGTGAGGGGATATTTATCTTAGGAGTATCTTCTTTGTGGAGCACTCTTATTGTGTTGTTTCTACGATAGTTGAAATTATTATTTCTATTTCCATTTGGTTGTGTTTTTTGTTTTTTATTCATGATTATTTATCTTGCTTTAAGCGGATTATTTAGTAAAGATTTTCCATACGTGATCTTTGTTTGCATACCATGTGTAAATAGATGCAAATCTATCAGAAGGATTTATTAAGCTATTAAGATTTATATTATTAAGTTCGGTTGATGTAGCATATAAGTATTTAGGTGAGTATATAAGTAAGGCAGGAAGATCTTTATTGAACTCATTTATAAAGTCTTTATATTTAGATAATCTTGCATCTGGAGAAATTATTTTCTGAGCATCTTCAAGTATCTTATCTACTTTTGCGTTACTATACATAGATATATTGAGCCCAGGATCTTTCTTTTGTGAAGAATGCCAGAATGAATATAGATCTGATTCACGGTTTATTATTTGGCCAAAGAATAGAGCTTCATAATCACGATCACGAATCACTTGGTTCAAAGGACCCATCTCATAAACTTTTTGTGTATCTACTTTGACTCCTAGTTTTTCTAATTGTGTTTTGATAATTTCAGTTGATTGTCTGAGTTCTGGTGTATCTCCGGTAGTTATAGCGAAGGCGAGCTGTACAAGTTGCCCCCCATTTACTTTCGTTGGCACTATGGTTGATTTTTTGACACCATTTTTTGCTTTAGTTACAACAGTTTTGTTTATAATTGTTGTGCCACCCTTTGCTCTTATTCCATCATCTCTTATTTTCCAGCCACTCTTATCAAGAAGGTCGCTAGCTTTTTTAAAATTATCTGCATTGTTTAAAATTGTATCCTTAGTGCCTGGAATAATAGTTTCTGGAATAGGACTTTCTATAATTGTCCCATAACCATAAAGAACTTTATCGACAATCTCTTGCCTATTCAATGCAAGGTTGAAAGCTTTGACTACGTTTGAATCCATGAAGATTTTATTCTTGCTACTATTATAAAATAATCCAAAGATTCTCGAAGTAGATGCTGTATTTATCGCGTGAGAATCTTTTTGTAATTCTTCTGCATTTTTAGGACTTATGCCACCCGCTTGATCTATGGAGTTGTTCAATATTGCATTCATTAAATCTTTTTCGTTTGGATAAGAGATAATTTTTAAATTATTGATATGAGGAGTTCCAAATGTGAAATTTGAAAAGCTTTTTAAGTTATATTCTTGTGGGAGACCATCACTATTTTTTGCGACAGACTTGATCTTGTATGGGCCTGATCCTATTGCTTTAATATTAAAAGGGGAGATATTGAAGTTTGAATCTTCCACGTTTTGCCAAATATGTTGGGGAAGAATTCCAAGTGTCATATTGTCTAGGAAGGAAATGTATGGCTTTTTTAATTTAAATGTAATCGTTTTGTTATCTACTTTCTCGACGTTAATTCCTTCCCATCCTATTCTTCGTGGACTTTTTATAAGCTGATCTTTTATTTTATTAATTGTGAAGATAACGTCGTCGGCTGTTACAGCTACTCCATCATGGAAAGTTGCTTTATTCTTAATAATGAAAGTATAAGTTAACCCATCAGGGGAGATGGTATATGACTCTGCTAAGTCGGGGACGAAGCTTCCATCTGGCATTTTCCTTACAAGTCCACTGTAAACCAAAGAAACTAAATCTTTATCTGCATCAGAAATAGCTGTTACTGGATTCACTAGTGTCGCTATACCAATAACTCCTTCGGTTATGGAGCCACCTTTTATAGGAACATCAACCAAGAATTTATTATTGAGCTCGTTCAGAATTATTATCATAGAAACAAAAGCAACTAAAACCGCAGCAATGAAAATATAAAATTCCTTTTTAGAAAAGGATTCTAGTGAAGCGGTAAGCTCTTGTTTTTTGAAAATACGAAATTCTTTTATAAATGAGAGAAATTTATACATAATGCACTCTTAAAAGAGTTAGATTAATATTTTTAGTTCGAAAACTACTTAATGAATATTGCAAATAGTGATGAGAGAGTCAGAAGAATAGCGACTGTAATAGACATTACAAAAAGAAACTTTTCAAATCCACGACGTGTATGATAAAGACCACCACCGTCTCCTCCGCCCAATACTCCTCCTACACCTGCGTCTGATTGTTGCAATAAAATAGCCCCTATTAATATAATGGATAGTATAATCTGTATATAAGGTAGTATTTTAATGATAATTGTCATATTTAGAAGGATACTATATTTTAGGGGATTTTGCAAATTGAGGGAGAGGACCATGAGTACATATCTTGGTCACAAGTATTTTTCTGCTGAAAAATCTCGCGACCCCGACTCGGCTCGTCAGCCTCCGTCTTTCAACTCCTCTCCTTAAAAAACAAGAAATTCCCATTACTTGTTTTTTGCACAAAGCTTTGCTTTGTGCCCAGGAGAGGACTTGAACCTCCAAGGATTGCTCCACTAGTTCCTAAGACTAGCGCGTATACCAATTCCGCCACCTGGGCATAAAACTATACTAGCAAAAATATACATAAATTGCTAGCTATAATTTTTGAGGCGTGGGGCGGAATTGAACCGCCGTATATTCCTTTTGCAGAGGAATGCCTTACCACTTGGCTACCACGCCTTGATTTTTATCCTAACCTTTTGCCAACAACTCGTCAATTCGTTGACGATTTTTTTCTCCTTCATCTATTGCTACTTCTAGAAAGGGAATAGGATTTATCTTCAATCCTTTTTTTACAGATTTACGCAAATCACCCAAATTCCTTCTAATGAATCCGTAAGCGGCGTTCTCTTTCTCACGAGGAAGAACACTGATCATAATCTTCGCACGTTTATTATCAGGCGAAAGTAGTACGCGAGTGACTGTGATCATCGAAGTAGGCCCCGCTTCCTTTTCTATGAAGATAGCCGCAAGTTCTTTTATATGATTTGTGATTTTTTCTGATCGAAATTCTGACATAAATTTAGAACGAAGCAAATTATTTTATAAAAAACTAGTCTGGCCCCCTCGTCCTCCCTCGTCCAAGGACTTTTTTTAGAATATAATTTGCGTAGCTTTTATTACTTGATTGTTATAATAAATGC
>JAVHRS010000056.1:0-2078 GCA_036171755.1 Minisyncoccota bacterium
AAAAACAAAAATTCAATTTAGAATTAGTAAATACATTATACCAGATGTGGTAATATCATTGCAACCCCCACAACCTACTTTTTAGAGGTTTCGACATTAAGTCGAAACATTTTGAAAGTCTAAAAAGTAGGTGTGGAGGCAGGGCTGTGGATAACTCTAATTTAGACTTTTGTGTAGTGTGTGGCTATGCTCTTCCCCTCCCTCTTTATCTTGCCTTCTTTAATTAAAATCTTGAAATAATCCTTGGCTGTATCTTCGGATACATGAAGGAAATCTCTCACATCTCTGTTCTTTATTTCTTTCTTTTTATCAAATAAATCCATAACTTTATGCACTCTCTTCATCATTTTGGCCTGAATTGCAGCATTGGCTAGAGATAGATGCTCCTTGCTATTCTGCATACTCTTTATAAAGGACATGGCCACCACACCTATATTGTCTACTGAAATATGTGTGTGGTGGTAAACTTCCGTAGGGATTGTAGGGTTGGGAGATGATGATTGGTTTGTGGTTTTTGGTGTTTGGGAAGATTCGGGATATGGTAATACAACTGGCTCGGATGCGAGAATTGGCTCTGGGGTAGGTTCAGTTGGAACTATTACTTCGGGCTCTGGTAATACAACTGGTTCAGGAATAGGTTCTGGTGCTATAACTACTGGCTCAGAAATAGGAGCTTCTACTACAGGCTCTGGTACTGGAGCTTCTATCACCTCCTCTGCCTTCGGCATCTCCTCATTCGCAGGAGGCGAAAATACTGGTTCAGAAACTACAGGCTCAACTGTAGATTCTTGAGCGACTTCTGGTTCTATTGGGGTTGTGGGTTCGGGGGGCATATAATACTTGGTTTGGTTGGGTTAATTTATAATATATTGACAATAATAAGCAATTTGCTATACTTATAGTACAAGTGCCTTCGGGCTTGCCCTTCGAAAGAAGGGAGAAAAGATATAAAATCCATCAAAGTAAATCTTTGATGGATTTTATAATTTGGGAGAAAGTTTCTTTATTTAAAACATCAATTTTTTCTTCAAATCTCTTTATGTCAACAACTCTTATTTGAGAAATAATGGCTTTGGCTTCTTTGCCATCAACTAACCCAATTGATATACGATATTTATGTATTTGATCTGAAGTGGTAAGTGGAACAACAACACAAGTATTCTTTCCAAAACCACGAATAACCAAAACTGGTCTTTGAAATTCTTCATCTTTACCGTCTTGTTCAAAACCAATATTTAATCCCAATTTACACCACCAAATATCTCCTGGATGATAATTAAAGTCTTCTGGCTTCGTAGAATTATCTATTTTCTTTTTTAAAAAGTTCCAACTATCGAAATCCTTCTCCATAAAATTATTATAACATAAAAGAAAAATAATTTTAATTCTGAATTTCCAAAGGCCCCCACTGCCTCACCCATCCTGCTTCGCATTCACCCCCTCTCCATTTTAATAAAATGGAGAGGGGGTGAGGTGGTAAATAAGGAGGAGAGAATGCACAAAAAACCACCCCGTTTCCGGCTGGCTTTTTGAGCGTTATGTCGGTCTTTCCTTCTGTTTAGAAATTAAAGCCAGAAAAAACTTTTAATCTTATTCTTCATGTCTTGAAGTCTTTTATTTGAAATTTTTGCGATACGATCAAATATCCTCTTTTGAGAAATAACTCTAATTTGATGGACACATGCATAATCCCTTTTCCCTTTATAATCAAAAGGAATATAGCCAGAATGGGTTTTATTCTGAGAAGAAAAAGGAACAACTAAAGCTAAGTATGGACCAACTACAGCCAAAACAAGGACTGGTCTGGTAAAAGATTGACCTTTGCCATCTATTTCACTTCCTATATTTACTCCAATAGAAGCCCAACGAATCTCTCCTTCGCGAAGATATTGCTTGTTTTCTTGCTTATCTAATTCCCTTTTTATTTTACTCCAATTTTCAAAATCTTTTATATAGACTTCCATAAAATATACAAACTCTAGATTACTCCAGAGTTTGTTAACGCCTTACGGCGACCGTATGCTTATTGTATCATATTAAAACAAATTAAGTCAATACTAATATTAATCCCTGAATTT
>JAVHRS010000057.1:0-2073 GCA_036171755.1 Minisyncoccota bacterium
GCGAACTTCACGGGGACAGCAAATGTTGCCGGAGTTCTTACTACTGGAGGTATTACTGATGCAGGTTTTAATAGAATTACAAATCCTGGAGGAGCTAGTTATACTACTAGTACAGCGACTGTAAATGGAGCAATTGCTGTCGTTCTTCCTGTCGCTATGGGCAATCAAATGATAAGAATGACGATTAAAGTTTATGAATATACCACAAACGAATCTTTTGAAATACATGCCGGAGGATATATGTATCCTACAGGAAATACATGGGCTAACAATCCATTTGCATATATTGTAGGAAATCCAGGAGTAGATAGAAGATTTACTGTCAGATTCGGTTATACTGCTGGGGGTAAAGCAGTTGTGTATATAGGTGAGCTTGGTTCAACCTGGTCTTACCCACAAGTAAATGTAACAGATGTTGAAGTTGGTCATTCTGGAAATTCTGCAGCACTTGCAAGTGGGTGGAGTATTGGATTCCAGCCAACAGCTTTTGAGAATGTCACTGCTACTATTACCAATCCACAAGTAGGCTACGCTGTAAGTATAAATACTGCAAATTCAAGTGTTTTACGAGATAGTTCGGGTAATTTCTCTGCAGGTACAATTACTGCAGCACTTACAGGCCATGCATCACTAGATTTGGCTCTTACTGGTGGAACAATGACTGGTGATATAACTACAAATTCAAATATTGTTTCTACTGCTAGAAATAAAGGTCTCGTAGGTACATATGACTCAACTTTAACTGATCAAGTTTGGTCAATGGGAGCATCTTATACAAACAATGCGACTGGCGCAGATTTTGGTAATTTATATGGAATGGCTTATTGTCATACAAATAATGTGAATTGTAAGGTTGGTCTTGGACATCAAATTGAATTTGTTAATGCTGGGACAGTTGGTACTGCCATAGGATTTGCTGGTGGTATTTGGACAAATGGTTCAATTACTGGTACAGGTCTTGTTTTAGGTTCTGGTACTATTACAACAACGGGAACAATCACCTCCGGTCTAATCAACGGTCAGACGATTTCAAGTGCAGCGAATTTTACGGGGACAGCGGCAGTTGCGGGCGCCTTGACTGTAACGGGCGTGACTAATGCTAATGGCGGACTTAGTCAAGATGGTAATGTGGTATTAAATGGAACAGATACTTGGCTTCGTACTACTGGGGCCACTGGTTGGTACAGTACAACTTATACCGGTGGTTGGTATATGACGGATACTTCATGGATAAGAAATTATAACGCAAAGCCACTCTATCTCACAGGAAATGGAACGACAGCAGCAACATTTATGAGTGGCTATGTCGGCATCGGGACGACGGCACCAGCGTCAGAATTAGAAATTGCTAGAACTGGTGCAATAAATACACAATTATTAACCTTGTCTGATGATCTAACAAGTGGTATTAGCAACGGTGAAATATTATTTAATAATACTGGAGCAGGCGGTATTGATTTTGGAATTGGGCATATTCTTAACAACACCAGTTTTGCAATTAGAGATTTAACTAATGGTGGTTCACCGTATAGAATGGTAATTAATACAACCGGCAACGTCGGCATCGGGACGACGGCGCCGGGGATGAAGTTGGATGTAAAAGGAACAAGTGGTTTTCCAGCCGTGATTGGTGATGTTGGAACTGGAATTTTACGCTTAGAAAATAGTTCTGGTTCACAGATTTTAGATATTGGACAAGATAATTCTACTGGTCTAGCTTGGCTACAAGCGACTTCCTCAATGGATTTAAGTCAAAAATGGGCAATAGCTCTTAATCCAAACGGCGGCAACGTCGGCATCGGGACGATGGCACCAGGAGCTACATTTGAAGTAAACGGCAATACAATTGTGGATTCTGCATCAGCAAGTTATTCTGAAGGAATTAGAATAAATCGTTCATCAGCTGGTTATGCGGGCATACATCTTGGTGGCGCAGCTAGTACTGTTGCTGGTACGGCGGTGGGGGAATGGATAATCCAGAGAGATTCTAATTTAGGATTAGCTATGTATGAAAATACTAGCACCTTAGGTCTTTATATAAAAAGCGGTGGCAACGTCGGCATCGGGACGACG
>JAVHRS010000058.1:0-2058 GCA_036171755.1 Minisyncoccota bacterium
ATAAATTTCATTTTTGGTGCTTGTGGATGTAAGGGTGCATGACGACCACCAGCTTGAATCGTAAAAGATGGTTCGTCCCATGAACGCACTCGATTTCTTGACATATAGATTGAAGAAAAGCCACCATTCATATATTCATGGTTTGGAATTTTTAGCTCATCGCCGTTTGTCTTATTTTTATCTAAGGCTGGTTTGGCTAAGCGTAAATCATAAATAGCATCTTTCAATACAGGTTTATATTTTTGTGGTTCTGGAAATTCAAATTTTTTCTTCAAATCTTTTCTGTATCCGACAATTATTACACGCAAACGATCTTCGGGAACATCATAATCGTTTGCATTTAATAATTTATGGGAAACTTCATATCCTGCATTTTCAAATTCTTTTAGGATAGCATTAAAAGCCTCGGCGTGCTTCGGGTGTAAAATACCAGACACATTTTCCGCAAGAAAAAATTTGGGTTGTTTGTCCTTTAATAAACGGATGTAATCATAGAATAATTGTCCTCGTTTGTCATTTATACCACGACCAGCTCCCGCCTCACTCCAACTTTGACATGGCGGTCCGCCGATTATTCCGTCAACATTAGGAATTTCAGAAGCTGGAACATCTACAATACTTCTCTTGTCTAGTTTTGTTTTTGGAAAATTATGTTCGAATGTTTCCCAAATTGTAGAATCATATTCATTTGCCCAAACAACATGAAAACCGGCTTTTTCAAAGCCCTTGTCTAATCCTCCTGCACCTGTAAATAAAGAAGCTATGTTCATAATTAATCGTGGCTAATATTAAGAGTATTTTTAAATAGTTTCTTTGGTGATTTTAAAAGATTGATATCAAATTTTAAAGATGATTCTACTCTTGAACTTGCGTTGTGAATTCGGAAAGAAAGAGTCCAGTCGTTATCCATAGTTACGATAGCGGTTGTTTCGCTACCTGTCTTGAAATCGATATCAACAATTTCTGTTGGTAGTGGAACTTTAGGAGTTTTATATTTTGGCAGGATTTCTTTGAATGGTAAATTCAGCGTGCCATTTATGTTATATGCGTGTATCTCAACACAATTTTTACCCTTAATTACTTTATAGAAATCCTTATTCCCAACAAGATATGCAACAAGATTTGAAGCTACTTTTGCAGAATCTTTTTTATAGAGATTTTTCAATTCTTTTATGAATGCTTTTAGAATTGGGACATAGATTGATGAGTGATAATCACCAAGCTCGCTCCACTTTTTCTTTGCACCACTTTCTTTTCTAATTTTTTCTAAATCATTAAAAATTGGCGTTATTGTATCAAAATATTCTTTTGAAGTTTTTACTCCAAGCCATTTTTCACCAAAATCAATATTTGCAGATAAACGGGAATGTTTTACGGCATGATGATTATTTTTTGCAGACACACCGATTTCCCATTTTTGCAATAATCGTATCGCTAAAACATCTCTTACATCACCAGATTTTCCGTAATTATCCGATAGTATTTCAAGTTGCAAAATATCATTTTTGCCTATGTCATTTGAAAGTCGTGGTTCTATATCCATTAGAAAATTTACCGCAAAACTAGCAGAGAGGAAATATTCACTTTGTTCTGTTTTGGTTACATTTTCAAAACAGCCTTTTGCAATTTCAAATGCCGAGTTTTTAATAACCTCAATATTAGTTTTATCCTTCAGCTTTTCCTCAAATTGAACGAGTAGAGCATACTCAAAGGATTTTCCTGTTGTCATTTGTTTTGATTCTGTGGTCGTCATAGTTTTATTTTATTAAATCCTCAATTGATACATTTAACGCCTTGGCAATTTTCTTAATTGTATCAACAGTTGGGTTCTGTTGCTTGCCGGCCTCAATGTTTATTATCGTATTATTGGAAACATCAGCAAGACGAGCCAGTTTTTCTTGCGACAAACCCAACTTTTCCCTTATTCGTTTGATTTTGCTTGACTCTATCATATTGAAATAGTAATATTATATTGTGGTATCATTATTATATGGTCCAACAAAACAACCACAATATAATATTACCAAAATATTTGGAAGTAGTAAAGAAAATGTATAA
>JAVHRS010000059.1:0-2036 GCA_036171755.1 Minisyncoccota bacterium
ATTCTTGCCACTGTTATTCTGTCAGGTAATTTTTTTATATCATGATAATTTTATTAATCTATAATTAAATTATGAATCTCTCTCCTCACTTATTTAAAAATAAGTTTTGATAAAAGAAGAATTAATTGACAGAATAATAGTGGTAAAGAAAAACCCTAGAGATTAATCTCTAGGGTTTTTCTTTATTTTACATTTTTAGGTTTAGAAATTATTTCATCAATAATACCGTATTTTTTGGCTTCATCGGAGGTCATCCAGTAGTCTCGGTCGGAGTCTTTCTCAACTTGATCTATTTTTTTACTAGTATTTGAAGCAAGAATTTTATTTAGAGTATCCTTCGTGCGAAGTATGTGTTTCGCATTGATAGCAATGTCTGATGCTTGGCCTTCAGTACCACCCATGACTTGATGAATCATTACTTCTGAATTTGCTAATGAGAATCTTTTACCCCTTTTACCAGATGAAAGTATAAGCGCACCCATAGAAGCAGCGATACCGACACAAATAGTAGACACATCACTCTTAATAAAGTTCATAGTGTCTATGATTGCGAGACCTGCCGTAACTGAGCCACCAGGGGAATTGATATAAAGGTAAACATCCTTCTTTGAATCGGTGTGATCAAGGTAGAGAAGCTGGGCTATTATTAAATTAGCTGTATGGTCGTCTATTGGGCCACCTAGAAATATAATACGCTCATTTAAAAGACGAGAGTATATATCGTAAGCCCTTTCCCCAAATTGTGATTTTTCTATAACTGTGGGTATTAACATATATTTATTATATCATATTAGTAATAATTTTTTTATATATAGTCGTCCATAAAATAGCTCTTCTAAAAGGGTACGCAAATTTTTTGCTAAAAATTTGCTCAGTCCTCGACTCGTCAGTCTGCGGAGTCCCTTTTATAAGACTATTTTATTTCCTCCTTTTTTATTGCTGTTCTAAGAAGAGAAAGACCTTCTCGTTTTCCAACATTTGTTCTACATAGGCGCGAGCACGAGCTGGGTCTGCATCTTTATACATAGCTGTAATCTTTGTGACGTCACTTATTATTTCTTCTTCTGTTGGAGTAATTTTTTCTTTCTCTGAAATTGCGTGGATGATGATCTGAAGTTTTGCGCGTTTCTCGGCATCTACTTTCCATTCTCCTCTTAAATCAGACTCTGTTTTGTTTATTTGCTTCAAGTAATCCTCCATCTTTAATCCGGCATTTGTGATATCTGCTTCTAGACGATAGAACATTTTATCTGTTTCACTTTGGATCAGTATCTCTGGAATAACGCCTTCTGTCTGTTTCACCAATTCTTCTACTATCGCTAGGCGAACTTTATCCTTGGCTACTGTCATCTTCTCTATCTTCATATTACCGCGGATTTTTTCTTTGAAAGCTTCTACATTTGCAAAGTCTCCAAAAGTTTTCACGAATTCATCATTAAGTTCTGGGTACTCACTTTCTGGGATTTCAGTGTGTGCTACTTCATCTGCACTATGTGCTGCAGTATGTTCTTCCTCTGTCATATTCTCATGACCAGCATGTTCTCCACCCTTTACTTGCTCTGCTCGCATCTTGCGCAAATCAAGAATTACTTTCTCTACTTCTTTTTCATCTACTACTATTTCTTTCTTGTTCTCTTCTTTACCATTTTCTGTTTGCGCAATTTTTTTGTAATCACCTAATTTCATCTCTGGAAGTATAGCTGTGGTAATTTTGAATTCTAGATCTGAACCCTTTGCAATCTTTGTAATCGCGATCTGTGGGCGACCAATAGCATCTATCTTATTCTCTTCTAATATTTTAATGTAACTTTCTTGTAGGGCTACTTCTGCCATCTCTTCAAGGAGCATCATTTCATTTACATTCTCCTTAATTATAGCTGTAGGAGCTTTACCTTTACGAAAACCAGGGAGCTCCATTCTTTCACCTACTCTTTCTAAGGCTTTTGCTTCATATTTTTCAAAATCTACCCACTCCAAAACACCTGTTATTTCAACCTCACTTTTTTCTAATTTTTTTATTGTTGTTTTCATAGTTT
>JAVHRS010000060.1:0-1981 GCA_036171755.1 Minisyncoccota bacterium
GCATCACGAACTTTCGAGCCATCTTTATTCTCAAGCTGAGCCGTATACTGGTGAGCAACAATAAGATTCAAGCGATACTTTCTAGCTTCAGATAAAATATTAGCAAAAGAATCAGTCGCAAAGTTTTGGAATTCGTCAACATATAAATAAAAGTCTTTACGTTCATCCTCTGGAATACGAACACGTTCCATGGCAGCAAGTTGAATTTTAGTAATAATCATACCACCCAAAAGCGCTGAGTTGTCTTCCCCGATACGTCCTTTTGAAACATTCACGAGGAAAATTTTCCCTTCATTCATTATTTTAAAAATATCAATAGTAGATTTTGGCTGACCGACAACATTACGAATAATAGAAGTCGAGAGGAATTGACCAACCTTATTTTGAATCGGAGCGATAGCTTCATTTCTAAACTGTTCACGCCATTGCTCATACTCATGTACCCAGAAAGCTTTCACGACTGGATCTTTTAAATTACCTATTATCATCTGACGATAATCTTTATCTACAAGTAGACGAGGAATACCTAAAAGCGTCGTCCCGGGTGTATCAAGAAGAGCAAGAATAGCATTATTCAAAATGTACTCCATTCTTGAACTCCAAGCATTGGCCCAAATCTTTGTGAAAATTCCCATTAGTCCTGAAGCTACCAAGTGCTTGTACTTCGGATCATCAAGCTGAATAACATTAAAACCAATATGGAAATCTGTATCAGCCGGATTAAAATATATAACATCTTTAGCTCGATGTTCTGGAATTAAATGCAATATTTCTTCGACAAGTTCACCATGCGGATCCACAACACAAACACCTTCGCCGTTTTGAATATTTTGTACTATTAGATTTGAAAGAAGCACAGATTTACCAGTACCTGACTTTCCAAGAATGTACATATGTTGACGACGGTCTTTTCGTTTTATACCAAAAATATCATTAGTACTACGAAAGTTAGTCTTCGCAAAATAAGTTATATCTCGATTATGTGGAATTTCATCTTTGTCCATATGTTGTATATAGTATACTCTATTTTTTGTAAATAAAAAAACACCACATACTAATATGTGGTGTTTAAGTTAATTTATCTTAAAGATATGGATATATCTTTAAAATATAATGTTTTAAACCTGCAATAAATATCGGCAATTTTGCCTTCTGGTAATTTTCTATCATTACCTTTATTTCATCATCTTCCTGATTAACAGGAGTGTTGCAAACATAGGCAATAAATTTACCATCATCGATCCTTTCATTTACAAGATGTAATGTTGCACCTGTATATACAGGACCACCATTAATCTTTGCAAATTTAATAGCATCACCGATTGGGTCTTTACCTCGAAAGCAAAAAGGTCTACTAAGTAATGTTGGTCCAGGATGAATATTTATTACCCTATTTGGAAGAAGGTTATATAAATACTCAATTCTTGCCATATAAGAATCAGTGACTAAAACATCTACTCCTATTTCTTGCATTTTTTCAAACACAAGACTTTCAAATTGATATTTTAATTTAATTCTTCTTTTTACATCTTCCTTAGATAATTTTCTAAATTCCGAAGGAATATTCCATATATTATCCTTAGACAATAATTGTGTTGGAAAAATCCAACGACTATTATCAGATGGAAGTAAAGGAAATTTTCCTTTTAAGTCTGATTCGGTGTCGTCTACTATGACTCCACTGACTTCAACCAGACCATTAAGAGAACCTTCTTTTCGAGTTTCTTCCAATGTTTTTTCTATCACTCCTTTGATATATATGTCTTGTCCTCCGATTTTTAAGGATTGACCGTTGTATTCTTCAAGAGCGATATCTCGTAGTGATGTGAGAAATAAAACTCTCACTGGTTTTTTGGGAAGCACTTCTACAACGAGCGCTTCCTTGTCGTAGAAAAACAGAGCACTTTCCATAAAATAAATTTTAATTAACATTCACCTATTGCATTATTATTGCATTATTTAGCAAGCAGGACCTAGAGTT
>JAVHRS010000061.1:0-8838 GCA_036171755.1 Minisyncoccota bacterium
CACTCGCAATGACAAAAGGAAATGGATTGCTTTGAGTACTCGCAATGACAAAAGGCCCTTGATTGCTTCGTCCCTCGCAATGACAAAAGGTCCTTGATTGCTTCGTCCCTCGCAATGACGTACAAAACATATATGTCTCGTCTTTGCTTCCCGCCTCGTCTTTGCGAGGTACTCCGTGGCAATCTCTACTTGGAAACCCGACGCCCAAGTAGACAACGAAAAATTGGGAACCTGTACAAGCCATTGCAAAATACTTGGAAATAAGTATACTTTTTCTATTATGTGGAAAACACGTTTAAGCGCATTTATTATCCTGGTTGTCGGGGCAGGGCTCGGGTACCTTCTGTATGCTTCTGAGCCAAAACTTCATGAAAATAAAACGGTTCGCTATCAGGAAGTCGCGCAGAAATTTCCTTTCAAACTTGGACTTGATCTTTCTGGGGGTGTTCAACTCGTCTACCAAGCAGATGTTACTTCTGTTAAACCAGGTGAAGTCAAGAATGCCATGGACTCACTCCGCGATGTTATCGAACGTCGCATTAACGCATTCGGAGTAGGGGAGCCTGTCGTGCAGATTGAAGAAAAAGGTGGGATTTCCGGCCCGGTAGAAGAGCGTCTTATTGTAGAACTCCCGGGTGTTACTGATGTACAGCGTGCGGTTGCAATGATTGGACAGACACCCAAGCTTGAGTTTATGACCGAGCGTTCAAAAGCAGAACTTGATGTGTTTAATAAAGCAGTTGAAAAATTCAAGGCAGATCAAGCAGTAGGTAAACCTTTGGTCATCCCCGCAGAGCTTCTTGCTGGTCCTTACCAGCCAACCGAGCTCAATGGCCGTTTCCTTGATCACGCAGCACTTGAATTTGACCAGACCACTCACGAGGCGATTGTTTCGTTAGTATTCAACAAGCAGGGCGCGGATTTGTTTGCTCAACTTACCAAAGACAATATTGGAAAGACGATTGCAATCTATCTCGACCGTGAACTTGGTAATGCAACCCCCATCTCTGCTCCTGTTGTTCGCGAAGAGATTGTCGGAGGGAAAGCACAAATCACCGGCAAGTTCACCGCATCAGAGGCAAAGACCCTCGTAGGGCGTTTAAACTCAGGGGCACTCCCTGTAGATAAGCTCGATCTTCTTTCTACTGAAACAATCAGTGCTCCTCTTGGCGCACAGGCACTCATGGCAGGTCTATGGGCCGGAATATGGGGTCTCGTGATTGTGGCAGGGTTCCTTATCCTCTGGTACCGTCTTCCTGGCGTGATGGCTGTCGTCGCACTTTCTATTTATGTCATCATCATGATGGCGCTCTTTAAGATTTTCCATATCACCCTTACCTCAGCGGGTATTGCCGGATTCATTCTTTCTATGGGGATGGCAGTTGATGCGAATATTCTTATTTTTGAACGTACCAAAGAAGAGCTTCGTAAGGGTCACGGTATACATGACGCAATCCGCGAAGGGTTTGCCCGCGCATGGACTTCAGTGCGTGACTCCAACACTTCAAGTATCATCACTGCGGTTATTCTTTTCTGGTTTGGTACTAGCTTGATCAAGGGTTTTGCGCTTACGTTCGGGCTCGGTGTTATTGTCTCGATGTTTTCTGCAATCACTATTTCTCGCGCCCTCCTCTTCGCCCTTCCGTTTAAAGGGCACGGAGTATTCGTACGGGCTCTTTTTGGCAGCGGTTTCTTTAAACTTCACTAAAATTTCACTACCATGTTTATCGTAAAATATCGAAAAATTTTCTTTACTCTGTCGATCCTCACGATCCTCTTTTCTTTTTATGCGATGATTGCGAAAGGTTTCAATGCAGGTATTGATTTCAAAGGTGGGACCATTATTGAAGTTTCGTATGATGCACGCCCTAATGCAGAAACACTCAAGAACGCCCTTACTTCTGCGGGGTTTGGTGATGCGCGTATCCAAACAGCAGGGGAGTCTGATGTAATGATCAAGACCCATGCACTTTCTGAAGCAGAACGTCAGGTCCTCACAAAGACACTTTCAGAAAATGGTACGAATATGCAAGAAAAGCGTTTTAGCTCGATTGGGCCAACCATAGGTCAAGAGCTTCGCACAAAAGCATGGTACGCAATTATCTTTGTTATTCTCGGCATTGTACTTTTTATTGCCTATGCCTTTCGCCATGTGTCTGAACCTATTTCTTCATGGAAGTATGGCGTTATCACAACCGTGACTCTCCTTCATGACATTATCGTTCCTGCGGGAGTATTTGTATGGCTCGGCAAAGAAGTGGACACGCTGTTTGTGGTAGCGCTCCTCTCTATTATGGGTATTTCGGTGCACGATACTATCGTGGTCTTCGACCGTATCCGCGAAAATTTGAAACTTCGTGTTTCCAATGATTTTGCAACGACGGTGGGTATGTCTCTCCGCCAGACCTTTACCCGTTCAATCAACACCTCTCTTACGGTAATGCTCGTTCTCGCAACGTTGTATTTCTTTGGCCCTGCTTCCACAAAAGACTTCTCAATGATTCTTTGGATTGGTATTTTTGTCGGAACCTACTCGTCGGTATTCATCGCATCTCCGCTTCTTGTTGTGTTTGAGAAAATGCAGAATAGAAAATAAATATTGTTTCTAAGTCATTCCTTATAATGGTTACAATTCGAAAAGCAGAGGAAAAAGACAGGGGGGCATTTATGGCGCTTGAGCGAGAGTTTTGTGAATATTATCGTGAGTCAGGTTTCAATACACAATTTAATCCAATAGATTGCAAAAGTATTCCAGAGTCGTTTTTCGCTAAATCATTTGATCAGCTAATTTCGGGCGACGGTTTCTTTTTTGTTGCTGAAGCAGATGGTGAGGTTGTAGGCTGTGTGGAAGCAGAAATTGTTGAACCTTATGAAAAAGAGCTTTATAGAATAACAAAAGCGGGTCATATAAATTCCGTCTTTGTTTCTCGCGAATATCGGAATAAAGGTATTGGAACAAAACTTATAAACGAAGCGATGGAGTGGATAAAATCCCAAGGTATTGAGATTTGTACGCTGAGTGTTGTTACTGGTAATGACATCGCTTTGACAGCGTACGAAAAGCTAGGATTTCGCCCAGAACGGACTAAAATGTGGAAACAAATTTAAGAAGGCTCACTCCTTTTTTCTTAACGGAATGCCTCCACATGAGTTGTTTATCTTATTTTAACATGATAAAATAAACAGTATAAAGAAGTTATGGCAAAAAATTATTCAGTTTAATTATATTCTCAAAATGGAAGTTCGAAACCAAGAGATAAAAGAAGAAAAAGAGGAGCGTTCAAGTGTCGTTTCTCGTAACAGTAAATCTATGTTTGAATCTTTAGCTACGTCGATACTACAGGGGCTTATCTTTGTTCTACCACTTTTTGTACTACCTTTTGGTATTTTTGTTGTTGATTTCAATAAGGCAATGCTCTTTTATGTAGGAGTCCTGCTCGCCTTCATTTGTTTCTTGTTTGCACAAATGAGAAAAAATAGCTTTGTGTTTCCGCGAAGCATGCTCGTGGCGAGCTTGTTCTCCATCTCTGCTACATGGCTCCTCTCCTCGGTTTTTTCTCCAGATAAAACGCTTTCTCTACTGGGGGCAGGTCATGAAGTGGGAACCTTTGCCTTCTTTTTGTTTATCGCAATCGCGGGAGCGCTTATCCCCGTATTCTTTCGTTCAGAGAACCACATTTTGTCATCATACCTCCTCCTCTTTGTTTCAGCCCTCTTGGTTTTTTTGATACAGGTTCTCCATACGGGGTTTGGTGTCGCTGTCCCACCCTGGTCAATGTTCAGTGATCGTCTTGCAAACCTTATTGGGGGATGGACTGATTTTGGCATATTCTTCGGACTTACTGCGATTCTCTCGCTCATGTTCATTGAGTTTTCAAACATTATAAATATTGTAAAAAAAGCCAGAATTTTCCTATGGATAGTATTCGGAGCATCTTTTATTGCTATTTTCCTTGTGAACCTCTCCATCCTTTGGTACACACTCGGTGCCGTTGTTCTCATCGCTGGGGCATACCATGTAATAACTTCGCCTCATTCAGAAGAAGATGCTCAATTCCGGTGGCATAAGGTTTTGAGACCAGCTCTTATTGTAGGTGTCGTATTTCTCTTTTTTGGTCTAACACAAGGGTTAATAGGAAAAGTAATTATTGCTACAGGGATTAATTTTTCCCAAGTTTACCCTTCTTGGGGGACGACAGCAAGTATTGTAGGTCAATCTCTTTCCGTGCATCCTTTTGTTGGTTCTGGACCAAACACCTTTTCTTATGACTGGCTCGTCTTTAAGCCAAGTGAGATTGCAAACACTGAATTTTGGAATACCCGTTTCCAGTCAGGAGCAGGAAGAGTATTCTCTATGGTTGCAGAAACAGGTATTTTTGGCGCTCTCGCACTATTGTTCTTCTTAGGTACACTCCTCTACTCGACAAAAAAAGTTTTATCGTATAAAGAGAACGATGTTAAGAGGGTACTCCTTATAACCACTTTTTCTGGAATCATATATTTGTGGATGTGCATGGTTGTTTATTCCCCAGGAATTTTTATTGCAATTCTCTCAGGCATTTTTATTGGGATTTTTGTTGCGACGCTCGTTCTTGCAGGAAAGGTATCCCTCAAAGAAGTTGCGCTTCCTTCAAAAGAGAAAAAGAAAAAGAGGTTATTGGTCCGTTTTGTCTTTTTTGTTGCAATTCTCACATCTTTTTACGGTTTTTATCTACTAGTTTCGAAGTATCTTGCAGGATACTACTACACGACGGCACTACAGGATATGTCCATTCGTAAGGATATTGATGCTACCGAAGCTCATCTTAAAAAAGCGATAGCACTTGATCCGCAAGATGTGTATTTCCAGAGTGCTGCTGAAGTTGGTCTTTTGCGATTACAACAAATTCTTAGTCAGTCAAGTAAGACAGAGGCAATTCCTGATGCAGAAAAAGCCCACTTTCAGAGTGTTTTGAGTGACACGGTACAGAGCGCAAAAAATGCAGTGAGTGCAAACCCTGTCGATCCAACAAATTGGATGGAATTGGGGAGGGTTTATGAAACGATACTTCCTTTTGACCCAAAAGGCCTCAAGGAATCAGCTGTGGTATCCTACCAAGAAGCCCTGCGTCGTTCTCCTTATGACCCAACACCTCTCGTTGCCCTTGCAAGGATAGAACTTCAGTTGAAAAATACTGATGATGCTCTCAAATACCTACAGCAAAGTTTGAAGATCAAGAGTAACTTTACAACAAGCCACTTGATGATTGCGCAGGTTGACGTTGACGCTGGTAAGCTTGCAGATGCAATCTCTGAGCTTGAAACCGCCGTAAACGCTAACCCGAATAGTTCTGATAACTTATACCTGGTACTTCAAATTGGTATCCTCTATTACCAAGATGCTGACTATGACAAAGCGCAAACTCTCTTTGAGAAATTAGTAGCAGCAAAACCAGATTATGCAGACGCACACTATGCTCTTGGTCTTCTCTACGACAAAAAGGGGATAAGTGATAAAGCTCTCGCTGAGTTTGAGGCAATAGATAAACTTGTTCCTAATAATGCCGATGTTCAGAAGATTCTTGGGAATTTGCGCGCAGGGAAAAAGGCAATAGCAGATTCGACAGCAGTAGTTACCCCTGTTCAAAAAGAAGCCCCAAAGAAAAAATAACCCGAACTCTTTTGGTGTGATGTCATCGGTTCCCAAGGTTCTAAAAGTCTTTAAAAGCCCCGATTTTCCAAAGGAAAATCGGGGCTTGCTTGATTTAATATATATATATACTTATGGTATTAATCAATAATCAACAATATATATGGAAAAAGGATTAGAAATGAATGCAAAAAATGAAATCAATGAATACAAGAGTAATGTCCTTTTTCTTGAGCAGAAAGAAAAAAATGGCGGTTTCAAAGAAATGGCTGAAAATATAGCACAAAAATTTGGCGAAGACTGTCATGCTCAGACTCTCGGTGGTGAAAGGTATCGTGTTGATGGTTTGCAATTAGGAGATACTTTATCAGTGGAGATTGAGCTTAGGACTAAAGACGCTCTGGATATAAATGATGACAGGCTTATTGTTTGGTCGGGTAGTTATGCAAAAATTGATGTACCTCTTTATGGTGTCGTTCCGGGGTTTTTGGGTGATGAGGCACGGGTGTTACTCATGTTGGCAACAGGAGGAAAACTAGAAAGTATTAATACATCTGTTTTTGAGTAGATAAAGGACTAATGGGCGTCAAACATTTTTTTTCTCTTGACACTGTATATACATAGTATATACTTTCCTCATGACCACAAAGATTCAAAAATGGGGGAATAGTTTAGGGGTGAGAATTCCTAAAGAAATCGCCCGCGAGATAAATATTCGCGAAGGGAGTACTATTTCATTTTCAGTAGAAGGTGGCGACCTCATAATGAGACATCCGAAAAAGCCCAAATATACACTTGAAGGGTTGCTTAAAAATTTTGATAAGAAAACTCAACATGAATTGATTGACTGGGGTTCAGACGTTGGTAGCGAAATACTCCCCCCATGGCAAAAGTAAAATACATACCGTGTCGCGGAGACATTGTTTGGATTGATTTTGATCCGACAAAAGGGCACGAGCAAAGAGGTCGCCGTCCTGCGATAGTTATTTCTTTAGATGCTTACAATGGAATGAGCGGACGAGCTCTTTTTTGCCCGATAACATCGAACATCAAAGGTCACGTGTTTGACGTGTTGTTTGAAGGCGAAAAAGTTAAGGGTGCAATTCTCGCTGATCAAGTGCGAACAATGGACTGGAGCAAGCGAGATTTAGTTTTTGTTGAGAAGGCACCGTTGTCTGTTGCAGATGATGTTGAAGGTAAATTGCTTACGCTTGTACAAGGTTAAACTTCAAAAAAGCCCCGATTTTCCAAAGGAAAATCGGGGCTTGACTTCTTTTTCTCAGGAGTATATACTACCAAAGCGCTTAAGAAGTAGGCGCCTTTTATTTCAGCTAGCAAGGATCGTGTGGATGAGTAATCTCATGCACAACGTCCGAGCGACGATGAAGTATGCTTTCTCTGGGTAACCTGAGAGAAAGCATACTTTCGGGAATTATTCCACGGGAATAAAAATGACCTTTGACAACTACATATATGTAAACATCTTGAACTTGTTTAAGTTGTTTAAACAAGTTCACAAAAATTGGATTGCAAGTCCAAAGAAAGAAAATGAGTGTGTATAAAATAATTTCCGAATGGAACGAAAGAGTATTTTTTCTTTTGTTCCGTTCTTGAGAGTTAATTCAAATGCTCTTTTTAAGAGAGTTTGATCCTAGCTCAGGATGAACGCTGGCGGCGTGGATAAGGCATGCAAGTAGAACGCCCAGCCCATTCAGAATTTTATTGTGATACAATGTTTTTATGTATTATCTATATTTGTTACGGAGGGAGTCAAATCCTCGAGAGACATATATCGGTTACACCAACGACCTGAAAAGGCGATTGGCGGAGCATAATAAACATACATCAACCGAACGGTCTTTCACACAAGAAAGGCACGATTGGAAGTTGGTGTATTATGAAGCGTATTCCGCAAAGGAAGATTGTGTTGAGAGAGAGAAGTCTCTTAAGCAACACGGTTCGTCCTTTGGACATCTCAAAAAGAGAATACGCTCAAGTCTCTTGATAGAAAATTGAATGGGCTGGGAGTTGCGAACGAGGTAGTAATACATAGGTACAAACCCCCGAGTCAGGAATAACCTACCGAAAGGTAGGCTAATACTTGATAGTCCCGTAAGGGTAAAGATTTATCGCTTGGGGATTGGCCTGTGGAGTATCAGCTAGTTGGTAGGGTAATGGCCTACCAAGGCTATGACGCTTAGGGGAGGTGAGAGCCTGGCCCCCACCGATGGTACTGAGACACGGACCATACACCTACGGGTGGCTGCAGTCGAGAATCTTCCACAATGGACGAAAGTCTGATGGAGCGACGCCGCGTGACTGATGAAGTCTTTCGGGATGTAAAGGTCTTTTATGAAGGAGAAAGTTTTGATAGTACTTCATGAATAAGGGGTTGCTAAACTCGTGCCAGCAGCAGCGGTAATACGAGTACCCCGAGCGTTATCCGGAATTATTGGGCGTAAAGGGTGTGTAGGCGGTTATGTTAGTCTCTTGTCAAAGCCTTCGGCTCAACCGGAGAATTGCGGGAGAAACGGCATAACTAGAGAGTGTGAGAGGTTTGCGGAACTCATGGTGTAGGGGTGAAATCCGTTGATATCATGGGGAACACCAAAAGCGAAGGCAGCAAACTGGCACATTTCTGACGCTGAAACACGAAAGCGTAGGTAGCGAATGGGATTAGATACCCCAGTAGTCTACGCCCTAAACGATGATCTCTAGCTTTTCGGAGTATCGACCCTCTGAGAGGCAAAGCTAACGCGTTAAGAGATCCGCCTGGGTAGTACGACCGCAAGGTTAAAACTCAAAGGAATAGACGGGGACTTGCACAAGCGGTGGATCAGGTGGCTTAATTCGATGGTAAACGAAGAACCTCACCAGGGTTTGAAACCCATAAGAAAGACCAAGGAAACTTGGTAACTCCGCAAGGACTTATGGGCAGGTGATGCATGGCCGTCGTCAGTTCGTGGTTTGAACTGTCCCCTTAAGTGGGTCAACGAACGCAACCCTCGTTGTCTGTTATATTTGTCAGACGAGACTGCCCCCGCCTTTGCACATGAAATGCGCAGTTAATAGTTGATAGTTTTTAGTCCTTAGGAAATGCATTTGTATTTTCTATAAACTAATGACTATCAACTAAAGACTGTTTTCGTGAATAAAGGCGGGGGAGGAAGGAGAGGATGACGCCAGGTCAGCATGTCCCTTTGATACCC
>JAVHRS010000062.1:0-1947 GCA_036171755.1 Minisyncoccota bacterium
TATTAGAAGAAAAGTTTGGAGTTTCAGCTCAAGCAGCCGCATCCGCAGGACCAGCAGCCGCAACTGAGGCAGTAGAAGAGAAGAGTACATTCACAGTTGAGCTTACAGCCGCAGGTGAACAGAAAATCGCAGTTATGAAAGCTGTCAAAGAAGTTCTAGCCCTTGGACTCAAGGAAGCTAAAGACCTAGTTGATGGCGCTCCTTCAATACTTAAAGAAGGTATGAAGAAAGAAGAAGCTGAAGATTTCAAAAAGAAATTAGAGGCAGCAGGTGGAAAGGTAACATTGAAATAATATTTTATTCAGAGAAAAGCACCTCGCAAGCTTCGCTTGCGAGGTGCTTTTTGTTGGCGTATACTAGTAACTGTATGGAAACACTAGCAAAACTTTTTGGGGGTCAGGCACGAGTCAAAATAATGCGCCTTTTTTTATTAAATAATAGTAGTACTTTTGAAGTAGAAGATGTAGTCAGTCGCAGTAGAGTCACGAAAGCTAATTCTCGTAAAGAGATAAATGCTTTATGTGCTATGGGTTTTATAAAGCAAAAGATGGTTGTTCACGAAGGCTCCCGCGGGGCAAAGAAAAAGGTTTCGGCTTGGCAGTTGGATTCTTCTTTTCCTTATATTAATTCTATTCGTGATTTACTTGTAGACCCCTCCCTTCTTTTACGAGAAGATTTATCTTCACGTTTTAAAAATATTGGTAAAGTAAAACTTATGATAATTTCTGGTATCTTTATCGGTAGTGAAAAGAGTAGGGTAGATATTCTGATAGTAGGTGACAAGCTCAAGAAGAATATCATCCAGCAGATTGTGAAAGGTCTCGAGTCCGAGATAGGCAAGGAGCTTGACTATGTAGTTCTTGGCTCCGAAGAATTCAAATACCGTATTGAAATGTATGATAAATTAGTCTGTGACATAATAGATCTTCCTCATGAGAAAATCATTGATAATGGCCAGTTGTCCACCTATATATATAAAAAGAAATAGTAGTGCTATAATATAATTAGTGCTCTATTAGGTCGATACTTTGTGAATATTTTATTATTTTTTAAATATTTTTTAAACATTATGACATTTTTACAGAATTTAAGTTTAGTTTTTAGTGATTCATTATTAGGTCTCTGGTATGGTTTTATAAATTTTGTACCTAGTTTATTATTAGCAATAATTTTGTTCATTATCGGCTGGGTAGTAGGTTCTATAGTTGGTAAAGCAATTGCCCAAGTAATCTCTGCTTTGAAGATTGATAAACTTTTCGAAAGTGCCGGAGTAGAAGAAGTTATGGCTCGTATGGGTATGACTTTGAATGTCGGTAAATTCTTTGGAGTTATCGTAAAGTGGTTCATCATTATCGTATTCTTGATGGCATCACTCCAAATCATTGGACTTACACAAGTGAATGATTTCCTCCGAACTGCAGTTTTGTTCTACTTACCAAAAGTTATTATTGCAGCTATTGTTCTAATCATAGCTACTTTGATTGCAGATATAATGAAGAAGTTGGTTCTTGCTTCAGCTAAGGCAGCAAATATAGCTTCTGCAAATATGCTGGCTTCCATAACTCACTATGCTATCTGGGGTTTTGCATTTATCATTGCATTTTCTGAGTTAGGCATTGCAAGTGCATTTATGCAAATCTTGTTTACAGGACTTATAGCCGCTCTTACTATCGCAATTGGACTTTCATTTGGTCTCGGTGGTAAAGAAGCCGCAGCTCGTGCAATTGATAATATCTCAAAAGAGATGTCAGCTAAATAGGAATATAACCTTTAAAATAAAGGATAAATAAGAGCCCCGCCGACTTTGTCGGCGGGGCTCTTTAAATATGTTTAAAATACTTGACTTTCTTTTTGATTTCATATACTATTCTAATCACGATGTTAATGAATAAAAATCACCAAGAAAAGCGGTAAAAGTAAGACCAATTGGTTTCGCTTTGTCCGCCA
>JAVHRS010000063.1:0-8263 GCA_036171755.1 Minisyncoccota bacterium
TGACCGTGTGTACTGTGGTACACTCACGGCGGCATACAATTAATTTGTATGAGAAATTCACTTATATCGGTGAATCCCAATTAGTTTCTAGTAACTAGTGATTAGTGATTAGAAAAAGGAGGGGAACCCCGAGGAAAGAATTATGTACTAGTCACTAGCAACTAGCTACTAGAACCTAATTCGTCCGTAGAGACTAAATGTGAAATATTCCAAAATTTATTTTGGGAGAAAGTTATAGTCCGATTCCACAAGTAATTGTGGTTCTGTTATCATTATTTAAACGCGATGATAACGGAAATAAAACTAAGATGCGTGAGACAGGTTGGTCTCCTATCTACTGCAGGCGTTGATTCTTGAAAAGATTTGCTCCTAGTACGAGAGGACCGGAGTGAACTGACCTCTGGTGTGCGGGCTCTACTGCCAAGTGGACTGCCCGGTAGCTATGTCGGGAATGGATAACCTCTGAAAGCATCTAAGAGGGAAGCCAACTTTAAGATGAGGAATCGTTTGAGAAACCTAAGAGATGATTAGGTTGATAGGCACTAGGTGTACAGACAGTAATGTCTTTAGCCGAGGTGTACTAATCGTTCGATTCCTATTAGGAAATTTGAAAATCAATAATTTTTGTTGTGTTCTATATCCGGCAAGTTTACTTGCTAAGGATCAGCATTCAGTTTTCAGGTATTATTTGTACTTGAGAATTTGTTGAAGATTTTGTGTTGGTGATTTGATATGGTGGTCACACCTGTTCTCATTCCGAACACAGAAGTTAAGCACCGTTATACCGATGATACTCCTTGTGGGGAAAGTAGGTAATCGCCAGCACAAAGTTTTTAACTAAACAAATTTCCGCTTCATATTGAGGCGGATTTTTGCTATACTATACTTATGAATTGGGCAGCACAAAGACGATTGCAATACATAGGGGGAATTTTTGGAATTTTCTTTATAGTTCTTTTTATATTCTTGTATCCTATAATTTTCAAAAAGCCAACATGTACAGATGGTAAACAAAATGGAGATGAGACAGGAATAGATTGCGGAGGCTCATGTCAACTTATGTGTAAAGATAAAACTTCTGATCCAGTGGTTCTTTGGAGTCGAGCTTTTCCTGTGTTGGGTAATACTTTCAACTTAGTAGCATTTATAGAGAATCAAAACAAGAATTCTGGTGTTGTGAATATGCCTTATGAGTTTAGAATTTATGACGTGAACAACCGATTGATAGGCCGTAGGCAGGGGAGTACTTTCATTCCTCCAAACAAGCAATTTGTTATTTTTGAACCACGTATTGATTTCGGTCAAAGTATCGTGAAGAGTGTTACTTTCGAATTTACTTCACCATTTATTTGGATTAAAAAGGAATCTACCTTGAACAATCTTTCTCTGTATGTAGATCAGGTGACAGTAGGTGAAAACAAGAAGAGCCCAAGTCTCTCTGCTGTTATCAAGAATGAATCCATATATGATATTCCTCCATTTGAAGTTATTACTATTCTTTATGACAAGGATCATAATGCTATTAACGCCTCGAAAACAATTAAAGATGGTTTGAGTAGCGGAAAATCTCTCTCTGTTTACTTTACGTGGCCATTACCACTTAGTAGTGATCCTGTAACTGAAGATGTTCTCATCTCGATTAATCCTTTTACTATTTCTTTTTAAATTTTTATGAAATCTCGCCTAGGAATTGATTGGCTTCTTGTTGTTTTTGTATTACCAGTTCTTCTGGCTGGTCTTGTAACAATGAAGTCTTTCACAGAAAGTTCACCATTTTTCTCTCACCAATTAATTTGGATTTGTATTTCTTTTATTGCACTTTTCTCTCTTTCTTTTATTGATTTTAGATTTTTAAAAAGGACAGAGATATTAGTGGCTATTTTTGGAATTTTTTCAGGGCTTTTACTTTTACTTTTTATTTTTGGACATGTTTCAAATGGTGCCCAATCGTGGTTTTCCCTTGGTGGTTTTTCTTTTCAGCCATCTGATATGATGAAATTAGTTGTTATCATTATGCTTGCGAAGTATTTTTCCAGGCGACATGTTGAGATAGATAATTTCAAGCATATTTTTATCTCTGGACTTTATGCTTTTATTCCTTTTTTACTTGTATTTTTACAGCCAGACTTTGGTGGTGCTATTATTATTCTTTTTATTTGGATTGGGATGACTCTTGTCTCTGGAATTTCTCGAAAATACTTTTTAATTCTTGTTGGAGCCGGGCTTGTAATTTTTGTTGGTCTTTGGTTTTTTGTATTTCAGCCTTATCAAAAATCTCGAATTGTAAACTTTGTGAATCCTATGAGTGATATAAGAGGGAGTGGATATAATGTATATCAATCAACTATAGCTGTTGGTTCGGGTCAATTATTAGGCAAGGGAGTTGGTTTTGGGACACAATCACGATTGAAGTTTCTCCCTGAATACCAGACGGACTTTGTCTTTGCTGCTTTTGTGGAAGAGTGGGGGTTCGTTGGAGCGATGCTTTTATTTTTATTATTTGGCCTTATACTTTGGCGTATTTTACACATTGCACTTTTGGGGGCAACGAATTTTGAGATACTTTATGGTCTTGGACTTTCGATTTATTTCATGAGTCATTTTATAGTGAATATTGGTATGAATATTGGTATAATGCCAGTAACTGGTATTACTTTACCCTTTATGAGTTATGGAGGCTCGCATTTATTAACAGAATTTGTTGGATTAGGTATCTTGATGGGGATGAATAGATATAGTAGAGTGGCACATAGGGATGATATGAGGAATGAATTTTTAGGAATATAATTTTATGCAAATTATCGATGGACGAAAAATTAAAGAAGAGATTTTAAAAGAGCTTAATGAGAAAGTAGAAGCTTTGCCTTTTCCACCAATTTTTTGTGATATATTAGTAGGGGATGATAAAGTATCTGCATTATATGTTCGCATTAAAGAGCTCGCCGCAGAGTCTATAGGTATTAAATTCAAATCTGTAAATTTTCCTCTGAGTGTTACCACGGAAGAGATATTGGAAGAAATTGATAATTTGAATAGAATACCTCTCTTATGTGGAATAATAATTCAACTTCCTCTACCACCTCATATAGACAAGCAAGCAGTCTTAGATGCCATAGATCCAAGTCTAGATGTTGATTGTTTAGGTAGTTTTAATAATGAAATTTTTTATAATATCGGTGGAAATATTGGCTATCCGACGGCGCTTGCTTGCATGAAGCTTTTAGATTCATTAAATCTTGATTTGGAAAATAAAAATATTGTAATCTTGGGTCGCGGTAAGCTTGTCGGATTACCAGTCGCACATCTCTTAGAGAGAAGAGGTTTAAAGGTGAGTGTTGTACACAGTCAGACTGAGAATAGTAGCGAAATTATTTTAAATGCAGATGTTATTATATCAGCTACTGGACGAGGTAGATATATTACTGGCGATATGACAAAAGAAGGAGTCGTGATTATTGATGCTGGTACCTCTGAAGAGAATGGTTCTGTAGTAGGGGATGTAGATATAGAATCATTCGCAGGCAAAAATGCATTCATTACTCCTACTCCTGGTGGAGTGGGACCTGTGACTGTTGCTATACTTCTAGAGAATGTTTTAAAAGTAGCTAATCAAAAAAAACATAATTATGAATAATATTTTATTTAATTTTTTCTTTTCTTTTTCTATTTATCCTTTTATCTCTTGGTTCTTTTTGATTATTTCAAATATATTTATATACGTTTTTATTATTGTAGCTATCCTTTACCCTTTATATAAAGATCGTGATTATATATATAGCTTGCTAGTAGGGGAGACTGGATTATTCGCATATATACTTTCATATATTGTTAAGCATATATTTATGATACCTAGACCTTTCATTACAAATCACATTACTCCATTAGTATTCGAATCAAGTTATTCATTCCCATCTTCACATGTGACTGTGATGACTGCTTTGTCTATTGTTATATGGAAGATAAATCATAAGCTTGGATATGCATTTTTTATTTTCACTATTCTTACAGTATTATCTCGTATGATTCTAGGTGTGCATTATCCTGCTGATGTACTTGGTGGTATGGTATTTGGAACATTTACTGCACTTATAATACTATGGTTATATAAAGCAACAAATCAATTTGCATTTTTACGAAAAAAGCTATAATATAAACTTATTATGTGGAAAACAAGAATTACAGCATTACTTATATTATTAATAGGCTTTGGAATTGGTTTTTTTGTTTATAGGTCTGAAACGGCGCATAGATATGATGTTGCCCACAATATTAAACCTACGGGAATAGTTAAATTTCCTTTTAAGCTCGGTCTTGATCTTTCTGGTGGTACACACTTGGTTTACAAAGCAGATATATCTCAAGTAGCAAGTACAGCGGTTGTAGATTCAATGAGCTCTCTACGTGATGTGATTGAAAGACGCGTTAATGTTTTCGGAGTATCAGAACCTTCTATTCAAGTTCAAGATGGTGGATTTTCCAACCAAGGGGAACAACGTTTGATAGTTGATCTTCCAGGAGTTACAGAAGTTTCTCAAGCTATTGAAATGATTGGTCAAACTCCAGTACTTGATTTTCGTACAGAGAATCCAGTGAAGGATGCTCCTGCTATAGCAACAGCTGATAAAGATGGTAAAGTTTCTGTGGACATTTATTCATCTAAATATATAAAGACAGACCTCACAGGACGTTTCTTGGATAAAGCTACCCTAGAATTCAATCAAAGTACTGGTGAGCCTACAGTTGCTTTGCAGTTTAATGCAGAAGGTTCAGTATTATTTGAAAAGATTACAAGTGAAAATGTCGGCAAGAGTGTTGCAATTTTCTTGGACGGATCACCTATTTCTATTCCAACAGTAAATGAAGCTATCACCGGAGGCAAGGCTCAGATATCTGGAAGTTTTACTCCAGCTGAAGCCAAGACTTTAGTTGGTCGTTTGAATTCTGGAGCTCTTCCTGTTCCTATTGAGCTTATTTCTACAGAAACTATTGGCCCATCGTTAGGTACAGCTGCAACATCTGCAGGAATTAAGGCTGCTCTTATTGGATTCTTAGCAATTATATTATTCTTAATAATCTGGTATAGACTACCAGGGTTAATTGCTGCTGTTGCTCTCTCTATCTATGCAGTTACCATGATGTCAATTTTCAAAATTATTCCTGTTACTTTGACGGCTGCAGGAATTGCCGGATTTATTATTTCTATTGGTATTGCTGTTGATGCGAATGTTCTTATCTTTGAACGTATTAAGGAGGAATTAAGAGCAGGTTCCGATGTTAAAGATTCTATGCATAATGGTTTCAAGCGCGCATGGCTTTCAGTCCGTGACTCAAACATCTCAAGTATTATTACTGCTATCATTCTTTATTGGTTTGGTACCACTCTTATAAAAGGGTTTGCATTAGTATTTCTAATTGGTGTTATTGTCTCTATGATTTCAGCAATTTCTATTACACGATTATTACTTTACTCTCTCAATATCAGAAAGACGAATACATTTACCAATTTCTTGTTCGGGTCGGGCTTTAGTAGCGCTAAGTCAACACTTGTGAGAGCAAGTCAAAAATAATATGTTTGTCATTAAATATAAAAAATTATTCGTCTCGATTTCAATTGCATTAGTGGTTTTATCCATTATTGCTATTTCATTTTTTGGTTTAAATCTCGGTATAGATTTTAAAGGAGGTTCTCTTACAGAAGTAGAGTATAGTGTAGTACGCCCTAATCAATCAATAGTAGAGTCAAGTCTAAATACTCTTTCTTTAGGCCAAACACTTGTGCAACCCATAGGGGAGAAGGGTTATAGTATCAAGACTCGTGCTGTATCAGACAAGGAACACCAAGATATCCTGGCATCACTTGGTTCAGATGCGGTTGAAAAGAGTTTTACATCTATCGGTCCATCTGTAGGTGCTGAGCTTGTTCGTAAATCAATCCTTTCATTTATCCTTGTATCTCTTGGAATTATTTTCTGGATTGCATTTTCATTCCGTAAGGTTTCAAAACCAGTATCATCTTGGAAGTATGGATTTATTGCTATTGTTTCTCTGATCCATGATATTATAATTCCCGTTGGAGTGTTCGCAGTTTTGAGTCATATCTATGGAGTAGAAGTAGATACACTGTTTGTTGTGGCGATCCTTACTGTTCTTGGTCTTTCTGTTTCAGATACTATTGTTGTCTTCGATAGAATTCGCGAGAATATAAGAATTGGTCACTGGAAGACCTTTGAAGAGACAGTTGGAAATAGTTTGAATCAAGTATTTGCTCGTTCTATTGCTACCTCTTCAACTGTTATCATTGCTCTCTTAGCATTGGTATTCTTCGGACCTAAAAGCACAAAAGTTTTTGCAATGATGCTTACAGCTGGAATGTTCTTTGGTACATATTCATCTATATTCCTTGCAAGTCCACTTCTAGTTTTTGTAGAAGGTTGGCAGAAAAAATCTAAATAAAAGTTAAACAAATGCCCCACAGGCTTCACCTGTGGGGCATTTGTGATATAATAAACTAATATCTAAGTCGTTTATTAACATTTAATCAAATTTATTTATGTCCACATTATATATAGTTTTAGGAATAATAATAGCATTCATCTTGTATTTAATATTTAAATACAATGGTTTTATTACACTCAAGAATCGTGCACAAGAAGCATGGGCAGATGTCGATGTTCAGTTAAAACGCCGTTACGACCTGATTCCCAATTTAGTAAATACAGTGAAAGGTTATGCCTCTCATGAGGCTGGCACATTTGAAAAGGTGACAGAAGCTCGTACCAAAGCCATGCAAGCAGGGACGACAGCTGAGAAGGGTGCAGCTGAGAATGAACTTTCAAGCACATTAAAATCATTGTTTGCTATATCAGAGGCTTACCCAGAGTTGAAAGCTAATACGAACTTTTTACAACTTCAAAGTGAATTATCAGATACAGAGAATAAGATAATGGCTTCACGCAGATTCTATAATGGTAACGTTCGTGATTTCAACATAGGAGTTCAGACTTTTCCAGGTAATATGATTGCAAATATGTTTAAATTCACAGTATTAGAATTCTTTGAGCTAGAACAAGATAGTGTTGAAAAGAATCCAGTTGAGGTAAAGTTTTAGTATGGCCACACTTTACACACAACAATCAAATAATATGGCAAAGACTTGGATGCTCATGAGTATCTTCTTTATTGTTGTAATAGGTCTTGGTTTTATGTTTTCTCGAATGTATAACAATCCTAGTATTCTTTACTTATTTGTAATTTTTTCTATTATGATGAACATTGTAAGTTATTGGTATTCAGACAAGATTGCTTTATCTCTAGCTCGTGCAGAACTTGCTACTCGTGAAGAGTATTTTGATTTTTATACACTAGTTGAGAATTTAGCAATTACGGCAGGGCTTCCAATGCCAAAAATTTATGTGATAGAAGATCCGTCTCCAAATGCTTTTGCGACAGGTAGAGACAAGAATCATTCGGTCGTTGCAGTTACGACCGGACTTCTTTCTATTATGAATAAAGTAGAACTTGAAGGAGTTATAGCTCACGAGATGAGTCATATTAGGAACAAGGATATGCTTCTCTCTACTGTCGCTGTCGTTCTTGTAGGCTTCGTTGCAATACTTTCCGATATGATTATCCGTATGTCTTTCTTTGGCGGGCGTCGCGATGATAGGGAAGGGAATGGAGTTTTTATGATAATAGGTATAGTAGTTGCAATTCTAGCTCCTATCGCCGCGACCCTTATACAACTTGCTATTTCTCGTAAAAGGGAATATTTAGCAGATGCATCCGGTGCACTCCTTACACGTTATCCAGAAGGTCTAGCTTCGGCGCTTGAGAAGATTAGTAAATATGGTAGACCAATGCAAACTCAGTCTAATGCTATTGCTCATCTATATATTGCCAATCCGCAAGGATCTGGTGCTTTTGCTAAAAAGGTAGGTAATCTCTTTTCTACACATCCATTAGTAGAAGAACGAATCAAAAGACTAAGAGAAAGCTTATAGTATTAGACTATATTTTTTGCATTAAAATAAGTAGTAAAAAGATTAATTATTTAGTATGATAGTCACAGATGTTCTTTTTATGAAGTACGGGTTTTTATTATTAATTCCCGTACTTATGATCAAATATATTTCTTCGGAAACATATTTGATCAACCCGAGCTTTGGCTCGGGTTATGGAGAGGTCGCATAGCGGTCTAGTGCACCACCTTGGAAAGGTGGCAAGGTGTTACAGCCTTCGGAGGTTCAAATCCTCTCCTCTCCGC
>JAVHRS010000064.1:0-1782 GCA_036171755.1 Minisyncoccota bacterium
AAGTCGTGCGGTAATATGTCAAGCTAAAAAATGAGGACATTTATCTTTATCCCAAGGCATAAAAAGTCTACAGCAGAAAAAACAGGAAATAGTTTTATATGCTTTGGCTTAAGATCGTTTAATCCGGGGCCTCTAAAGGCTCAAAGAATTTAGCTGATCTTTGACAGATCTTCAAAAGAGCAATATCCGGGCTGATAAAGCACCTGTCTGGTGAGCAGTGTCCAGACAAGCCTTAGCAGCTTGCGTGCTGTCAGGACTAACGCGCGCTTATGGTGATGCTTGGTTGCTTCTTTGTACTTTTTCTCATAAAAAGCGTTGTAGGTAGCGTCGTATCGTTTAACGCTATTGGCAGCCTCTACGAGATAGTATCTTAAGTATTGATTACCGGTATGGGACATCCTTGTTTCCTCAGCCTGGAATTTACCGGATTGATACTTGGGCCAGGTAAGGCCGGTAAATTGCGCTAAAGCGGAATCATTTGGGAAACGGTGAGCATCGCCGATTTCAGCAATGATTCCCGCGGCATACACCGGGCCAATGCCTGGAATCGATTCAAGCGTATGCTTAAAGGCTTTAATATTTTCCGCGATAGCTCCATCAACAAGCTTAACCTGTTCTCTGTAGCAGCGGATATTATTGTAGGTAGAGGCAAGGATAAGGTTAACCGTTGGAGCGAGTTCCGGCTTGAGGCGGTAAGATTCTCTTGAGACCCGCTTGAGATTGTCCACGATTTCGCTAGGCTTAGAAAAATGGGCTTTGCCTTTTTCGAGGATAAACCCGGTTAATTCCTCTATGGGCATAGCGGCTAACTCATCAACGGAAAAGAAGTCGTTGATTACCGATAGGCTCGTGGCCGAGAAGGTTGAACCAAATGGCGCAATGTGCGAGTAAGCGCTGGCCTTAAGGAATAGGTTGGCCACAAAGAAGTCCTTCTCCCTGGCGATCTGCTGCATAAGATGGAACCTGAAGCGGGTAAGTTTGCGCAGCGGCTGGTATTTGATATCCGGGACATATTCTTTAGGCAGCCGGCCCATTCTTAGCCGTTCAGCGATAGCAAAAGAATCAATGGGGTCAGTTTTACCCCTTGGCGCCAGGCTCTTTTTGAAGTTTTTGATCCATTTGGCATTGAAGCGGTAGAGCTTAAGGCTGAATTCAACATTGAGCTTGCTCTCAGAGAGGTATTCCAGGAGATGCCAGTCATACATTGAGGTCGCCTCAGTGCCGATAAGGATATCGGATACACAGTGCTCTTTGGCAATACTAGAGATTCTTTCGACAAGGAGTTCAGCGCCTAATTGGTTATTCTCGACGTTGAACAATTTAGCTGGCTGCGAGCCGTCGTCCAGCATTAACCAAATCGTATTATTCTCCAATGACACATCGCAGCCGCAAAACAGACTTTTTGACATATATTCATCAACTCCTTTCGTTTGGGATTTGATGGAGTAAATAAGTTTTTAGAGAGACCCTCTGGACCTAAAAACCCGGCAGCCTCGCGTAAGAATGAGCACTTCGCCTATATCCGCTTACGATGCCTCTTAATCACTGCTCATGATTTAAGAGAAGCGGGCAGAGGTCTGTAGCATTGTGCGGGTTAGCAGTTCAGCTTTTAAGCCAGAGACACATACTTTAACAGAGGTTTAACCTCAAGGAGGGACAAGATATTCTCTCTCCTTATCCATCAAGGATAAGTTTAGCAGGGTCTCTCTTAATTTTCAAAGAAATTTGCTCTTATATATAGAAACATAGCTTATTAACAGTAACACATATTATACGAGGAGG
>JAVHRS010000065.1:0-7883 GCA_036171755.1 Minisyncoccota bacterium
GGGGCGCACTTACCGCCATCATCTATGCCGTGCCCGTTAATGCCACGTTCTCAATAAGCCACATCAGTGAATCGCAGACCCAGCAAACACTGGCAGTTTTAATGCTGTACGTATTAGTCGGCTTGCAAGGCGGCGTACTCAGCGCAGCTTTTCGTGCGGCGGGCCGTTATGCCTATGGCACAGTCATGGGCAATACGGTGCGGCTGGCCGAATGGATTTTCTCAATGCTGGCACTCTTATTGGGTAGCGGTGTGTTGATCATTGCTATAACCACCCTCGTTACGAGGTTTATTGGACTGTTGCTATTGTGGGTTGTGTTGCGGCAACAGGTGGGGTGGCTCTATCTAGGCACCCAAGCTGCAACGATTCAACAAGTGCGCAACTTGTTCAAACCAGCAATTGCCTTCATGGCCTTCCCACTGGGTCTGGCGCTTAGTTTGCAAGGCATGGTGCTCATTATTGGTATGACACTGGGTTCAGCTGCCGTGGTGATTTTTTCAGCCTACCGGACTTTAACCCGCCTATTGGTGCAAGTCATCACCATGCTCAATCAAGCTGTTTGGCCCGAAATATCTACAGCGTACGGAGCAAAGCAAATGGATCTGGTGCGGCAACTGCACCGCAAAGGGTCAAACATCACGTTCTGGATTGCCCTTGCCGCAGTAGCCCTGCTGGGAGTAGTGGGTGAATGGTTTGTTGGCTTCTGGACGCACCATGCGTTCGTACAAAACCATTTTCTATTTGCACTGCTATTGCTAACCACATTTCTCAATGTGCTTTGGCAAACCAGTTGGGTTGTGTTGATGGCAACCAACCAGCATCAGAAGATAACACTGGCGTTTATTGCCTCTGCAGCGTTTAGCCTAGGCCTGTGTTTTTTGACTCTTCCGCTTACGGGTATTGGTGGCGCAGGGCTGATTGTTGCCTTGACTGAACTGCCCATGCTCTACATTGCAATCAACAACACCTTACAGCTCATCCAAGATAATTGGACCGGTTATCTGAAAGCCATACTTCACAAACCGACTGCCACCGCATTTAAAAATTTCTAATACCATGCAAAAAAAGAAATTGACAGAGTATCAGCGAAATATAGCTGCCCGAACTAAAACCCACTATATCACAGGCCTAGTTCCTCGTTACATCAGTTATTTACGGAATAGCTATATTGTGTGGTTAGCTAGAAAAAATGGTGCGATTGTTGGTAAATGCGTTACCTTACCTTATAAGTTGGCAAAAAAAGCAAACAGCAATCTCAAGATTGGAGACCATAGCTCAATTCAAACTGATCGACTCGACTTGCGTGCACGGGTAACTATAGGGAGTCATGTCATTATTGGTGCAGATGTTGAAATACTAACCATCAGTCATCAAGTGGATTCACCCGATTGGGAGCACAAATCCTATGGAATCGATATAGAAGATTATTGTTGGCTAGCAACAAGGGTTTTTATATTACCATCGTGCCAAAAAATTAAGCATGGTGCAATCTGTGCGGCAGGGTCTGTTGTAGCACGTAATATTGAAGCCATGGAAATAGTTGCAGGCAATCCCGCCAAACTACTCAGAATGCGCAAGCAAGTGCACACCGATCTGTGCATTGAAGCGCTTCTAGGCAATGATTATTTGGCATACATTGAAGCGTTCAATCTATGAAAATCAATATTGCAGCCTCACACCGTTTTCACCTATTGGACTTGGCTCGTGAACTATCCGACCTGGGTCATGATGTACGGTTTTACTCTTATGTACCTACCAAACGTGCTATTCAATTTGGATTGAAACGTGAGTGCAGTCATTCGCTGATTACAATAATGCTGCCATTTCTCGCATTTATTAAGTTATCTAAGGGTGCATATTGGTCAATTAAACTAAGTCATATAATATTAGATTACTATATGAGTTGGTTTATGAGACCATGTGATGTTTATATTGCTCTTGGCACAGTTTACAAAAAATCTTTTGCAGCTGCAAAACTAAAATTCGGTGCTGTTACCATTTTAGAGTGGGGTAGCAAACATATTGAAGAGCAACAGAGAATATTAGCTGAAATACCCGGTTTAAAAAGACAACCAGCCTATTTTACGGAACGCTCACTACGCGGTTATGCGTTGGCTGACTATATTGCCATCGCATCTGATCACGTTAAGCAGAGTTTTATAGAAAGAGGTGTTGAAGAAAAAAAATTAATTCAGAATCTATATGGTGTCGACTTATCAATGTTTAGACCAACAGTACTTACAAAAAATCAACCTTTTGATTTAATTGCTGTGGGTGCATGGAGCTATCAAAAAGGGTATGACATACTAGTCAAAGTCTGTGAATATAAAAAATATAGACTGCTACATGTTGGTTCTATTGTGGACTTGGCTTTCCCCGACCGCCCCAATATGGTGCATACTGATTCGGTTAATCAACCAGAGCTTGTTAAATATTACGCCCAGGCAAAAGTTTTTGTTTTGCCGTCACGACAAGATGGTTTTGCAATGGTTCAAGCGCAAGCAATTGCATGTGGGCTACCCATTGTGTGCTCGCAGAATACTGGCGGCAGAGATATGCAGCGATTTCTTGATGAAAAAAAATGGGTTATAGAAATGCAGGAATTGACGGAGGAAGAGCTTGAAAAATGCATTGCACAAGCTCTTGAACTCGCAAAGACGCAGGTTGGACAACGAGCCTATTCGGGCGACGTTGTAAATCAATTTACTTGGTCTGCTTATGGTTACCGCTATAACAGCAAACTAACAGATATAGTTGCAGGAAGAATATTTGAGCGTGGTATTTAAATGACAAGTGCACTATCAATATTTAAATCTAAAGCAAGTCAGCTCCTACTGATTTCCATCTTGTTTGAAATAATATTTTTTTTCAGCTTCGAAAATATTATTGGATCTGTATCGCTTCTGGCAGGTTGGTTTTTATTATCAACAATGTTGTTAACGCCATATAATCTTCAGAACTATCCTGTTTCATTCTTAATGATACTTGGCATGTCGGTATTTCAATATTTACTACCATTGCCATTTACTCTTTTTGAATTCAAGCCAGTAACATTCAATCTTAGAATTCCTGTTATAACTTTTTTTCATCACCTAATGTTCGCGATTGCAATTACAGCAACACATAAATGTTACACAGGGTTTACGAGGCGAAAAAATATTTTTCGAATCATATTGCGAAAAACAATTTTTTATAACACGCCGACTGATCGCATTATTTGGGTAACATCTTTGCTTGGCTTGTTTTCAAGTTTTTATAGTTATTTTATTATGGGAATTTGGGATATGGAAACTGCAGATCGCAGCCCACTATACTATGTGATGACAATCTTATCTGGTTACATATGGATGCCATTAATAATACTAAGTCCAAAATATAGACAGATTCAGCCAGAAAGACCTAGTAAAACAATAAAATATGTGGTCGCATATTCTATATTTGTATTTTTTGTTGCAATCGCTAGTAACTGGAGGACTGTACTTTTCTCAGGCATTTTTATTGTAGTTGGTTTATTTTGCTACAGCTTACTGCTACAACAATTTACTCTTCGGTCTGTAATTTCTCCGAAGAAGCTCATACTAATTGTAGCTGCATTTATTGTGATTACAGGTCCAATGGTTGATATTGCACAGGCGATGGTCATAGTTAGGGGTGAGCGAACTGAACTTTCAGCAGTTGATTTTCTAAGCAGAACAATTGATACCTACAACAACAAGAGCGAACTAAATGCCGCAAAAAATGAAACACTGCTGGCAATCAATAATAATCCATTCTATTCATACGAATGGAATGAGAGCTATCTAAGTAATATTATTTTGAATCGTCTCGTAAATTTAAAAATTTCAGATAACTGCCTATATTACGCGAACGAAATTGGTTATCAAAATGAGCAAATGCAAGCCGAAATGCTACAACAAACAATAGCGTTCATGCCAAATGTAATTCTTTCTTTTTTCAATGTTGATATTGGTGGAAAAATATATGCAGCTAATTATTCAATCGGTGATTATCTATATGGATTGGCGATAAATAGTTCAAGTCAGCTAGGTTCTGCAATTATAAGTAGTATGCCAGGTGTCGGTATGGCGATCTTTGGTTATTGGTACATACTGCTTATATTTCCATTATTTTTTATAATTTTTTTAATGTTTGATTCATTGGTTGATTTAAAAAATGAAAACATAGTTTTCTCATACTTGTTCTTTTTACTTTTTACGATAATAATAAATTACTTTAATGATAGGCATGTTTTTGTTTATGAATTTAGATTTGTGTTAAGAACGTATTTCGAAACTGTATTAATATTCTTGATCACAATGAAGATTGTCGATATTATTTCACCGAGCCCAAAACATAAAGAAGTATTTTTTGACAAGGGCAATAAATGAAATTTAAAGATATTTTAATAAGAGCCCTGAAGAAAAGTTACCGCATTATTTTCATGAAACAATTTCTTAATCCTGCGTGTCAAATGGACAGAAATATAGTTAATGAAAATATTCGTTTATTGCTTAACGGTGCGAAGCCATGTATGATTTCACGTTTCGGCACCACTGAATTGAATTGCATTAACAATTATTTATGCGTTGCAAATAATGCTAGTTTATTGTCAAAGTTAGTCTCATACATTCGTGATAATACTCATACCCCATGGTGGAATGAGGATCATTTTCTAACAATGAGTTTGTTCTCTGGAATATATCCGCCATGCAGAGATACTAGTGAGAGATTCTCTCTTCGGTATCTAGAGGATATTCCATTTATTGATATGTTAGGTTCATTTCAGTATTATGAAAAATTCATGCCTTTAAGGGATGATGTTGTTAAAGTTCAACTTGAAACTCTCTATCCATTCTTTGTTGAACGCCCGTGGACTTCTGCCTTAAAAGGAAAAAAGGTACTAGTTGTCCACCCATTCGATTACTCAATTTCAAGCCAATATGAAAAGCGGCATCAGCTGTTTGATAATCCAAATATCCTACCAGATTTTAATTTGATTACATTACGTGCGGTTCAGTCGGTCGCAGGTACACAAGTCCCATATAAAGATTGGTTTGAAGCATTAAAGTATATGGAAGACAAAATATCAAGTATTGATTTTGATGTCTGTATACTAGGGTGTGGGGCTTATGGTTTACCACTAGCAGCACATGTTAAACGAATTGGTAAGAAAGCAGTACACCTCGGTGGTGGCACGCAACTGCTATTTGGCATAAAAGGTAAAAGATGGGAAGAGCAGTATGACCGCGAGTGGCATTACAGACCAAATGAAACAATCAACATTAATTATGTTGATCTATTTAATGAGCATTGGGTCTATCCTGATGAAAGTGAACGCCCCAAAAATGCCATGAAGGTTGAAGATGCCTGTTATTGGTGAATATAACGAATATATCAAATGAGTCTATTTAAAAAAATCTTCTCACACAATTGGATAGCAATTCTATATTTTAATTTTAAAATGCTTCCATTTGGCCAGGCAATTTATTTACCGTTTGATTTTTATTATGGTATTCGTTTTGAAAATTTAACTGGAAGTATTTCACTTCGCAGCATGGATTTGCGTCGTGGTTTGATAAAAATTGGCGGGCGTGGTTCTGATATGTTTTCACGCTGTACAACAATCATCGATATAAAGGGCCTTGTTGTTTTTAATGGTACGACCGAAATCGGTCATGGTTGTTTATTGCGTGTGGAAAAGGGTGCAGTTGTTAACTTTGGACGTGAAGCCAGAATAGGTGCGCTAACAAAGATATTTTGTTGTAAATCAATAACATTTGGTAATGAAATTGATTTTAGCTGGGAGTGTCAGATTTTTGATTCTAATTTTCATTACATAAGAGATTTAAATACTAATAAAGTTGATGATTTATCATCACCAATCATAATTGGTTCATATAATTGGTTTGGCAACAGAATTACAGTCATGAAGTCAACAAATACACCCGATAACTTCATATGTGCATCAAACAGCATATGCAATCATGATTACACAGATATTCCTCAGTACACCATTGTTGGTGGCTATCCCGCCAAAATACTAAGTACTGGTAAGAAACGGGTATTTGAGAATTTAGAAGATATCTCGAAATTCAACCTATGATTAATATTGCTGTACTATTGACTTGTTTTAATAGACGCGCCACAACATTACGTTGTTTACGAAGGCTATTTGAATTTAATCAACACATAGATGTTTTTCTTGTTGATGACCTGTCTACTGACGGTACGCCAGATGCGGTTATGTTAGAGTTTCCGCGTGTTCACGTAATCTCGGGCAGTGGTGATTTGTTTTGGAATCGTGGCATGCATTTGGCCTGGGCTAGTGCCGCATTTGGTGACTTTTCACACTACCTCTGGCTCAATGATGACGTTGTGCTCTATGCAGGTTGTTTTTCTGAGCTTTTATCATGTTCTGCCATGCATAAAAACAATGCCATTATTTCTGGAATAATTGAGGCACATAATAGCTCAGAGATTTTGTATGGTGGTACTGATAACGCCAAACATCTTCTGGTACCTAATGGTATGACACAGACCATTACCAACATGAATGGCAATGTGGTATTGGTGCCAGCAACTGTGTTCTCGCAATTAGGTAATTTAGATCCCTATTTTTATCATGACCTAGGTGATGTGGACTACGGCTTGCGTGCGAAAAAGCAAGGTATTCCAGTACTCACAACACGCATTGCAGTTGGCAGTTGCGACAGAAACAATGCTTGCCGTGTTCGCCTGTGGGGAGTCAATATACTGAAGCGATTCGAAAAACTCTATTCACCACTTGGGAATCATCCACGCATTAATTTCTATTTTCGTCAAAAACATTTTGGTCTAGCTAATGCAACTTCATATTATGTGTTTATCCATTTACTCAACTTAATGCCAGATCGCCTTGTTTGGATTCTGTTTGGCGACAAGTATATTCCTAATTAAATTGGAAATTTTCAACATGAAAATCCTCCACGTAATATCATCAGTCAATCCCAAAGGCGGCGGCCCTATTGAGGGCATTCGTCAGCACCATCACCCTGTCTTGCAAGCGGGTAACTCGGTTGATGTGGTTTGTGGTGACGCGCCTGATGCACCGTGGCTGGGCGACACAGGTTTAACCAGGGTGTTCGCTTTGGGTCCATCCCATGCGGGGTATGGTTATTGCCCAAAGCTTTTGCCTTGGCTGCGCGCCAATGCGGCGCAATATGACGCGGTCATTGTCAATGGCCTTTGGCAGTACATCGGTTTTGCCGTTTGGCGCGCACTGGCTGGCTCAAAGACACCATACTTTGTCTTCTCCCACGGCATGCTTGACCCGTGGTTCAAACACACCTACCCACTCAAACACTTAAAGAAATGGCTCTATTGGCCGTGGGCAGAATACCGTGTCCTGCGCGATGCACGGCGCGTCATATTCACCTGTGAAGATGAAAAACTTTTGGCGCGTGAATCTTTCTGGCTCTACAAAGCCAATGAGGCAGTAACGTCTTATGGCGTTTCAGATCCACCTGCGAATGGCATTGAACTTGCTGCCAAATTCATAGCTTCTCACGCGCATCTGGCGGGCAAGCGCATCGCTTTGTACTTAAGCCGTATCCACGTTAAAAAGGGTTGTGATCTGCTCATTGAGGCTTTTGCCAAAGCCGCACAGCAAGACGATTCCCTGCAACTGGTCATAGCCGGGCCAGACCAAACGGGTTGGATGCCCAAGCTGCAAGCGCAGGCCGCAGCGCTGGGCATTGCCCACCGCATCACTTGGCCGGGCATGTTGCAAGGCGACATGAAATGGGGTGCGTTTTATGCAGCTGAAGTGTTCGTGTTGCCTTCGCACCAAGAGAACTTTGGCATTGTGGTGGCCGAAGCCCTGGCGTGTGGCAAGCCGGTGTTGA
>JAVHRS010000066.1:0-1735 GCA_036171755.1 Minisyncoccota bacterium
CGCTCGTTGTCAAGTAAGTTGTCGCTTTATTCCAAATTGCTAAGCCACTTTTTTTACCACTGATTTTGCATCATCTTTGCTTTTGTTTGTATGGTTAAGAGTTACTAAAGCTGGACGATCCCAGTTACGAGTTGATGATTGCCAGCGTTCTGGATTTTTTGCTTTCGCAGTTTCATAAATTTGCTTACGTTTTATCAATATTTCAACATCTTCACCTCGATGGCGCTGCCCAGGGGTTACAAACTTTATCCCGCTGTGGTGGTGTTTCTCGTTGTACCAAATGTTGAAATTTGATGCCCATAAACGGGCGTTTTCCAAGTTATCAAATATACGTTCTGGAAAATCATGGCGATATTTCATCGTTTTAAATAGCGATTCTGAATATGCATTGTCATTGCTAACTGAGGGTCGGCTAAACGATGTCGCAACACCTAATTTTTGAAGCATCCCCAGCATTGTAGCCCCTTTCATTGGTGAACCGTTGTCTGAATGTAATGTCAAACTCTTGCTATAAATTCTTTCACGTAGATGGGCTTTTTGAAAAAGGGTGGCTGCGTGTTCTGCTGATTCTTCTTCATATATTTCCCAGCCAACAATCTTGCGACTAAAGACATCCAAAATCAGGTATAGATAAAAATATAACCCCTTCACGTTACTTGCCAGATACGTTATATCCCAACTCCATAGCTGATTCGGCGCTGTAGCTTCAAGAAATTTAGGACGGTAATTATTTGGAGCTTTTGCTTTGCCTCGGTGAGCCAGTTGTTTCTCTGCACGCAATACTCTGTAAAAAGTCGATTCTGAAGCTATATATCGCCCTTCATCAGCCAATGCCGGAACAATCTGACTTGGTGGCAAATTGGCAAAGTTTGGTTGATTGGCTATCTCTATGATTTCAGCTCGCTCTTTGTTAGAGAGCTTGTTTGATGGAGTGCGACCAACAGCAGCCGCTTTTCTGCCGTCAGCATGGATTATTTCGCCTTGCCGATAACGCTGAATTGTACGGATAGAAAGACCAACTATTTCAGCAGCTTTAAACAATCTTGCACCATCGGCAACAGCTTCATCGATCATGGCAATTATTGACTGCCGAACATGAAGCTCTATTTTGATCCCTCGGATACCTCCATAAACGCATGAAACTTTTTTTGAAGTACCAGCAACGCTGCCACCTCTGCCAAAGCTTTCTCTTTGCGGTTAAGTTCTTTTTCAAGTTGTTGAATTGTTTTTATATGCTTCTGACTCTGTTGCCGATCAGCTTTAGACGGTTCAGAAGTTAAACCTTGTAATATCGAGCTCTTCCAGAGTTCAATCTGTGATGGATAAATGCCATGGCTACGACAATATTCACTAAGTTCAAGCTCGTTAAGATTGGAAGTAGCGATGATTAATCTAAACTTCTCATCGGCACTATATTGATTTGTAGTTGTCGATTTATCAGAAACATCAGCTATGACTAGGCGATTGCGGTACATACTCTTCCACCCATAAAGAGTATTTTCAGGCACTCCTGTTTCCCTTGCAATGTCCGAAGTTTTGGCATTGTTTGGAGGTAATAATCTGGCAGCTACACTCGCTCTAAATTCTTCTGAATAATGTCTCATTTTCTTCCCCTTTCTGATGCCCCAAGATTAGCACAAAATTTAGCAAAGGAGGCGACAACTATCTTGACACAGGGGGGAGGCAGCAATTGAAAAGGAAATTGTTACCCGCATTGAACCGCTAAAGCTATGCC
>JAVHRS010000067.1:0-1715 GCA_036171755.1 Minisyncoccota bacterium
CTTGAAGACAAAATTCGTGATGCAGTTTTTGGAAACGTTGGATCCATGGCTATTTATCGTATTAGTTCTGAAGATGCTACTTATGTTGAACCTAAGTTCAAGCCTACATTTATGGCCACAGATATTATGAAGCTTGATAACTTTAATTCCTATGTGAAAATGCTTGTCGGAGGAATGCCAGTCAAGCCTTTCAGTATGACTTCACATTGGAGCCTCACCCCAAAGGGTAATACTGAAATAGTAGATAAAATTAAAGAACTTTCTTATCTAAAATATGGGCGTCTACGTGAAGAAATTGAAGAAGAAATAATGGAAAAATATAGAAATAAATAATATTTGTTTTATATGGGTTTTTCTGGTATAGTTTGTATATTATTTAAATAAATTTAATAAAAATATGGAACCAAAACATGAAAAATCATTAATTATAATTAAACCAGATGCAGTACAAAGAAATTTGATTGGTGAAATAATTAGTCGTATTGAAAAAAAGGGACTTAAAATAATAGGAATGAAAATGGTAAGTATTGATGATGCTACTTTAGATGAACATTATGCTCATATAAAAGATAAGCCATTTTTCCCTGGTATTCGTGATTTTATGAAATCATCTCCTGTAATTATTATGGCTGTTGATGGTATTAATACAGTTTCCGCCCTTAGATTACTTGTTGGACCTACAAAAGCATGGGAAGCAGCTGCTGGAACAATACGTGGAGATTTTTCTCTTTCAACCCAATCAAATATAGTTCATGCTTCTGATACAATTGAAAATGGGGAGATAGAAGTTAATCGTTTTTTTGATTTATCAGAATTATTTATTTATAAAAAAATTGACACAGATTTCATTTACGCAGAGCACAAGAAATAATATAAACTTAAACAATACAAAATCCCATAAAGGAGATTTTGTATTGTTTATTTAGGTGAGAATATAATCATATGAAAAATATTGTAGAAATTTATAAAGATTATAGAATAATGCCGAACTTGGTTATGCACCAGATAAGGGTGGCGGCTGTTGCAATGCAGATTTGTGAATCTTTGGATATAGAAGTAGATAAGGAAAGCATTGTGAAAGCCTGCCTTCTTCATGATATGGGGAACATTATTAAATTCAAGCTTGATCACTTCCCAGAATTTATTGAATTTGAAGGATTAGAATATTGGGAAAATATTAAGTATCAATCTATCTTGAAATATGGGAATGATGAGCATAAGGCTAGTTTAGAAATATCTAAAGAACTTGGTGTATCTTCATATATTTATGATATTATTGACTCTGTTGATTCTTCTTATGTAGAGATAATTTCTAAAGAAGAAGATTTTGGTAAAAAGATTTGTTTTTATGCGGACAATCGTGTGACCCCATACGGAGTAGCTTCTCTTTTAGAGAGGAATGTTGAAGCAAAAGAAAGATATAAAAATCACCCTCATTCTTTTACAGAAGAAGAGAGAATATATTTTATGAAAAATAATATAGAAATAGAAAAACAAATTTTTTCTCACACAAGTATTAGACCAGAAGACATAAATGATGAATCTATAAAAAATTATTTAGAAAAATTAAAAGATTATTCAATATAGATTAAGAATCTTTATTGAAATGATGTCAAAGGTGTGCTTTATTGGAAAAGTTGCTTGCAATGATCTCCTATGTGCGTATACTTTAAGTAGGGTTATTTGAATTGTGTTGCCTAGAACAATTTTTTAGG
>JAVHRS010000068.1:0-1660 GCA_036171755.1 Minisyncoccota bacterium
GAGGACACGGATATTTTCTTGCTAGAAAATTCCTCGTGCTCGGCTCGACAGCCTCCCAAGTTCCTCTGATAAGACTATTTTGATTACAAAATTTAAAAAATATGAAAAACACAATTTTATCAATAATAGCAGCCACGGCTTTGATCATCTTTGCTCTAATTCTTACTAGTAGTGGAGGGTCAAATAAACAGCCAAGTACAGATACGCCTACCGAGGTGGCATCTGTAAACAATGTCTCTATAGTAGATGGAAAGCAAATAATAGAAATACAAGCAAAGGGAGGCTACACTCCCAGAAAGAGTATCGCCAAAGCAGGTATTCCTACAATATTAAGAATGAATACCAAGGGTACTTTTGATTGTTCTTCTTCTATACGAATTCCTTCGATGAATTTTTTCAAAAGCCTTCCTCAATCAGGAGTGACTGACATAGATCTAGGCACACAGAAAGCAGGAGCCGTAAACGGCTCCTGCGGTATGGGAATGTATCCATTCGAAATAGATTTTCAATAATTAGTCGTCGTCGTTCTCCTCTCCTCTTCTAGAGGTCGGAGCAACTACAGAATTCGTCTGCTGTACTGCCTGCTGTCCGATCGTCTGATTTAAATCTCCAATATAATAACTTGCGAGCATATTTTGAGCATTGGATGAGTGTGCAGAACTACTATAGCTACTCGTAGCATAAGGATCTTTCGTATAGTAAGCCGCGGTTGAATCTGTACCACAGGTAGCCTCCATCGTCGCATTGCCACCTGGGTGGGAACCAAAGAATGGGGTTATGTTATATACATTTCCACTAATAAGCATCCAACAATTAGAAGCTTTATTGTGCTTGGCTATTTCTGCCATATTCAAAGTTATACTTTTCCCTCCAGATGTTAATTTACTTACCGTACCTTGGACTAAATTCCCTGTTTGATTCCCCGCTACGTTATTCCCCATTTTATTATTTTGATAAAAAACCAATCCAGCCGTAAGCAAGGCTGTGAGAATAATTCCAAATATAAATAATGATATTGTTGTTAAAGTTTTCATATTAAATTAAAAACTAAAATTTTCGTAATGAATTTTCTTAACATCGACTCCTTGTTTTACAAACTGATCCTTCAAGCTTTCCATGAACATAGATGGCCCACAGAGGAATATATCTTTACCGACAAGCCCACTACTTAAGTTCACAACTGATTCACCATTTATATATCCTCTATCTTTAGCACTCCATAATTTAAATCTAAAATTAGAATTCTTCTGCGATAAATCTACTAATTCTTTCATATAGACTGCTTCCGTATCTTCTTTCACACTATAATACAGGTCTACCTTATATCCATCATCTAAACTCATGGCCATACTATAGAATGGGGTGATACCTATACCACCAGCAATCCAAATCTGATTTTTACTATTTACATTACTATAAGAAAAGTAACCATAAGGTCCGTCGACTATGACAATATCGTTTGGTTTTAAATTTTTTAGGGTACTTGTGAAATCTCCAAGATTTTTAACGGTAATTTTCAAATTATTCTCTTTAATCGATGAAGAAATGGAGAATGGGTGCGATTCACCAGTAACACCAAGAGAATGAAAGCTAAAAAAGGCAAATTGCCCAGCGGTGAAAGTCATTTTGTCCTTTAGAGCTTGCATCTCTACCTCTACTA
>JAVHRS010000069.1:0-7368 GCA_036171755.1 Minisyncoccota bacterium
TTTTACATTTTAGAAAATATATGATATATTGCTAATATATTTAAACGCCTTTGGGCGATTTTATTTTATGAAAATAACAGAAATTAGAAATATAGCTATAATTGCACACGTTGACCATGGGAAGACTACTTTGACTGACCAAATGATGAAACAATGTGGTATGACAGAAGAAGGGACAACTATGGATTCCAATGCTATTGAACTTGAACGTGGAATTACTATTTATTCTAAAAATACATCAGTAAACTATAAAGGAACTAAAATAAATATTGTAGATACTCCAGGCCACGCGGATTTCGGTTCTGAAGTTGAACGTGTTCTCCGCGCTATTGACTCAGTTCTCCTCCTCGTTGATGCTCAGGAAGGTCCAATGCCACAGACAAGATTTGTACTAAAGAAATCTCTAGAATTAGGTCTCAAGCCAATAGTTATAATAAATAAAATAGATAAACCAGCTGCAAACCCTGCCCGTGTCCATGATGAAATACTTGAATTATTCTTGGAGCTTGGCGCCACAGAGGAACAGATCGACTTTAAATACATGTATGCCATCGGAAGGCAAGGTATAGCTAAATTACACTTAGAAGATGAATCAAAAGATTTAACACCACTTCTAGATTTAATACTACAAGAAGTTCCTGAAGCATCAGTCAATCATGACAAGGCTTTTCAAGCGCAAGTTTTTAATCTTGGTTATGACAATTTCCTTGGGCGTTTAGCTATTGTTCGTGCTTATGCTGGATCTATTAAAACAGGAAGTACTATCATTGTAAAAACTGCGGAAGGTGTATCTCGTAATGCCCGTATTTCTAAGATGTTTACATTTGAAGGAATAAACAGAAAAGAGGTAAGTGTCTTACACACAGGAGACATTGCTATCATCGCAGGAATTCCCGATGTGTACATAGGTGAGACTATTTGTGATGATATGAATACACTTCCACTACCTTCTATTAATATAGATGAACCAACAATTTCTTTGAACTTTATTGTGAATGATTCTCCTTTTGCAGGACGTGAAGGTAAATATGTCACAAGTAGACAAATAAGAGAAAGACTTGAAAAAGAACTTGAAATGAATGTTGGACTTCGTGTTAATTTTGATGCATCAGATGATGAAGAAGTTCAAGAAGGGTTTCTTGTATATGGACGTGGAGAATTACATATTGCAGTCTTACTTGAAAATATGCGTCGCGAAGGATATGAACTTCAAGTGTCTCAACCTCACGTTATTATAAAAGAAGAAAATGGCGAGAAATTAGAACCATATGAAGAAGTAACTATTGATGTTAGGAGTGATGTATCTGGTGCTGTAATAGAAAAATTAACAGCAAGAAAAGGTATCATCATAAGTATGCATGAGAAAGAAGGAATTGTTCGAATGTTGATTGAGATACCTACAAGAGGCTTACTCGGTTATCGTGGACAATTTGTTGTAGATACAAAAGGTGAAGGAATTATCGCTTCAAGATTTATAGGATTTAAAACTTATGCTGGTACAATAAAAAAGCGAGATGTTGGTTCTATGACTTCAATGGTGTCAGGTAAAGTTATTGCTTTCTCTCTTTGGACTCTCCAAGAAAGAGGAATATTGTATGTAGAACATGGAGACGAGGTTTATGAAGGTATGGTTATCGGAAACGTTTTGAAAGGAGATGAAATGACTGTAAACCCTACAAAGAGTAAGCAACTTTCAAACATGCGCTCAAGTGGAACAGATGAAGCAATAAATGTCAAACCACCATACAAGCTTTTTATTGAAAGGGGTCTTGAAATCATGGCAGATGATGAATATCTTGAAATTACACCTAAAAGTGTCCGTCTACGTAAGAAGTTATTAACAGATCAAGATAGATCAAAAGCTAAAACCACCCAGAGTAAAAAGTAATTTTGTATCTACTATTACAACATATTTTTAAAAAATTGACTTTATCCTATAGTAATGATATTATAAAAATATAGAATAGTTATTAATTTAATTTAGGCGTCGCATTTCAAAGGATGTCATGCGAAATAATTTTGTAAAATCAAAAATGGCTAATATTATCACATTTAAACCAAAGCAAGTAACAAAAAGGATTCTTTCAAATTTAACACCTAGAGCATATGAGGTGGTTGTAAATCGTTTCGGTATAACTATCGATGGAGAAAGAAAAACTTTAGAAGCCATTGGACAGAAATACGGTATTACTCGTGAACGCGTAAGACAGATAGAGAACGGAGCTCTTATTTTTATTCGTAAGAGTGAAGCATTTAAAAATGAAAAAGCAGTCTTCGAAGAAATAAAAAAGTTAATTCATTCTATGGGAGCAATTGTATCTGAACACGAATTTCTTAACCATATTTCAAAAGATAAAATTATTCAGAATCACATACATTTATATTTAACTTTAAGTAATGATTTTACTAAGTACAAAGAAGATGTTAATTTTAAGACTCGCTGGAGTGTAGATTCTGATATATCTGAGAAGGTTCATAAATCATTAAAATCCCTTTTTGAAAATCTTTCAGATGATGAATTGGTTTCAGAAGGAGAATTAGTTACAAGATTCTTAGAAGAAGTTAAGGAATTATCTGAACAATACAAGAATGAAGAGATAGCTAAAAGATGGCTTTTGATATCAAAAACTCTCAAGAAAAATCCACTCGGTGAATGGGGTAAGTCTACATCTTCTTCTATCAAAACTCGTGGAGTCAAGGATTATGCCTTTCTAATGATGCGCAAACACGGGAGTCCTATGCACTTTAGAGAAGTGGCCAAGGCTGTCGCTGATACTTTTGAGAAGAAGTGTCATACTGCTACTTGTCATAATGAACTTATTAAAGATCCTAGGTTCGTGCTTGTTGGCCGTGGTATTTATGCTTTATCTGAATGGGGTTATAAATCTGGAGTTGTCCGTGATGTCATTAAAGAACTTTTTAAAAAGAATGGTCCTATGAGTAAGGATGATATTGTGGATCAAGTTATGAAAGAAAGATATTTAAAGAAGAATACAATTTTGGTTAACTTACAAAATGTTAAATACTTTAAGAAGAATAAATCAGGGCTTTATACTTCTTGCTAATAAAAAACTTTCCTAAGTAATACTTTGGGAAGTTTTTTTATTAGGATATGATATAATATATCTATGATTCAAGATTTTCTAACTACACACAATTTAAATCTTTTACAAATATTAATTGTAACTATTGGTTATTTAATGCCGATTCCTTTATCGTTCATAGCACTTAATTTATGGCATCATTATAGACAAGAGCGTTTCATTATGGGAATCAAATGGGTTCTTCTTGAGATACAAGTACCTCGTGATGTTATTAAAAGCCCTGCTGCTATGGAACTTATCTTTACAAATGCTTTTTATCATAAAAGTATGAAGGGTTTCTGGGAACAATATATTCAGGGTGCACCTTGGTTTTGGTTTTCTCTTGAAATTGCATCTATAGATGGACGAGTGCATTTTTTCATTCGTACTCCTACTCGTATGCGTAACTTAGTAGAGACACAGATCTATGGTCAATATCCTCAAGCTAAAGTTGTAGAAGTAGATGATTATGCTTTTCATGTTCCTCAATACAAAAAAGGTGGTGATTGGAATATGTGGGGTTGTGAATTTAAAAAACTCAAAGAAGATTTTTTACCTATCAAAACATATAAAGGTTTTGGTGATGATATGAAGACTGGAATTAAAGAAGAATTTAAAATTGATCCGATAACTCCTGTAATAGAATATTTAGGTTCTATTCCTCGTGGTCAGCAAGTTTGGATGCAAATTATTATTCGTTGGAATATCAAGAAATACCATAGTCATATTACAGGAGGTCATATTGATTTTTATAAAGCAGGTGAGGAATATTTACGCGAAGTGCTTGCAAATTTTACAAAATACAGCCCAAAGGCTGGTCAGGGAGGTATAGATACATTTGAAGTTCGTGCTCCAGCATTTCTTGATAATATGGTTAAGCAAGTTTCCTTAAATTTACAACAAGTGCATTTTGATTGTGGTATAAGACTTATTGCTTTATCAGACAATAGACTTTGTACAGAAGGTCAATTTCAGAATCTTCGTCGTGAAGTGCGTCTATTATTTAGACAGTATGCATCTCCTTCCATTAACGAACTTGATCGTGTAAATTCCACTCAGTTTGATGCACCGTGGTCTGACCCTACAGGGTTAGCACTTACTAAAATAAAGAAAAGAATGCTTGATTGGTATAGGATGCGTGTTTTTTTTCACCCACCAATTCAATATACATTTAATTATAATAAGGTTATAGCGGCTTTCTTTCCTTCACATAAAGCAAATATTTTCGTTGTTTCTACTGAAGAACTCGCTACGCTATTTCATTTTCCAGGTATGGTTTCAGAGACACCAAGTTTCAAACGTATAGAGTCCAAGATTGCAAAACCACCTTCAAATTTACCTATATAATAACAGTCTATGGATGAGAATATAGATACAATTAGACCTAAGAATAAAATACTTAATATCCAGATATTAAGTATTTTCATAATTATTGTTTTAATAATCTTTTATTTTTTATCTGCACCATTTAAGAATAATGATGTATTAATTCATATATCTCGTGGTCGACCACTCAGTTCTATATCTAGTGAATTAATAAATGATCAGGCTATTCGAAGTGATCTAACTTTAAAATTTTTTATTAAACTACTTGGAACAAAGAAGGGAATTATCTCTGGCGACTATTTAATTAAGAAAAATTCTCCTATTTGGATTGTTGCTTGGCAGATATCTCGTGGACATCATAATGTTCTACCGATTAAAGTTACTTTAAAAGAAGGAGTAACTAAAAACAATATGGCTAAAATTCTAGCCAATAAAATTCCAAATTTTAATACAGATTTATTTTTAAATGATCCTAGGAGTAAAGAGGGTTATTTATTCCCTGATACTTATTTCTTTTACTCACTCTCTAGTACTGACGAAATTATAACTGATATTACGGCAAATTTTCAAAAGAGAATTAGTCCAATAGACAAAGATATAAAATCTGGAAACCATAGTTTGTCTGATATAATAATAATGGCTTCAATTCTTGAAAAAGAAGCAAGTGACAAGAATGATATAACTATAATATCTGGAATTTTATGGAAGAGAATACAACTTGGTATGCCTCTGCAAGTTGATGCAGCAACAATTACATATAAAGAGGTTGGACTACCTGAGAGTCCTATTGATAATCCTGGGATTCTAGCCATTAAGGCCGCGTTATATCCACAAGAATCAGTATATTTATTTTATCTTCATGATAAAGATGGTAATGTACATTATGCAGTCGATTTTAACGAGCATAGAAGTAATATACTTAAATACTTAAAATAACTTATGATACTAAAAACTATAAAACAAAAAGAATATGAATTGATCGATAGTGGTATGGGAATGAAGCTTGAAAGGTATGGCAAGTATCTTTTATCACGTCCAGATCCTGAAGCTTTATGGAAAAAGAATTTGAGTGATAAAGAATGGAGTGAGGCAGATTTAGAATTTATTCGTAATGGTACAAAGAATAATACGCTCGCCGAAAAGATGAGATGGATAGTTAAAAATGGAATTCCTAATAATTGGAATATATCATATGGTGGTCTAACTTTTTCTATAAAACCAACATCTTTTAAACACATAGGTCTTTTCCCTGAGCAATTGCCAAATTGGGAATGGATGGAAAATATAATTAAGAATTATGAATTAAGAATTAAGAATGATGAACAGAAACCCAAAGTATTGAATCTTTTTGCTTATACTGGAGGAGCGACTCTTGTATGTGCAAAAGCCGGGGCAGAAGTTTGTCATGTAGATGGATCGAAAAATGCAGTGGAGTGGGCACATGTTAACGCAGAACTTTCAGGATTGAAAGATGCCCCTATACGCTGGATAGTAGATGATGTAATTTTATTTTTAAAAAGAGAAGTAAAAAGAGGAAGGAAATATGATGCGATTATAATGGATCCACCTTCATTTGGTCATGGTCCAAAAGATGAACTTTGGAAGATAGAAGAGGACTTTCTAAGTCTTATGGATTTGTGTAAAAAGGTACTATCTGACGACCCTTTATTTATTCTTATAAATGGGTATACTGCAGGGTATTCTTCTATTGTTTATGAGAATAATATCTCAGATTTAATGAAGGAATATAAAGGGAAAATTGAAGTAGGGGAGCTTGTAATAGAAGAAAGTAATAGTAAACGATTGCTCCCTTGTGGTATTTTTGCAAGATGGGAAAAGAAATAAAAAAAACTGTATTTGTTGGTGTGTCAGGTGGAGTTGATAGCTCTGTCGCGGCTGCACTACTTAAAGACCAAGGCTATAATGTCGTTGGAGTTTTTATTCATACATGGTCACCGGACTTTATAGAATGCACTTGGCAAAGAGAAAGACGTGATGCTATGCGAGTCTGTGCTCATTTAGATATTCCATTTTTAGAATGTGATGCGGAAGAAGCTTATAAGAAAGGAGTAGCAGATTATATGATAGAAGAATATAAAAAAGGGAATACGCCAAACCCTGATGTAATGTGTAATCGCATGGTGAAGTTTGGGGTGTTCTGGCAATTTGCAAAAGAACGTGGAGCAGATTTTATTGCGACTGGGCACTATGCAATTTGCGAAGAAGAAAATAGTTTTAGAGAAGCGACGGGTGGGGGCGTGCCGTTTTTGGGTACTCACAAAAACGGGGTTAAGGAGCTTCGAGAAAAGCTATTTTCTTTGAAGCAAGGCTCCGATAAGTCTAAGGATCAATCATATTTCCTTTGGACTCTTACGCAAAACGATTTAAAGCACACTCTTTTCCCTGTTGGTCATTTGAAGAAAACCAAGGTACGTAAATTAGCAGAGAAATATAAACTTCCTACGGCGACAAAAAAAGATAGTCAGGGTGTTTGCTTCTTAGGACCTCTTGATATGAAAGATTTTTTGGAGCACTATATAGAAAATAAAAAGGGTGATGTATTAAATGAAGAAAGTAAAGTAATAGGCTCTCACGATGGCGCTATATTCTTTACTCTTGGAGAACGTCATGGATTTAATATTTTCAAAAACGAAGATAATAGCAGGCCTTTATATGTAGTCGCAAAAGATATAGAAAAAAATACTATTACAGTATCTGCTTTGCCGGACTATTCAAAAAATAAATTTTCCGGTTCGCAGATAAATACTACTAATACAAATTGGATTTCAGATATTCCTAAACAAAATAAGGCTTATACCGCTCAGATTCGTTATCATGGAGAGTTATTAAATTGCAGATTAGTCTGCACAGGTCAGACCTGTGCAATTAGTTTTGATAAAAGTGTGCTTGTAGATAAAGGTCAGTCTATTGTGGTTTACGATGGTGATGTTTGCCTAGG
>JAVHRS010000070.1:0-1608 GCA_036171755.1 Minisyncoccota bacterium
TCCTGACTTGTCCAAATTAGTGCGACAGAAGTCTATTCACCAACATCTGTGTTTCCTCCGGTATCTCCATGCGTAATACATGTGTTTCTCCGGTTAACGTATTCTGGAGCGTTACATCGGTAATCTTGGTGAGATGTTTGATAATGGCTTTGGTGGATTTCCCGCTCACCAATTCCATGTAGCGACACACTGCCAGCGCCATGAAGCACAGGAGGATATGCGCTTTGATCGTCTGCTCCTTGAAGTGATAGATGGGCCGCATGGCCAGATCGTTTTTTGCAATCCGGAAAGCTGCCTCAACATGCCAGAGATTATGGTACTGTCGGACAATGGTCTCATCGGGCAGGTCCGTACAGTTGGTATAGTATCCTTTGATGCCCAATAAGGACGTCGTCTTCTCAATCAGCGTGGTGTTGAGGGCCAGGCTGGCTTTCCTGGTGGAGCGGATAAATTTCGTATGCCGTCCCGTTTGTTTGGTTTGGATAAACGTTCTGGCTTTGGCCAGGTGCTTGTCCATATCCCGCTTGTCCTTACGGTACCGGGCGAGGGAAAAATCCAAGACCAACAGGCCGCGTTTGGTTTCCAGGCGCATGGTGGTTCCGTCGCGCTGTCCCAGGGTCTTGCTGATCTCTTCAATCTGTTTGCGGGAAAGATTGGCTACCCGACCTCCCACGATATACCGGAGGTGGCGGTCAACGAGAGCGGCAATATTCTTTTGGCTGATCATGGCTGCGTCAGCAACGACCGTCAGATCCCGGACCTGGTGGGCATCCAGGAATGCGCAAATAACCGGAAGGAAGGTATTGCCCTCAAAGGTTTTTCCTTCAAAGATCTCGTAAGCGACCGGAAATCCTTCCCGGGTCACAATGAGCCCCAGAACAATCTGTGGTTGGGTGCTTTTGTTGTCTTTGGAAAACCCCGGGGTTTTGAGCGCGTCGGAGATCGTCGACTCAAAATACAGCGTGGTGACGTCATAGAAGACGACCGTGAAGTCAAACCCAAACTGTTTCCGGGCAAAGGAAACCAGTGCACATTCCGCAGCGGATTTCTGTCCGATCACGGCGGGAATAGCCCGGTAAAGGTCGCCCCGACGATACGAGATGCCGAACCAGTCGGAAAGGAGCGCCAACGATTCAACCTTCGAAGTGGGTTTAATAATACGTATGAGCATCAGATCCCTGATGATGGGCGGCAGATCCCGGGAGAATCTCAAAAGTCCAATGACGCGCTCGAGCGTTTCCCGGGCAAACGTGTACCGGCTTCCCGGATTTTTCAGTTTTCCGATGGGAACAAGCACTTCGGGATCGGGTTGCTCTGGAAACAACGTGATCTGGTGGAGCGTACGGGTAATCCAGGAACGGGCAGTTTTCCGCAATATTTTCAGATCATCTTCCCGTTTGGAGCTTCCGATGTGTTTAACAATGACCCGTTTCCTGTTCCGGTAGCAGACTACCTGAACGGCAGTTGCCTTCGAGGCGGTTATTACTTCCCGAAGATAATACATGGGCTGATTGTACCTTAGTGCGGCAAAACCGCCGGAACAGTGTCTGTTTGGAGCGTTTTAACAATACTTGGATTTTCAGTTATTAGGGGTTGGACAAGTCAGGA
>JAVHRS010000071.1:0-1592 GCA_036171755.1 Minisyncoccota bacterium
CTCCTGACTTCTGCTTTTTAGTACGCGGTTTTGAGTTTGGCCAACAGATTGGATAGTTCCGGTGATGTTTTGTTCGTTCTTTTTGTGTAGGAGTCGTGGGTTTGAGAGTCGATGAGGGTAATATCTTCAACCTCCCAAAGCAGAGAGATTGCTCTGGCTAGCGATAAGTGAGTGGTTATTTCTAGAGCCCTGGAGAGACATAGTCCGATAAAAACGATAAGAAGATGAGTCTCTATACTTTTCTTTTTGTAGTGGTAAATGGGACGAGCTAACAAATCAGTTTTCGCCATTCTAAAGGCTTTCTCCACGTGCCAGAGATCGTGATAGCGATCAATAACTAGCTTGGGTTCTATGGTTTCAAGATCTAGATTGGTGTAATATCCTTTGATCCCCTCCCTCATCTCGGATTTTTCGATCAGGTTTTGGTTGAGAGTGTAACTCGCTTTTTTGGTGACCTTCACGAACTTGGTGGCTTGGGTGGCAGTATTGCCTTTGATTTTTGTCTTAGCTTTTTCCAGTTGTTTCTCCCTATCCCGTTTATCTTTCTTGGCACGTTTGGCGGAGTAGTCAGCGACAAACGTGCCATAGGGAGAACGCTCGATAAAATAGCGCTCATGATCTGGGTTGTAGTTAAAGAAGCCGTGGAGATCAATAGCCTTCTTGAGCGAGACTTTGCCAAGTCTCGCTCCCACAATATAGGAGAAGCCACTCTTGATAATCTCCTCGACATTTTTGGTGGAGAGCATACCAGCGTCAGCCACCACCGTGAGGGTTTTGATCTGGTGTCTAGCACATAGTTCTTGAATAACAGGGAGAATAGTATGTCCCTCAAAAGTATCGCCTTCAAATAGATTGTAGGCGATGGGGAAACCTAATTCATTCACAAGCAGTCCAATCACTATCTGAGGTTGGCCATGTTTATGATCTTTGGAGAAACCACACTTTTGGAAGTCTGACTCAGTGAATGATTCAAAATACAGTGTGGAGACATCATAGAATACTAGTGCAAAAGAGAATTTGTAGTGGGTAGTAGCGTACTGTACGGCTATTTTCTCTGCTATATTTTGGTGTACCGCGAGCTTCGGTATCTCGCGGTACACCTTGGTTAGGGAGTAGTTAACCCCAAAGTGACGAGACAAAAACTCTACTGATTTGAGTTTGCTTGCTGGCTCAATAAGGCGAACAATGGAGAGGTCTCGCAGGAGTAGATTGTTGATCTGGTCAAACCCTAGATGGCTATACCAAGAGAAGAGTGTCTCATATATCAAGTTGTGTCGACTAGTGGAAAATTCGAGTGAGTTAAGTAGGGTTAATGTTTGCTGGCGTCTGGTGTTAGTTGAATACTCAGGAAACAGTGGGGCAATCCCCAAATTGTTTTCGATGTAGATTTCAGCTTGACGCTTGAGGGCAACTAACTCCTCATCACTATGGGAAGTTCCCAGATGTTTAATGACCTTGGTACGACTTTGGACGCAGTACACCACCTGTACCGCTAAATTATTTGATCCTGTTTTAACTACGCGTACTCGCACCAGATCATTTTAGTACGCGGTTTGAAAAACACAAAACTAATACTTAGTGCACATCATCAA
>JAVHRS010000072.1:0-1587 GCA_036171755.1 Minisyncoccota bacterium
CACAGTATATCGCAATCCTCCGCCGATATTTATAACTTCGCCCTTCCCTACCTTGTCCGACTTCATAGCAAGTATGTTTGCCCTTGCAACATCGGTGACATGGACAAAGTCGCGAGCCTGAGTACCATCGCCTGTAATTGTCAAAGATTTGCCTTCACTCTTCCTTTTTATGAAATACCCTATGACTAGAGGATACGCACCCTCTGGATCAAAACGGGGGCCGTATACGTTGAAGTAACGGAGGCAGACAGTTTCGAGACCATAAACCTTTCTATATACCTTCAAGTATACTTCCCCGATATATTTGTGTGCTGCATAGGGCGACATAGGATTGATAGGCATATCCTCACTCGTCGGCAGTTTGTCCGGCTCGCCATAAATAGAGCTTGACGATGCGAAGATCAACCTTTTAACTTTATTCAGTCTGCAAGCTTCCAATACGCATAGGAGCCCATTCACGTTTATGTCATTCGACTCCACTGGATTATCTATAGAGTACTGCACTCGAGGGACTGCTGCTTCATGAAATACATACTCTGCACCTATGAAAATTGGCATTAATTTTTCTTTATCTCTGATATCTACTATATGTAGAGTCGCCTTCTCATTCACATTCTCCTTCTTCCCTGCGGACATATCGTCCACAATGTGCACCTCATGACCAAGAGTAATAAGCTCGTCCACAATATGTGAACCTATGAACCCTGCTCCCCCTGTGACAATTATTTTCATATATTATATTATATACTAATTTTTTTCTAAGCAAGAACGGTTCTTGCGAGTCATGTCCCTTTCACCTGTAGCAAGAACCGTTCTTGCTACAGGTGTTCTTCTTTATAAAGATAAAAATTCTCTACAAATTCAACAAGAGATTTATCCGTATGGAAATAATCAGGAAAAGATTCTTTATTTAAAATCATCTTCTCTCCCCTTTCAATCCCCATATAATCTTGATAACTAGAGTATCTATATGAATCCAAAAACTCCTTCATATCATCTTGTCTATATTCCCCTTTTCTATTCTCTAAATCTGGAAAATTTATCTCAAGTGGATTTAAATGAATATATGCCAAAAGCTGTCTTATATAATTATCATCAACCCCTATTAGTTTCGATTTAAAAAGTCCTCCAAATAAAGCTCCCTTTCTGTTGTATTTAATATTAAAAAACATAGAGTACCCTACTCCAACCTTTCTCATAAACTTAGTTATTCCTCCATCTACTTCTTGCCTAACTAATAAATGAAAATGGTTAGTCATAAGACACCAAGCACCTATTGAAACTAGTGGCTTTCCTCTATCTAAAATCATTATCTCTTTATAATCTTTATGTAAATGATTTATTAAATTATCTAAACGAAAAGCTAGTTCATTGGTAGAATTACATATATACAAAAGCATCATGAATCTCTCGTAATCTCTTTCTAATTTAAAAATATTTCTTTTATCAATACCTCTATTATATACATGATAATATTCTCCTGTGATAAATGGATCTTTTCTAAGCATAATTTAATTATATCAAGCCCTTTCACCTGTAGCAAGAACGGTTCTTGCTACTCCAGCCCTTTCACCTGTAGCAAGAACG
>JAVHRS010000073.1:0-7066 GCA_036171755.1 Minisyncoccota bacterium
CAACACCAACACCAACACCAACAAATTCTATATTACCAGTTACAAGCAACACACAATAATTATGAAATTTATTTTTCCAATTTTATTTATATTGATATCAATAATTATTTTTATTTTTGGTGTTAATCCAATATATAATGAAGTTTCAGTATTAAAAGCTGATATTGTCACTTATAATACAGCTCTTGATAATTCTACAAACCTTCAAAAAACAGAGGATTCTCTCATTAAATCATATAATGAAATAAGTCAGTCAGATAAAGATCGTTTAAGTAGTTTTCTTCCAGACTCTGTGAATAATATTCAATTTATTCTTGAACTTGAGCGTATTGCTAATCTTCATAATATGCCGATAAAGGATATTAAGTTTGAAGCTAAAAGTAATAATAATACTTCCGCCAATCCTAATGTTGTAGTTTCATCAGTTTCAACTGATAATCGTCCTTATGGAGTTTTCCCTATTGAATTCATGACAGAAGGAAATTATGATTCATTTATTCTTTTTATAAAAGATCTTGAGTTTAATCTAAGAGTTGCTGACATAAAATCTATATCATTTAATGTTCCAGATCCAAGCTCTAAACTCGTAGCTGATTTTAATCCAAATATTTATCGTTATTTAGTAAAAGTCGAAACTTATTGGCTTAAATAATTTTATATGCATAAAAAATATAATAAATTTTTAATAATATCATTTGTAGTAGTTTCCATTCTTGGTGTTTATTCTTATTTTTATAATGATTTAAAATCAGAAGCTGCAACAACAATAGCAGATGAAGAGAGTCCTATTACTTCATCACTCGACACAGCTACTACTAATGTAAACACAGTAACTACAAGTAGTAAGGTTACAGAAGACACAGCTTTTCTTATGAAGTTAATTTCTCTAACAAAGATTAAAGTTGATTCATCTTTATTTAATAACAAAGCATTTCAACTTCTAGTAGATAATAAAATTAAACTAGAAACTGTTCCATACGGACGTACTAATCCATTTTCTCCTACAGCAGGTTCTGTTTTGGATACAACTAATAAGAAAATTATTTTTTTATTAAAAACTAATCCCGCAACTTTAGTAACAAACAAGTCAGTAATTTTAAATGGTTCTCTCGAAGGGGTCACGTCTGACAATATTTATTTTGAATATGGTACGACTGATACTTTAGATAAGGTTACACCTAAAGTTATTCCTTCTTTGATTGGAAATTTTGCTTCAAATTTAATAGGTATTAAAAGTAAGACAACATATTTTTTTCGTGCAGTTGCAAACGTAAATAGTGCACTCACTTTTGGAGATATAATGTCATTTACTACAAATTAGTATTATGATTCTAGAAGAATTAGTAAAACATGGTTTTCTTAATGAAGATAAAGTTCCTGAAATAGTAAAAATAGCAGAAGATAGATATGGTGGCGATATAGAACAGGCACTTATAAATAGTAATATAAGCGAAGATTCAATCCTTGAAATGAAAGGTGTTATTTATAATATTCCAATAAAGAAAATAGACCCAAGTCTAGTAACTGCATCTATATTAAAAATAATTCCTACAGAGACAGCAAAGACTTACCACTTTATACCAATAGGAGTTGCAAATAATGTTTTAGAAATTGGAATAATTGATCCAGAGAATGTTCAGGCTATTGATGTTTTAACTTTTATTACTGCCAAGTTGGATAAACCATTCAAATTATTTTTGATTAGTAATTCTGTTTATCTTAAATTAATAGAGAGATATGATGCACTTGGAAGTGAAGTTGATCTGGCTCTTTCGGAACTTGATCAGGAAATTGCTAATGCGGGTAAGGGTAAAGATAATTCAAAAGATAAAGACCCTTTTGCTTCAAAACAAGAAGAGAAAATTACTGAAGATGCTCCGATTATTAAAATTGTAGCAGTTATTTTGAGGCATGCTGTTGAAGGTAATGCTTCCGATATACACATAGAACATGCAGGGGATAGGATAAGGGTACGTTTTCGTGTTGATGGTATTCTTCATGATTCTTTAACATTACCTGTTGGTGTTTATAACGGTGTAGTTGCTCGTATTAAAATACTTGCAAAGTTAAGACTTGATGAAAAACGTAAACCACAAGATGGAGGATTCTCTACTAAAATGGAAGGACGCAAGATTGACTATCGTGTATCCACAATGCCATCGTATTATGGGGAGAAGATTGTGATGCGTATACTTGATTCACAAAGAGGGGTTAAGCCACTAGACGACTTGGATATGTCACCCGACAACTTGGCTCTAGTTCGTGAAGCTCTCGACAAACCTTATGGACTTATTTTGATTACAGGTCCAACAGGATCTGGTAAGACAACAACATTGAACTCAATGATAAGTGAACTCGATCATGAAAAAGAAAACATTATTACACTTGAAGACCCAGTTGAATATCACATAGATGGGGTTAATCAATCTCAAGTTGCGCCTGAGATAGGATACACCTTTGCCTCAGGGCTTCGTTCTATTTTAAGACAAGACCCAGATATCATAATGGTGGGGGAGATACGTGATAAGGAGACTGCCGAGCTGGCTATTCAGGCCGCACTTACTGGTCATCTGGTCTTTTCTACTCTCCATACGAACAGTGCTGTCGGAGCAATTCCTCGTCTTATTGATATGGGTATCGATCCATATCTTATCGCTCCGACTTTAATTCTTTGTATGGCTCAACGTTTAGCTCGTAAGATACATCCGAGCTCAAAGCAACAGATTCCTATAGATGAAGCCACTCAAATAATGTTTGATAAACATTTTATAGACTTACCAGAAGAATTTAAATCCAAAATTAATTTCACAAAAGATATTTATGAAGCAGTTCCATCACCTGAATGTCCTTCTGGAATGCTTGGACGTGTTCCTGTCTATGAAATGTTTAAAGTTGATAAAGAAATGCAGAAAATAATTCTCCAAAAGCCACAAGAAGAAGAGATATATAGACTTGTGCGATCACGTGGAATGCTCACAATACGTGAAGATGCGATGATAAAGAGTATGGAAGGCCTTATTCCTTTTAAAGAAGTGTATAATTTCTAAAAGAAGTGTTATACTATATAGTATATGGAAAAGAACAAAAAAATTCTTATTATTGATGATGATAATTTCCTTTTGGATATGTATGCACTCAAATTTAGTAAGTCTTTATTTGATGTTACTTCAGCCCTAGGCCCCGAAATTGCACTAGAGAAGCTTCGTATTGGATTACTTCCTGATATAATATTAATAGATATCATTATGCCGGTAATGGATGGATTTGAGTTATTGGAAAAAATGAAAGAAGAAAATTTATCACCTAATTCTATTAAAATTATTCTTTCAAACAGGGGTCAGCCTTCCGACATAGTACGTGGAGAAGCTCTCGGTACTAGTGGATATATAGTGAAAGTTTCAAGCACACCGACAGAAGTAGTAGATAAAGTGAGAAGTATTATTAGCGAACATAAAAAATAACACAATGGATTATAATAAATTTTTAGATGAAATATTAACAAGTTTAATTCATGAAGATGGATCAGATTTGCACTTAGGAGAGGGGCGTAAGCCAGCCGTTCGTATAAATGGAGAGCTTATTTTAATTTCAAATAAAGAAGTTTTAAAGAAAGAAGATATAACCAGCCTTCTAGATATACTTCTTGGGAAAGAAAAGACACTTAAATTTTTAGAAGAAAAAGAAGTTGATTTTTCATATTCTTTTAAAGGAGTCACTCATCTACGTGGTAATGCATTTTTCCAAAGGGGTGGTATATGCATAGCCCTACGACTCGTACCCAAGGCAAAAACTTTTGAAGAGCTTAATCTTCCCGCAATTCTTAAAACATTTGCATTGAAGAAGCAAGGATTTTTTCTTGTTGTCGGGCCTGTCGGTCAAGGTAAGTCTACTACTCTCTCCACAATGATTAACTTTATAAACAAAGAGAGTACTACCCATATAATAACTATAGAAGATCCTATTGAATATGTTTATCAACAAGATAGATCAATCATAGACCAAAGAGAAATTGGACTTGATACGAAAGATTTTCCCATTGCCTTAAAATCAGTTTTTCGTGAAGATGTGAATGTGATTCTCATAGGTGAGATGCGTAGTAATGAGACAATGTCTGCAGCTGTTACAGCAGCTGAGACGGGGCACTTGGTCTTCTCTACTTTACATACGAATAATGCTCCTCAAACTATCGATCGTATTATAGATTCATTTCCAGCTAATCAACAAGAGCAGATTAGACTACAATTAGCATCCAGTTTACTTGGAATTCTTTCAGAACGTTTAATTCCTCGTATTACAGGTGGCCGAATTCCTGCTTTTGAATTACTTATTAATAATAACGCTATCGCTAATCTTATAAGAGAGAAAAGAACTCATGAGATAAATACTGTCATAGAGACATCTTCCGAGCAGGGAATGATAGATATGAATAGATATCTTGTAGAATTGGTAGCGAAGGGAGAGATAACCCTTGAAAGTGCGTATCAATTTTCATTTAACCCACTTGCTCTTGAGCGTATGATTTAAATTTTATGTTATTTAATTACGAATCCATCACAAATACAGGTGAAAAGAAAGTTGGCTCTATAGATGCTTCATCTAAAGATTCGGCTATTTCAGCAATTCAGCGAAGAGGGCTGATAGTTTCTTCTATTAAAGAAGAAGGAATAAAAAATGGTATATTAAAATTATCTTTTTTCCAAAAAAGAATAAAAATGAAAGATGTCGTTATTATGTCGCGACAAATCTCTACCTTATTTGAGGCGCAAGTCTCTGCTTTGAAGGCTTTTAATTTACTTGCTTCAAATACTGAAAATCCTGTCTTAGTAAAAATTTTAAATACAATATCTTCAGATATAGAATCTGGTATTTCTATTTCTGAAGCTCTCTCTCGTCATCCTGATGTATTTTCAATATTTTATATAAACATGGTGAAGGCAGGTGAAGAATCAGGAAAATTGACACAGACCTTCTCATACCTAGCAGAATACCTTGATCGTCAATATCAACTTACTTCCAAGACTAAGAACGCTCTTATATATCCATCATTCGTTATCGGAGTCTTTCTCATTGTTATGATTCTGATGTTCGTTTTTATTGTTCCTAAGTTGGCAGTTATTATAAAAGACTCAGGCCAGGACATTCCTTTTTCCACCAAGATTGTTTTTGCATTAAGTGATCTTTTGATTAATTACGGGTTATTTGTAATTATTGGAGTATTTATTTTTGTCATGTATATAATTAGATTATCAAAGACACAATCTGGTCAAAAATATTTAGATAGATTAAAACTCACTACTCCTGTTTTAAAGAATATATATATCAAACTTTATCTTTCCCGTATTGCTGACAATTTAGATACATTATTATCTTCTGGTGTTACAATTATTCGTTCGATTGAACTCACTTCTATTGTTGTTGGTAATAGAGTCTACGAGGATTTGTTGAAAGATGTAACTGAGAAAGTTAAAGGAGGTAATTCTTTATCTGGAGCTTTTGCATTTTTCCCAGAAATCCCAGCTATTATGACAGGTATGATTCGTGTAGGAGAAGAGACTGGATCCCTCGGAAGTATTTTGAAGACTTTGGGTAAATTTTACAATCGTGAGGTAAATGAGGCTGTAGATACAATGGTTTCTTTGATAGAGCCGATGATGATAGTGGCACTTGGATTAGGTGTAGGGCTCCTTCTCACTTCAGTTTTGATGCCTATATACAACATTGCAGGTGGAATATAGAGATAATTAAGAATTAGAAATTAGAAATTAGGAATGGGTATTGTGCTTTTTAGAACTTTATATGATATAATATAAGTATTAAAAAATGAGGTCGCGTCTTTTACACTAAAGACAAATTATTAATTAAAATTTAATCATGAAAAAAAATAAAGGTTTTACACTTATTGAATTATTGGTTGTTATTGCTATTATTGGTATTTTGGCTTCAGTAGTTTTAGCGTCTCTAACTAGCGCTCGAATAAAAGGTAAGGTTGCTGCTATAGAGTCCACCATGTCTTCAATGCGAGCTCAAGCAGAGATTGGAATGGTGAATGGTAAGTATACAGCAAATATTTGTACTAAAAAAAGCGCTGATGGTGGCATTAAAACTTTATTAGATTCCATAGATCCCATTATAACTCCTTCTTCTAAGGCCACAGACGTACGATGTGCTAGTGATTCTGGACATTTCAAGTGGGGTGTGTCTGCTACTCTACCTAAAACTTCTTCTACTCCACTCGGTACAGTTTTCTGTGTTGATAGTACAGGATATTCTGGTACACCAAATTTAGTTAATGGTGCAGTTGTAGGTGCTACTAAGATAACAATAGGTAATGATAATAGTACCGCTACTACTTGTTTATAATTATTAGTTAAGGTCGCGTCTTTTACACTAAAGACAAATTATTATTAAATTTCCACTATAGGTAGAAAATATTATGAAAAAAAATAAAGGTTTTACACTCATTGAACTTCTCGTTGTTATCGCAATTATTGGTATATTAGCATCTGTTGTTTTAGCCTCACTTTCAAGTGCTCGAAATAAAGGAAAGGATGCTGCTGTTAGATCTCAACTTGCAAGTATGAGAGCTCAAGCAGAAATCTTTTATGCAACAGCTGAATCTTATGTTGGTATTTGTTCCGGCGATATAGCTAACGCACCTGGTGCTTTCGGTGGTGCAGGAGGATTACTTACTGCTGTTTCAGCTTCTGTAGGTGTTCCAAATACTCTCAACATTACAAATACAACAGCTGGTAATGCAACTACATCTCCTTATTCTGTAACTTGTCACTCTATAGTTGATGCATGGGCAGCCGAGGCTCCTTTGGTATCTGTAACTGCAGTTGCCCCAGCAACTGTTAAAATGTATTGTGTAGATAGTGCTGGTGCTTCTAAAGAAGAAGATGCTGCTATGCTAGCAGATGCAACAGCTTGTTTATAATTTTAGTTGATTTTTACAAAAACCACTTCAATTTTGAGTGGTTTTTTGTTTGTATGGATGTTATACTATATATATGAATATACTTGTATTTATTTTTATCTTTTTACTAGGGACTATTATTGGAAGTTT
>JAVHRS010000074.1:0-26803 GCA_036171755.1 Minisyncoccota bacterium
AATTCAATAATACGTTGAATGAGGCTGGAACGTTTGGCTCACCGATCGGCTTGCCTTTAATAATAGCATCAAATGTCTGTGAACGGCCCATGATATCGTCTGACTTGATTGTAAGCATTTCACGTAGAGAGTAAGCAGCACCGTGACCTTCCAATGCCCAGACCTCCATTTCTCCAAATCTCTGTCCTCCACCTTGAGCTTTACCTCCAAGTGGTTGCTGAGTGATGAGTGAGTAAGGTCCGATGGAACGCATGTGAAGTTTGTCTTCCACCATATGATGAAGCTTCAACATATACATGTATCCTATGGCTATATCTTGTTCAAAGGCATCTCCAGTACGTCCGTCAAATAATGTTACTTTACCACTCTCTGGCATTCCAGCTTTGACAAGTTCTTCTTTAATTTCAGTAACTGTAGCTGATAAGAATGGAGGAACGATAGCCTGATAGCCGAGTGTGTGTGCAGCATAACCTAGATGCATTTCAAGAATCTGCCCCAAGTTCATACGAGAAGGAACACCAAGTGGAGTAAGTATGATATCTACTCCCGTACCATCAGCCATGAATGGCATTTCTTCTTCAGGAAGGATTACAGAGATGACTCCTTTATTACCGTGACGTCCTGAAAGTTTATCTCCAACGGAAATATTTCTTATCTGTGCGATTTCTACAATAATTCTTTTTATGATTCCTGACTCAAGATTATGCCCTTTATCACGTGAGAAAATCTTTACTCCTACTACTCGTCCTTTCTTTCCGTGCTCTAAACGTAGTGAAGTGTCTTTTACATCACGTGCCTTCTCAGTAAAGATAGAACGAAGAAGTCTCTCTTCTGGAGTAAGTTCGGTTTCACCTTTTGGAGTAATTTTACCTACCAATATATCGTTTTCTGTAATTTCTGCACCAACGACAATGATTCCGTCTTCATCCAAATCTTTCAATTTATTTTCACCAACATTTGGAATATCTCTTGTAGTTATCTCAGGTCCAAGCTTCGTGTCACGAACATTACAGATAAACTCTGTGACGTAGATACTTGTGAATTTACTTTCTTTAACTAATTTTTCTGAAAGAATTATCGCATCTTCATAGTTGGCTCCACCCCATGACATAAAGGCAATTAGAGCATTCTGACCAATTGCTATTTGTCCATGATCTGTCGTACTTGTATCAGCTAGGACATCACCCTTCTTAATTTTATCACCCAAGGAGACACTAGGACGCTGATGAAATATTGAGAAGTTATTTGTACGAGAGAATGTTATCAAAGGATAAGTATGCTCCTTATTTTTATCATCTTTAATTTTTATTTTCTTTGCATCTACATAAGAAACAATACCCGCAATTTCGGCAACTACAAGACGTCCTGAATATTTACTTGCGAGCTCTTCTATACCTGTAGCCACGAGAGGAATCTCAGGAATAATACAAGGGAGAGCTTGCTTCTGCATGTTACTTCCCATCAGTGTTCTGTGAGCATCATCATGTTCTAGAAATGGAATCATACTCGTTGCAATAGAGAAAGCTTGGTTCGTCGCTACATCTATATAATCAACCTCATTCTTTGGTATTCTTCCGGGCTTTGTCTTAATACGAGCTTCAACTTTATCTTCTACTATATTACCATTTGCATCATAGTCGATACCAGCGTGAGCAATGTTGTAATTCTCTTCTTCTAAAGCATTCATATATACTATTTCACTTGTTATTTTGCCATTCTTTACTTTTATATAAGGAGTCTCTATTATTCCGAATTCATTTATCTTGGCATAAGTAGATAAGTGCAAGATAAGACCGATGTTCGGACCTTCAGGAGTGTGAATAGGACAAACTCTTCCATAGTGAGAAGTATGTACATCACGAACTTCAAGTCCAGCACGTTCACGCGTTAATCCTCCTGGACCAAGAGCTGATAAAATACGCAAATGCTCTACTTCGGCCATGATGTTCTCTTGGTTCATGAATTGTGAAAGCTGGTTCGCAGTAAAAAATTCTTTAATACGAGCTTGAAGTGGACGCTGATTTATAATCTGTATAGGTAAAGTAGTTCCCACATCTATTGTAGACATACGGTCTTGGACATTTCTCTTGATCTGTGCCATACCTGTACGAATCTTTTGCTGGAACATTTCTCCGACGTAACGGACACGACGCTGACCTAGGTGATCTATATCATCGCCCTTAGAATGAGGATCATTATTGAGGTCTATAATATTCTTTATAATGGTAACAACATCATCAGTCGAGATAATACGACGTTCCATTTCTTTTTCATCCATATTTTTATTAAAACGTTTGTTGAAACGGAATCGTCCAACTGGTGATAGATCATAACGTTCACTTGATAGAAGAATATTCATAAATTCGCGAGCATTGTCAGGTGTTGCTAAATCACCATCACGAAGACGTTTGTATATCTCTATATATGAGTCAGACAAAGTCTTAGCTGGATCCTTCTCAATAGAAGTCTTTATAACCTTTATAATATCTTCATTGTTACCAAAAGCTTTTAGAATATCTTCATCTTTTATTAGTCCTAATACACGAAGAAGTGATGCAATAGAGAATTTGCGTTTCTTATCAATTCGGACATATATAGCTCCATCTGAATCGGATTCTATTTCTATCCATACACCACGGGCTGGAATTATCTTTGCACCAAAGTAACGTTTATTTTTAGATTCCTGTTCTGTGAAAAATACTCCAAATGAACGAGTAAGCTGAGCCACAATAACACGCTCTACTCCGTTGATGATGAAAGTACCATGCTTGGTCATGAGTGGTACATCCGCCATAAAAATCTCCTGCTCTTTAGAAGTTCCGATACTTTTATTTAAAAGTTTTACGCGGGCCTTGAGTGGTCCTTCATAAGTTAGCTTGTTTACTTTACAGTATTCTTCATCAAACTTTGGTTCTCCCAAAGAAAAAGAAGTAAAGTCTAGTTGGAACTTTTTATTTGAGTAGTCATTAATAGGAGAAAATTCTTTGAAGACTTCCTTGATGCCTTTCTCCACTAACCAATTAAAAGAAATTAATTGATCTTCTATTAAATTTGGAAACGGAACGAGAGGCTTCTTGTAACGAGAAAAATACTTCTTTACTACGGCTGTTTTTTTCATAATAAAAATATAAAAACACAAAAAATAATAAGATGACCAAATCTTATTTTAATTTTTTATTTACGCACGTTGGCAATATTGTTTTAACACAAATTAAGTTTAAAACCTTATAAAACGAGTGATTGATTTGCCATAACTCAATCTGTTCAATCTATAGATAACACTATACTATAGTGCTCTTTTTGTCAATACTTTCCATGTTTCTATTTTTTTGTGGTTTCCAGATAATAAAATTTTTGGAACTTTATACTTTTTCTTATTATGAATTAGGACTTCGGGGCGGGTGTAGACCTCACTAGTAGAGACTCTTTCTTCTTCACGTGAATTAAAATTTCCAAGTACTCCCTCTATCTGACGAGAAACGGAATCTATTAAAATCATGGCGGGGATTTCACCTCCAGTGAGAACATAATCCCCTATTGAATATTTTTTAGTTTTTAAAATTTTATCAACACGTGCATCTATCCCCTCATAACGTCCACAAATCAAAATTACATCCGTATATTTTCCTGAAATTTTTTTTGCTTTTTCGGTTGTAAATTTCTCTGCACTAGGAACAAAATTAATTATTAAAAATGAACTTTTTTTTCTTTTTAATATTTTTTTCACTACAGACTCTACAGCACTCACTACTGGCTCCGCCATCATAACCATTCCTGGTCCTCCTCCATAAGGTCGCTCATCTATCTGCTGAGAAATGTTACCATCGGGCCAAATTTTTCTATATTTACCACTGACAAACTTACGAGGATTTGTAAAAGTGACAGAGATCTTCTTCTCCTTAATCGCTCGCCCTAAAATAGACTCTTTCAAATAAGAGTCAAACATTTCGGGAAACAAAGTTATGATATGAAAATGCATAAAATTACTATACCACGAATTCTTTAAAACAAAGAAAATAGCCCCGTATGCGAGGCGCAGGCAAGGATTGCGACCAAGATGTAGTAATTCTACATTCGGGAGCAACCGGAGCCTGTAACAAAGCAGACGGGGCTATTTTACTTGTTTTATTTAGATGCCCTTGAGATCATCTAGAGCTGCATCCACTGACTTTGATGCTTCACTAGCTGACATAGTAGGTGCCTGCTCTACTCCATTATGTGTCTCTGTTTGAGGTTGATCTACTCTTCCTCCTTCTGGTTCGTTAATCTTTAGATTTACGCGAGCATTATTCTTCATACCGATAACACGCAATAGTGTACGAATAGCTTTTGCTGTGTTTCCTTGACGGCCAATTATTTTACCCATATCCGCACTATTTACTGTCATTGTAATAAGAACGCCCATCTCATCTACTGTTCTATCAATCTTCACATCATTGGGATTATCAACCAGTGCCTTAACAATATATTCTAGAAATGCTTTATCGTCTGCCATATAATAGTATTTAGTAATTAATCATAATTTACTGCAGTGTACCGACTACCCTGCTTCCATATAATATACCATATAAGTCTTTTTTTTTGCAAACAAATATAAAATAAAAAGACATAACTAAGGGTTATGTCTTTTTATTTATTTAATAATTTTATGCTTTTTTGAGTTCCTTACGAGCCTTAGTTGGTGACTTCTTTGAGAGGACATTCTTCTTTTTTCCTTCAATTAATTTCTGGCTAACGAGAAAGTTATGAACTGTGTCTGAAACTTTAGCCCCTTTACTCATCCAGTAAGCTACGCGGTCTTGCTTGAATAATACTTCTCCTTTCTTTAAGTTGTATGATCCTAGAATTTCTAAAAACTTACCACTTTTTGCAGAATTTTTAGAATCTGTCAAAAGCACGCGAAAAGCTGGATCATTCTTGCGCCCTATTCTTTGTAATCTTATTTTTAACATATGTGCAAATATCCTACCATAAAATAACTAACGAAGCAAGCAATAGATAGCGCCTAAAGCCCTACATAGGGCTTTAGGCGCTATCTGACTACACTAAGTTGAATAAGTTTCAGTAAATCAGATGGAAGCTCGAATCCCATACGATAGAGTATACTTGCATACACTACAACCTCTTCATAATTATTCTCACTATAATAATAATTAGTAAGAGATTTCAATGCGTCTATATAGTTAGGATTAATCTGTAGCGTCTTCTTCCAGTTCTCTACTGCTTCATCTTTTCTTCCTTCACTAAAATACAGCAACCCTAAATTAAAATATGCATTATCATATTCCGGATTAATTTCTAATTCTTTTTTATATTCTTCTTCGGCATCTTTGTCTTTACCCTGATTGGCATATATGAGAGCCAGATTATTGTGAGCCATTGGCTCATTTGGATTAAGTTCTAATGCTATCTTATATTCTTTCTCTGCATTAATCATATCTCCATCTAAGAATTCCATAGCTCCTAAATTATTATGATTAAATGCAAAACTTGGTGAATTCACTGTGGCATTCTCCCAAAAATTAAGTTTATTCTTATAATATTTATTCCTATAAATAGTCACACAAGAAAAAATTAATATTATTAATAAACTTATAATTAAAATAATTTTCTTCCAATTAACTTCATAATTTATTTTCTCTTTTATAAAAACAGGAAGTCTAATCCTTCCAAGTCCTAAAATCAAAAAGATAAATCCAAACATAGGTATATAAATCCTATTCTCAGAAAATTCTGGGTTAGTACCGATCGGCTTTATTAATGTCAAAACTATAAAAATAAAAAACCATAAGAGTCCAAAAATAATAAATTTAAAATTTCTCTTTTTACTTAAGAAAAACCAGACAATTAAAATGAGTAAAGATAGAATGCCATAAAGCATAGTCATATCTTGTATCACAGGGAAAACTGATAAATCAAAAGGCAGAAATATTTTGCCGATAGCCGGAATAAGTGATGGTAAATTATTATAAATAGAGAGAAATATATTATAAGAAGCATTACCTATAAAATTATGAAAAACTAACATACGAATAAGAAACCAGAGAACTCCTACCGTTACCCATAGAGATATAAGTTTAATATATAAACTACGATCTTCAATTATTTTTTTATAACCAATAAAAATTAAAATATAAATTATAAAGATAGCTGGCAGTATAACAGCTGTTTCTTTCGTAAATAAAGCGAATACTAAAAAAACTAAATTCCATACTAGATATTTATTTTTTCGTGTTTCCAAATATTTTATTAAATAAATTAGTGCTGGAAAAACAAAAATAGCTAATAGTGAATCGTTACGACCTGAAATAAAGGCAACTGTTTGTGCAGTTAATGGATGAATAGCAAAAATTAATGCAAATAAAAATGCTATTAATTTATCAATATTTAATTTAAGTAAAAATACAAAAAGTAAACAAATTGCTAAAATATGTAATAATATATTATTCAAATGGGACATAAAAATTATAGCCTTCTCTCCAAACTGAGCATCTAACATAAATGTAATCCTTTCAATCGGTCGATAAAAAGTTCCTCCACCTTGTGGTGTTCTAAATATATCTTCTTTAAAAGCTTGGGGAATATTTAATAAATCTTTATTAAATTGATACTGCTCGATTACTAATACATTGTCATCTAGATAAACAATATTCGAAAAAAGTGTAATCCCATAGACAAAAACTATTAAAAAACTAATCCATAAAAATGGGTGCCATCCATCTAAGAAAGTTTTATAAAATTGATTTTCTTTTTTAATCATTTTTTTGTGCAGTTATTGTTATTACTTCCCCACTCTTTGAAAAATATAAAAAGAGATTAATTAAAAAACAAGGTATAAATAAAATAGCAAAAAGAAAAGTATGCCAGATTATTTTCGGGTTGGAATCTCTATGTTGAAGCCATTTAAAAAAGTATGAATCCGAATCAGTTACTAGATTTAGTATACTTTGCGTAGAAGTAAAAGTAGAATATTCTAAAGAAAATGTTTCTAATTTTTTAATTTTAAAATTATATTTCTCTAGTAAAGCAGTGAGGGACTCTGGTGTGAAAAAAAATAAGTGATGTTTCAAATCAAGAGCTAGCCAATACTTGCCGACAAGCCTTCTTGCCCACGCATTATAATTTGGAACTTCAATAAATAATGTGCCCTTACTCTCTAATATTTCATAAATCTTTCGTATATATAATTCTGGATTTTCTACATGTTCTAATACATGCAAAATACTTACAATGTCAAACTTTTTCTCAAAAGATAGTTTTAAAAGGTCTTCATTATAAATTTCTAATTTAAGCTTTTCTGTTGAAAATTTAAATGCATTTATAGCTATTTGTGTACCTACTATTCTATCATATTTAAAATACTTTTTAAGAAAATAAAGTATCCAGCCTCTACCACTACCTATATCTAGTATACTTTTTGCTTTTGTATTTAAAGTATAAATTTTATATGCACGTATAAAACGAAACATTTTCACGACAGATTCTACAACGCCACTAAATCTACCACCTGTATCTTCTTTGTAATAATTACTATAAATTTCTGTCTGATTTAAAGTTTCCTCTTCATTTTTACGAGAAAAAATTAAACCGCAACTTAAGCATTTACATATATTATAACCATCTGGTTTTAAAATAATATCAAATTTTTCATTTTGGCAAGTCATATAAATATATTACTTTTTCTTTTTATAAATTTTTTGTATTTGCATTTTAAAGAAGAACTTAAATGCTGTAAAAAGTGTAAGAATTCCATATTCTAAACTTCTCTCAAAATTTATAGAGGAAGATTCTACTGCGTATCGGACAGGGACTGGAATATCTCCAATATGATAACCTTTCTCTATTATCTGGAATAAAACTTCTGAATCAAAAACAAAATCATTAGAATTATTCATAAATGAAATATTTTCCAAAACTTCTCTTTTGTATGCACGAAGACCTGTATGCCACTCAGATAAATTCTGCCCACTCAATAAATTTTCACAAAAAGTAAGAAAGCGATTGGATAAATATTTATAATAAGGCATTCCCCCTTCTAATACTTCTCTCCTAGATCTTATTCTAGAACCCAACATTACATCACAATAACCTTCTTCTATAAAGCCTACTAAATATTTTATAACTTTCGCATCATACTGATAATCTGGATGAATCATCACAATAATATCAGCTCCTTTATCTAAGGCCACAGTATAGCAAGTCTTTTGATTGGCTCCATAGCCTTTATTTTTATCATGAGTATAAACAGTCAAATTAAGTTTTCGTGCCAAAGCTACTGTCTCATCCGAGCTCCCATCATCCACTAATATAATTTCACTAACAATATCCATTGATATATCTCCTACTGTTTTCTCAAGTGTTTTCTCAGCATTAAAAGCAGGAAGAGTCACAATAATTTTTAATTTTTTTTTCATAGATTTATTAAAAAACTTATAAATAATAACACAATAAAAAAGTAACAACAACAAATTTTGTGCTATACTGACATTGTGAAAAATAGAGATAAAAACAATAAAGTAGTACTCCATATGCCTGATAGATTCATCGAAGGAATTATAACCATATCCCACAAGGGTTTTGGTATCATCCGAGTAAAAGGTCAGGATGACCCAATAGAGATAGATCATAGCTTCTTGCACACTGCTTGCCACGGAGATACTGTGAAAATTCTTCTCCACCCCAAGAGATCAGGCCAAGTCCAAACCGGAGAAGTAGCCCTAATTCTTCGTCGTTCTAAAAAAGGTTATTCTGGCGTCTTAGAAAAAGAAAATGATACATACTTCTTGATACCTAGTGACCTTCGTATGTATGCCGACATAATAATTCCAGAGAATAAATTGGCTGGAGCAAAAGTCGGACAAAAAATATTTGTGGTTATCACCGATTGGAAAGATGCTAAAAAGGCTCCCATCGGGAAAGTAGAGAAAGTATTAGGAATGCCAATGGAGCACAATGCTGAGATGGAAGCTATCGCCCTTGAGAAAGGCTTCTCGGCTGACTTCCCCATTCTTGTGGAAAAAGAAGCGGCAGAAATAGCAAAACGAGGAATACAAGAATCTGATCTGAAAAATCGTAAAGATATGCGAGACGTCACAACTTTTACTATTGATCCGATAGATGCGAAAGATTTCGACGATGCTATATCTTTTAAAAGACTTTTAACTGGACACTTTGAGATAGGTATTCACATAGCGGACGTATCACATTATGTACAACTTAAAACTCCACTTGATATAGAAGCCCAAAGTAGAGGAACTTCTGTCTACCTTGTAGATCGTACTATACCCATGCTCCCCGAAAAACTTTCCAATGGACTTTGTAGCTTAAATGAAGGAGTAGATAGACTTACTTTCTCAGCAGTTTTTGAGCTTGATATGAATGGTAAGATTTATCATGAGTGGTTCGGAGAAACTGTCATTCATTCTGATAAAAGATTTACTTACGAAAATGCTCAAGAAATTCTAGATAAGAAAAAAGGTAATTTCTACCAAGAACTTTCGACATTAAATTCTATTGCAAAAAAGTTAAATAAAAAAAGATTTGATGAAGGTGCAATAATGCTTGAACAAGATGAGGTGAAATTCAAGCTAGATACCCTAGGCGTACCCTTATCTGTATATACAAAAGCTCGCGGAGATACAAATAAGTTGGTAGAGGAATTCATGTTATTGGCCAATCGCCGTGTTGCAGAATATATGTCTAAAGATAAAAAAGGTATCAAAGGAATTTTCTTATATAGAATCCATGATCTACCAAATAAAGAAAAGATGGGAGACTTGGCTATGTTCTTGAAAAGACTTGGTTACCATTTGAAACTCAAAGATGGCATAATACCATCAGAGGAAATAAATATACTAATAAGAAAGCTTGAGCATAATCCCCTTCGTGATACAGTTCATACAGCTATCATCCGCACTATGGCAAAGGCAATCTACTCTACGAAAAATATCGGGCACTACGGACTTGGATTTAAATTCTATACTCATTTTACTTCGCCAATACGAAGATATCCTGATGTTATCGTCCACCGACTACTCAAAGACTTCCTAGGAAACAAAATAATTCCAAAAGAGAAATGGTACGAGTATGAACATATGAGTGAAGAGGCTTCCAGCCAAGAGAAAGAAGCCGCCGAAGCAGAGCGCGCTTCAATAAAATACAAACAGGTTGAATACATGTCTAAACGCGTAGGTCAGACTTATAGTGGAGTCATTACAGGAGTGACTGAGTGGGGTTTATATGTAGAGGAAAATGAGACTAAGTGTGAAGGTATGATACGAATGAGAGATTTGAAAAATGATTATTACATTTTTGATAAAAGATATATGAGTATAAGAGGCCAAAAGACCCATAAAAAATATACTCTAGGCGATAAAGTAAAATTCAAAGTGCGTGGTGCTGATATGAATAAGAAAACTATTGATTACGAATTAATATAATAAAAAGAGAAAAATGAAATTTAAAAATAAAAAATTATATCTTATAATACTGATTTTTATATTTGTAGTAATATTTACATATGCTTTTCTTGTTACAAAGATAGAAGCCCCCAATGTACCACCTGAGATACTAGCTCAGAAAAAAATAGAAGAGCAAACTAAGGTTGCTAATGAAGAAACATATATAATAATAAACCGAAGTATAATTGCTTCCACAAATATATTAAATAAAAATAAAATTGTTCTTTTAACTATTGATGATGGGCCTAGTTCTCGTACCCTACAAATAATAGATATACTCAAAAAACATAATGCCAAAGCTATATTCTTCATTAACGGCATGCATGATAGTGATAATGTTGGAGTAATAGAACAAATAACCAAAGAGGGTTTCGCTGTTGGAAACCATACATGGAGTCATCTAAATCTCAAAAAGGAAAAAGATGTAAACATTATAGAAAAAGAAATAAATAAAGACTCGGAGTTAATAAACAAATTAACCGGAGTTTTTCCTCGATTCTTCCGTGCTCCTTATGGAGAAAGTAATACTTACATAAGAAAGTTAGTGAAGGATAACGGTATGATATTTATGGATTGGTCAGGTGCAGCAAAAGACTGGGAAAAAGCTACCATAGAAAAAGATATTTTTATAAGTAATGTAACAAGTAATTTACATTCTGGTTCTATAATTCTCATACATGAGCACCCATGGTCAGTCGCAAATCTCGATGCATTACTTACTACCATCGAATATGATGGATATACTTATGTCGATCCAAAAAATATAATAGAGTAAAAAAATTATTTAGCGTAAGTTGCCGCATCTTCAAGACGAATAGAGAGGAGCTTGGAGGCACCTTCGGAAGATATAGTAACTCCGTAAAGAACTTGTGCTCGAGACATCGTCTCTCTATTATGTGTAACAACTATAAGTTGTGAATACTTGGACAAGTTAAGAAGCATATCACCATACTTTCTAGAATTTGCTTCATCAAGAGCTGCATCTGTCTCATCGAGAACTAAGAATGGAGGAGGATTTACTTGAGAGACAGCAAATAAAAGTGCAATAGAAGTGAGTGATCTCTCTCCACCTGAAAGCATATGAAGGTCTTTAACTTTCTTGTGAGGCAAATTCACATTGATTTCTATTCCACGTTCAAATTCTGTGTTATTTTCATCATCAGAACTCATCCCGCCTCCTCGGCGGGTCGCCGATGAGGCGACTTCTTCGTCTTCCATATCTTCTTCAGATACAATTTCGTCATCTTTCCTGACTTTTTTGTACTCCATTGTAATAGAGAGAGAGGCAGAACCTCCACCAAACATAAGTGCAAAAAATTCTTGGAATTGTTTATTTATTTTATCTACTCCCTCTTTAAATTCTTTGTCTAATGTCTCTTTTAATTCCTCAATAAGAGAGTGCAGAGATTCTATACTTTTATTCAAGTCTTCAAGTTCACGCCCTAGAAAAGTATCACGCTCTACAGTCTCGTCATACTCTTTTGTAATAGAAGTTGAGTCCCCACCACCAGAGTCTTCAAGCTTGATCTTAATACGCTCAATCTTACGACGAATTTCTTCTTGTGTACTTCTCACTATTTCTTCTTCTATTTTAATTTTTGCAAAATCAATAACCTCTCTACCGATAATAGCTCCGCCTTCAGCTAGCTCCATTTCAAAATTTGTTTTTATAGTAGCTAATTTCTCTTCTTCGAAACTCAAAGAATGTAGAGATGAATTCACCTCATTCCTGTTACTCAGGAGCTCATAATAAACACGTTCATTATCCCTCAAAACTGATTGTGATTCTTGCTCTTTTGCTTTTAATTCGTTAATTGTATTTATTATATTACCCTCTTCTGTTTTTACTTGCGATATTTCTTCAATAATATTTTCCTTAGCTTTGCACATTTCTAGATACTCAGCATTATCTTCAATCTTTGGCAATTCTGCTTCAATGTCCATTCCATAATGTAAAAATAAGCCTAATTTTTCTTTTATATTTTTTAAAATTCCCTTAACACTTTCTAAGTCTGGAAAATTTATAGCTTCATCAATTTTTGATTCTAGATCTTCTACAAGAGATTTCCATTCAGATTCTTTAATTATGCGCTCTTTTATTTCTGGTATTTTTGAATATTGCCTTTCTATCCCCTCAATAATACCTTCCATGCGCCCTAGTGAACGAGCCAAGTCATCCCTCTTTCCATGTAGATCAGATAAACTGGATTCTTTTTCTCTTATAATTTTTATATTTTCACTTTCAATACTATTTCCATTTTTTTCCTTTTCTAATCCGTTGATTTTTTCATCTATTAATAACGCCTTCTTATCAAGTTCAAGATGGAGAGAATTAATTTTAGACCCTTCATTATTTATATAAGTAGACTCATTTCCAAAATATACTTTGTATAAATTACGAAGATCCTCGCGCAAAGAGCGAGCCTTCTCTACTTTCTCCACTTGCTTCTTTAAGAAACTCAAATGTGGTGCAATTTCACGACGAAGCATTTGCACCTCTTTCATATTCAAAACTGTTTTATCCAATTTACGTTCAGATTCTTTTATTCGATATTGATAAATTTTAAGCCCTAGCGCATCTTCGATCATACTTCGACGATCTTTATTTGAAGCATTTAAGACTCGATCAGCTTCACCCTGAGAAATGATATGATGTCCGGTACTTCCAATATTCACTGAGGCTAGTAAGTCTACGACGTCTTTCAATCTGACTTCTGTCCCATTTATAAGATAACGATTAGCACCGTCAGTAAAAACTTCACGTCCAATAGTCACTTCATCATAATCGAGCGACACCCCTATACCACTATTTGTAAAAGAAAAAATCTTTTGGCTATTATCAAAAGTTATAACGACGCTTGCTCTATTGGAAGTTGATAAATTCTTGGAACCTTTAAATATGAGATCAACCCCACCTTTACCACGGAGAGACTTCATGGACTGTTCACCCAATACGAATCGTATAGCCTCGACGATGTTGGACTTACCAGAACCATTAGGCCCTACAATACAAGTAATAGGAGTAGAAAAAGACAAAGGACTTTTCTTCCCGAACGATTTAAAACCAATCAATTCTATGGATTTAAGAGTCATTTAATCTAACCAGTCTTTAACTTCTAATGCTTTACGTGCTGCCGCTTGCTCAGCTTCTTGTTTAGAGTGTCCTTTACCTTCTGCAACATGATCAGTACCAAATAAAATAGCAACAGTAAAATGTTTGTCATGATCAGGTCCTATTTCACTCACAACTTTATAAGAAGGAGTAATATTCAAATATTCTTGAGACTTCTCTTGAACCAAACTCTTTGCATCACGCCAAAGCTTCTCTTTTACAATATTATCTATCTTATTAAAAAGAGTTGTGGCAATAAAATCATGAACAACATCATAACCTTGGTCTAAATAACAAGCACCAACATAAGCTTCATAAGTATTGGCAAGGATATAACTACGAGCTTTACCAATATCTTTCGCTTCACCTTTAGACAAAAGAAGATAATCATTCATATTAAGAGACAAAGCTACTTCACCGATAATAACTGCATTCACAAGAGCTGATCGATAAGCAGTAAGCTCTCCCTCATCACAATCTGGATACTTTTTATAAAGAAAATCAGTCACAACTAGTTCTAGAACAGCATCACCTAAAAATTCTAGACGTTCATTATGAGACAACCTTCCGCCACTATTTTCATTGATATAAGAACGATGAATAAACGCCTGCTCTAGAAGCTTTTTATTTTTGAAAATTATATTTGTCTTTTTTTCAAATAAAGAAAAATCAATCATAAATAATTAGTTTCTAGTAGCTAGTTTTTAGTGATTAGTTTTTAATACTAGAAGCTAGAACCTAGAAACTAGAACCTAACTTGCTGTTAATATCTCTACGGCCTTTGTGAGAAGAGAAACCATGTTGTCATACATCTTCAAATTACCTACTTCTTCAAGATTAAACCATTTAGTATCATCTAATCCTCCATTATCTTTCTCAAGAGTGAGATTTTGATACTCTGCTTCTGCTAAGAAAAAAGCTACTTGCTTACGAATTTTGCCATTCTCTGGATGAGTAGCTACATATTCACTGCGGCCTAAAAGTTCTTTAATTTTTACATCTATTCCCATTTCCTCTTTTATAGCACGAATTGTGGCATCTTCTTCGGTTTCATTTTCTTTGACTCCGCATTTAGATAAAGTCCAATAACCGAAAACATCATGAACAAATGCAAAATAGATTTGACCATCATGGTGCGCATAAACAACTGCACCAGCCTTCTTCTCGATTGGAAACTTAGCTGGGTCAGTCTCGAAGTGTTTGCGCTTTTTATAAATGCCTACATTATCTTTGCCTGGCTCGCCAATCTCTTTATAAACACCACCTAATACTCCATTTATAAAACGACTAGAATTCTCACCTCCAAAACTTTTCGCAAGCTCAATCGCTTCATTTATAGCAACCTTCGGAGGAACTTGCTCTCTATCACCAAATAATAATTCGTATAATCCCAATCGAAGAATATTTCTATCTATAATGGAAATTTTATCTATTGGCCAATCTGGTGCTGCCTTCTCTATAATCTCATCTATTATTACTTTCTTTTTAGTAACACCTAAAAATAACTCACTCATAAAATGAGAGTCATCAAGACCTGGTCCAAACTCTTCAATGTTTCTTTCGAGTATTACTTCAGGCTCCGATAAATCAGACGACACAGCAAAATCCCACTCGAAGAGTGTCTGAAGAACAATTGAACGTGAAAGGTGCCTATTTGCCATAATTTTATGAAAATGGAATCTTGAAATTTTTCTTCCCAAGGCCTTGCCTTGGGCTCTCGAAAGGCAAGGCCTTCGTCCGAAAAATTTCAAGAGCCAATTTTACTTAGCTTTCTTTTTAGCTTGTTTCTTTTCAACTTTTTTAACCACATCTACTACCTTACGACCACGATAAAAACCACAGTTTTTACAAACTATGTGAGTTTCCTTTGGAGATGTACAATTAGTACAAACAGCAAAAGTCTTTGCCTTTAAAGCATGATGTGATCTACGATTCCCTGTGTGGGCTCGTGTATGTCGCATTCGTATTACCATATTGAATAGTATACCTATTTTTACTTAAAATGCAAATATGCTATAATAAAATTATGAAAAATAAAAAACTAGAACATATCCGCCACTCCCTCGCCCACTTGCTGGGTGCATCAATTATAGATCTCTATCCTGGATCAAATCTTACACTTGGTCCTGCAGTAGATAATGGCTTTTATTATGACGTAGATGTAAAAGGTAAAATTACTGATGCTGATTTAGAAAAGATAGAGAATAAAATGAAAGAACTCATAAAGACATGGAGTACTTTTGAAAAGAAAATTCTTACTAAAGATGAAGCACTAAAAATGTTTGCGGGTAATGTTTATAAAGAGGAACTTGTAAATGATATAGCCGAAAAAGGAGAAGAAATCACAATCTATACTTCAGGAAATTTTACTGACCTTTGTCGTGGTGGACATGCAGACAATATGAAAGAAATAAAAGATGAATCTTTCAAGGTTGATCGGGTGGCTGGTGCTTACTGGCGTGGAGACGAGAAAAATAAAATGCTCACTCGCGTATATGGACTTGCCTTCGAGACAAAAGATGAACTTGATGCATATCTTATTCAACAAGAAGAAGCTAAGAAAAGAGACCACCGAAAAATCGGTGCGGAGCAAAAGCTTTTTACTATATCTCCCCTTGTAGGTTCTGGACTTCCACTTCTACAACCAAAAGGAATGATAATAAGACAGGAAATTGAAAAATTTCTTTGGAGCTTACATAAAGGTAAAGGATATGACCGAGTCTGGACTCCGCACATAACTAAAAAAGAATTATATGAAACTTCGGGTCACGCAGCTAAATTCGGTGAAGAACTTTTCCGTGTAAAAGGTGGCGACGAAGAATTCTATATGAAGCCTATGAACTGTCCTCACCATATGCAAATATTCTCTGATAATCAATTCTCATATCGCGATATGCCTGTACGATATTTCGAACCAGCAACAGTTTACCGTTATGAAAAAGCGGGCCAACTCTCAGGACTTACAAGAGTCCGTGCTATCACTCAGGACGATGGTCACCTATTCTGCCGTGTGTCACAAATTGGCCAAGAAGTAAGCACAATAGTCTCTATTATTAAGTCTTTCTATACAACTATGGGAATGATGAATGGATATAGAGTAAGTCTCTCTGTACGAGGAGATGATCAAAGTAAATATTTGGGTAGTGATGAAGTTTGGGTTCAAGCTGAAAGCACACTTGAAAAAGCAGCTAAAGATAATGAACTTAATTATCAAATAGTTAGAGGAGAAGCTGCATTTTACGGACCCAAATTAGACTTTATGTTTAAAGATGCAATAGGACGTGAATGGCAACTCGCAACGATTCAATGCGATTTTAATTTACCTGAAAGATTCCAATTAAAATTCATTAATGAAAAAGGTGAAGAAGAGAGGCCTGTAGTAATCCACCGTGCAATTTCTGGATCTCTGGAAAGATTTATGGGTGTCATGATAGAACACTTCGCTGGTGCATTTCCACTCTGGCTCTCACCTGTACAGGTCACAATTCTTCCTATATCAGAACATCAAAAAGAATATGCTAATGGAGTTTTTGAAAAGTTACAAAATGAAGATATTCGAGTTCTATTTGATGATTCCAATGAATCACTTGGAAAGAGAATTCGTAATGCAAAAATGAGTAAGGTTCCTTACGTAATAGTTATCGGAGATAAAGAAAAAGATAATAATACAATAACAGTAGAAGGACGAACAGAAAAACTAGAAGGTATCACAGTAGAAACCTTTATGGAAAGAATTCAAAAAGAAATCAATGAAAGGATTTTAAATTAGATAAAATAAAAAATTCCAGAAGCAAGGCTTCTGGAACTTTTTATTTTATATATCCAAGTTTGCCATTTTGGCATGCGATGTGATGAAAGATTTACGAGGTGGTACTTCAGAACCCATCAGCATGTCGAACACCTTATTGGCTTCTTCGGCATCAATGACAGAAACTTGCTTCAAAATTCTTCTGGCAGGATCCATTGTCGTCTCCCAAAGTTCATCTGAGTTCATTTCTCCGAGACCTTTATATCTTTGAATGTGAATTTTGGAGACTCTTTTATTCTTTGCAATTTCTTCTTCTGTATCCTCCTCATCTTCTTGTGATTCACCTTCATCATTTGCAGACTCTGAAAGTAAATCTTCAAGCTTTGGAGCATCTTTACCTAGAATCTCGTCACGCTCTTCATCGGTATAAGCATATAAAATTTCTTTACCAATTTTTATTTTAAATAGAGGTGGTTGAGCAATATACACGTATCCTGCATCAAGAACTGGACGGAAATAGCGGTACATAAGAGTAAGTATAAGTGTACGAATATGTGCACCATCCACATCGGCATCGGTCGCCATAATTATTTTGTGATAACGTATTTTTCCAAGATCGAAAGTATCCCCTATAGAAGTACCCATAGCAATAACTAAATTCTTTATCTGTTCTGAACCCAACATTCGATCAAGACGAGCACGTTCAACGTTTAGAATTTTACCTCGGAGCGGTAATATAGCCTGAGTCTTTCTATCACGCCCCATCTTAGCAGTACCGCCAGCGGAATCTCCCTCTACTATAAAGAGCTCCCCACTCAGAGCATCTTTAGCCTGACAGTCTGCAAGCTTACCTGGAAGCGTCATACCCTCAAGAGCACCCTTACGGAGAATTGAATCTTTAGCAGCTTTTGCGGCCTTTCTAGCACGTAAAGCGAGTAAGGATTTGCTTATTATAGACTTGGCTTCGTCTGGATTCTCTTCTAAAAAGCTAGTAAAAGCATCCCCAAAAACAGTAGCAACGGCTCCTTGAGCTTCAGTCGAACCAAGCTTGGCTTTCGTCTGACCTTCAAATTGAATTTCACGAAGCTTCACAGATACAACAGCAGTTAGTCCTTCCAAGACGTCATCTCCGGTGAATCCTCCATCAATTTCTTTAATTAAATTATTTTTCTTACCATAAGTATTTAATATGCGAGTTAAAGCTGTCTTAAACCCTGTAATATGCGTACCTCCTTCTGGATTGTGAATATTGTTTGCAAAAGGAATGATATCACTATTGATACCATCAACATACTGGAGTGCTACTTCCACACCAACTTGATCAATTTCTTTTTCTACATAAAAGACTGTAGAGTGAATTGGTTTCTCAGATTTATTATAAAATTTTACAAGAGAAACAAGTCCTCCTTCAAAATAAAAAGTCGTAGAAGGAACTTCCAAATCTAATTCTCTAAACCAAAAAATATTTTCATAATCATTACTTTTACCTTTACTGGAGGTTATAGGATCCCATTCGCGAGCATCTATAATATCAATACGAAGACCCTTCACAAGGTAAGCCTGCTGACGGAGATGAGCTATGACTGTATCCCAATCAAATCTAACTTGTTTAAAAATTTCTTCATCTGGTTGAAATGAAATAATAGTACCATGAGATTTCGTGCTGCCAACTTTCTTAACAGCAGCTTTCTTCTTACCTTGAGAATACTCCTGAATATATCTACCTCCGTCTTTATAGACTTCGGCTTTAGTATAAATAGAAAGTGCATTCACAACAGAAGCACCAACACCATGAAGACCTCCTGAGACTTTATACCCGCTATCTTCTCCTCCAAATTTACCTCCAGCATGAAGAGTTGTCATAACTGTCTCAAGAGCTGAGACTTTAGTTTTTGAATGAATGTCAACTGGTATACCACGGCCATTATCTACTACACGTACAGAATTGTCTGGCAACATAGTAACTTCAATATGATCACAGAATCCACCCATCGCTTCATCGCGAGAGTTATCAAAAATTTCCCAAATCAAGTGGTGGAGTCCTTCTATACCAGTCGAACCAATATACATACCAGGACGGCGTCGGACAGGCTCAAGACCCTCAAGAACTGAGATTTGTTCAGCACCATAATGAACTTCTTTTGCTTTTTTTTCTTCTTTTTTAGCCATAAAATAATTTAAAATATCCATTTATTATGGATAAGAACTGCTTATATTATAGCAAAAAATACCTTGAAACGCTAGTATATTTGTTGCTATTTTAACCTTATATTTTAAGCTTATTATCGCACTTCCCAACCTAGAGATGAAATCTTTTTTGTAATATTATCCATTATTGGATTCACTTCTTCATCTGTTAAAGTTTTTTTATATGATTGGAAAACCAAACGATAAGCAAAAGAGGTTCTTCCTTCTTTTGTAAACTCGTCAAAAAGATATGGTTTCTTAATTAATAAATCTGTTCCATTCTCTTGTAAAATATTTTTCAAAGTTTCATTCCCCTCACTCTCTGGAACCCACACAGCAATATCCCGAGAAATAAATGGGTAGCTACTCCACATCTTGAAAGGTTTTGATTTCTTATTCTCTTCTACAATAGTGTTAGGAGTAAAATCATCTGGCATTTTTTCTTTAACAAATTTATCAAGTGACATTTCAACAACCCCCTTTTTATCTCCATATGCTACATTCATAATTCCCCCATTTTTCAAAAATACAGTCCCAATCTCAAAAACTTTCACCTCTTTCATATCAAGAAGCGGTAGATTAAGTGTATTTAATTTTATACTTTCTTTTAATCCATCAGATATATTATTTCTCAAAAAGTTTTTCCCTGTAGCAGAAGCAAGAACTTCTACATCCCCTTTGTCTCGGAAAGAATAAGTCATAACTTCACTATAACCATCATTTAGAAGTTTCTCTCGTACTAGAAGCATTTTATTATAAGTATTATTAGTTTCTGAGTCATTTATTTTTATTTCTGGCAATTTTTCTACAAGTTTATCATAACCCATAACTCTGATTACTTCTTCAGTCAAATCATGCTCACCTATAAGATCAAGACGCAAATATGGAACTTGTATTTTATACTCTCCGCTATTTTCTTCAAAAATAAATTTTAATTTGCTCCAAACACTTTCAATCTCTCTTCCTGAAAAATCTGAACCTAGCCTTTTATTTATATATTCAATTGTAATATTAATTAACCTTTCTTTTGCTTTATTGGGATAGACATCTATAATATCCTCTAGTTCCCCACTTGCTAAAGAATAAATAAGTTCACTGATTGCCTCCATGGTTATAAAACAAAGTTCTGGGGAAATTTCATTTTCATATCTCTTTACTGCATCAGTTTGAATATTTATTTTCTTTGCTGTCTTTCTGGTTGTTGTGTGATTAAAATTTGCAACTTCTATAACAATATTCTTTGTACTATTGTCTACTTCTGCCCGAGTACCTCCTTTTATTCCTGCTATAGCTAGTGGATACTTCTCATCAGCAATTACTAAAATAGAATCATCTAAATTAATTTCTCTTTTATCAAGAGTCGTTATACTTTCACCTATTTTACCGTTTCTAATTATTAATTTTTCACTTGTTAGTTTATCTAAATCAAAACAGTGTATAGGTTGACCCAAGTCAAACATTATAAAATTTGCTACGTCTACAATGTTATTTATAGATTTCTGACCAATGCATTTAAGCTTTTCTTTGAGCCATTCTGGGCTTTCTCCTACTTTGACATCTCTCACAATTCGCCCCATATAGCGGAGACATTTATCATCTTGTATTTCTATCTTCAGTTGAGTCTTTAAGGACGGTTCTTTGGATGACTCTTTTAATAACCGTTCTTGCAGAGCATTAATTTGCTTTGAGAAACCATTTTGTGAAGTTATTTTCAAATCAAAAATTGCAGAAATTTCCTTTGCTATTCCCCAGTGTGAAAGACAGTCATGAGCTCTATCAGGTAAAATTTTAATATCAAAAATTGTATCATTACCAATAGTCTCAAATTCATCTACTTCAAAAGAATGAAAAATAATACCATCTGAAATAACTTCAGGTGTAGGTAACTTCTCTTCAAAATAATTTTGTAACCAGTTATAAGATATTTTCATATATTAAATCTGATTAAATCTTAAATCTCCTTGATAAGCTGGACGAATATCTGGCATTAAATATTTGATAACCATGAGCCTCTCAAGTCCTGGGCCAAAAGCAAATCCTTGATATTTTTTAGAATCAATTCCACACTTATCAAGAACATTTGGGTGAACCATTCCTGCCCCACCCATTTCTATCCATTTACCTTTATATTTTAAATCAAACTCAATAGAAGGCTCCGTAAATGGAAAAAAGCTTGGTCGAAAACGTAAATTTGTATCTTCCCCAAGTATTTTTTTATAAAAATATGACAATGTACCCTTCAAATCTGCCATTGAAATATTTTCACCAATAAAAAGACCTTCTATTTGATAAAATTGCATTTCATGAGTAGCATCTGTCGCTTCGTTTCTGAAAACTTTTCCGGGAGCAATAATTGCGAATGGTGGCTTCTTACCACTCTTGGCAAATTCCTCCATGAAGCGAATTTGCACAGATGAAGTGTGAGTCCTTAAGACTTTATCTTTTTCTCCTTTTATAAAAAATGTATCTTGCATATCACGAGCAGGATGTTCTTCTGGAAAGTTAAGTGCATCAAAACAATGATAAACATCTTCAAGTTCTGGTCCAATAGCCACCTCAAAACCAAGCTCTCTAAAAACTTTTACTGTGTCATTTATTATTATTGAGAGAGGATGTTCTCTACCTTTTTCTTTAACTTCCATATATAAAATGTAGCATTTTTATGCTTTTTTTCAAAATTTATTTTAATTCTATAAGATATTTCCATATCCTATACATTGCAAGAGTATCAAGTTCACAATAAGTTAGCAATTGCTCTGTTTTTTCTTTAGCTTCTTCTCTAGTATATCCATCGCTCACTATTAAATCCCATGTATTTGAAGCTGTTGCCCCTTCTTGGATGTCTAGAGCTTTATACGATAGATCAGGAGCCAATACTGGCAATATATATTTAATAGAAGTTTTACCTTTAAATTTTGGATGAATAAAATGCTGATTTGTAAAAATATCCATAAGGTCTATTACTCTAGAATTTATGCCATCGAGAAAAATTTGATATTCAGGATTTCTTCTTGCTAAATCTTTATTTCTTCCCATTTCAAAACTTTTATTCCAAACAATTATATGCCCAGTCTCCGGTAAATATTTCTTAAGTGCTTCAATAAAAGCAACATCAGGATTTGTACTTTCAGTAAAAATAAATTCAAAATGCTCTGGATCTTTTTCTATATTATTCACAACATGTAAAGAAAATTGAAAAGTAATTTGATTGAATGGTGAGAATCCTGTGTATCTTGGAATACCTGCAGCAAATGTCTCGTAATCGAGGAAGGATATAGGCGTCGATATTGCGTTCAGAAATTTACTAATCTCTTCTTTGTCCATAAATATTTTTCCTGTTTGGGTCGCCATGACTTGATTTCTTTGCTTCTCACTCAGTGGGAAGTCTTCTGGAACATCTTCGATCTTGAAAATTCCTCTATCAATCAATTCTGCGAGTTTGCTTTTAGAACTTCCTATTCTAGATATATCATGCACACTATATGGGGGTACATCAGGATTCGAATAAGAGAAAGTTGTACAGTGTGAACTCCTTCCTCTGGTAATACATTTACAAGAACCAAAAGGCTCTACATTAGATGAAAGTATTTCATAGGTATTCTTCATTTCTTCCGAAACTACTTCAATAATATTTAAAACATTTTCTGTAAAATCTTCAATCGAGAAAAGGTTATCAATATCTAAATCACCACCACGAACATATTCACTATTTAATCGTACAAGATTGAGTTTACCAATAGGAATATTTAATTCTTTTAATACTAGATACTGGAATGCTATGTCGTATGAATAAAGTTCGTCCTTAACTTTTTTATTCTCCCCACTATTTGATGCTTTAACTTCATATAAATCATAAACTTGGGAAAGATCATCCCATACTATAATATCGCAAACTATTTTATATTTTTCTGTCTCAAATACAGGCTGATAAATAACGTTGATATGAGAATTTACTAATTCCATTGTCTCCTCGTATGCATCTCTACTCATTAGGAGTACTCCTCCTGGAAATAAGTTGCGAGCCAGTTCGTCGACTTCATTGCCCGTCTCTATGATTCCTTGATCGAAGGCTGATAGCGGCTTCGCATAGTAAATATCCGGCTTGTGTATCTTGAGCCAAGCATTTTTACCACAGTCTCTATATATAAGATAATCGGTTTTAGTTAGCTTCATAATTATTTAATTTTATTAATTCTACTTTAATTTTTTCTTCAAACCACTTCTTGGTAAATCTATTGAAAACTTCACTTTCTTTCGTAACAAAAATAGAGAGTTTACTTCCGTGCTCAAAAAAATCTTCTCTGTCTGGAAATTCTATAAAATATTCTTTTAAATATTTTGGTATTAAATCTTCTTGATAAATGAAAGTCTTTATCTTTGGAAAAACTTTTTTGAAATCATCACGAACTATTCCATAGTGTGTACAAAGTAATGCTCCACTTTCTATTTCTTCACCTATTTTATTTTTAAATGAAGAAATATAAGAAAAAGTATCTCCTCCTTTCTCTATAAGAGATGCGAGTTCTGACATTGGCATTTTTATATAATTCTTCAAATTTTCTTTCAAGAATTTTTCATAGATTTCTGATTCGCATGTTCTTGGTGTTGCAAATATCACAACTGGTTTTCCTTTATCAATAGACTCGACTGTAGGACGGACAATACCAAAAAGAATTCTTCCAAAATATTTCTCATCTTTCCATTCTCGAAGCCTGTCATAGATAGTAGAGCTAATAGTATTACAAGCAAGAACTACCCCCATACATTTTTTTTCTCCATACAAATAATCAAGAGCTTTAGTTGCTATATCAAAAAGCTCATCTGGAGTCTTGCCTCCAAATGGCACATTAGCCTGGTCACCAAGAAAAATATAATTATACTCCGGAAGCTTATCCTTCAAGTGTTTAAGTACCCAAAGCCCCCCAAGCCCAGAATCAAATACTCCAATACTGCCCTTTTTATCCATAAAAGAATTATAGCATTTATTATTTCTGTAGATAAGCGAGCCAATAGTCACGTTTATAAATACGATTATTGAAGGTGGTATAGCTCGTCTTCTTCTCTAAATTTAAAATTTTGAAATATTTAGTATACATTTTTATAAAATCTTCACGGGAGAAAACTCTCTCTGTAAGTCCTATTTCTTTTATTATATATGTATCATATTCTCTACCAGGACTTTGTTTTAATAAATTCTTCACATTCTTATTGCCATCCTTAGATAATGCTCTGACAAAAAAGTACCCACCAACTTTCATCACCCTATTTACTTCATTCAAATAAATTTCTCTCCCTTTTTCATTTAAAGAATTTGAAGAAGTTATATCTAAAATTATATCAATAAAATTATCAGGTATATCATATTCCTCTCCAATATCCCCCAATCTATAATCGACATTAACCCCCATATTGTTTGCACGAATTTTAGCTAAACTGAGAGCCGTCTTTGAAATTTCTATTCCTATAACTTTATTCCCTAAATCGCTCAGATAGTTTGAATTCCTTCCTGTACCACAACCAAGATCAAGAATTATTCTATCTTCTACTCTATACTTTTGTTCTTTCTTAAGAAACTTCAAAAAGCGTAATGTATCCGCCTGTGGACCATCATTCTTTGTAACCAATAGTGGGCTTTTATATTCCCTGTCCCATACATTTCCTTGATGTGCCATATATTATAATTCTAACATATATAGTAAAAAAGTTTTTATTCCCCTTTAACAAGACGAACGATTATCAAAATAATCGCTACTATAAGAAGTATATGTATAAGCCCTCCAGCAATATAGAAACCAATAAAAACACCCGCCACAACTGGAAAAATGTTTGCGGGTGGTTTTATTTATTTTACGTTATTTATTAACATTGGTTCTGTATCAGAAGCTACTATGTTGAATCGTAGACGGCTGATAATTTTCCCATGTTCTGTTTTAATATTTACTCTCCATTTACCAGATGCTATATTCATGCTTTTTGAATATGTTCTAAATCCTCCATCGCGTCCACCAGTAACAGGCAAACTTACAACTGCACCAGTCACCCATTTCTTACTTCCCGTATTGTAATATTGCCATTCGTGAATAATAGTTAGGTTGAGATCCTTAGGCGAAAAGATTGCACTATAGGCGTATACTGTGTAACCAGGTGTGATCCTAAAATCCTTATACAATTTAAAATAATCCTTCCATCCCTCTCTCTCAAATGCTATGTCATAATTTCCATTCTGATTCCTCTCAATTAAATGATAGATTCCCCCATCTTTAAGAGAAAGTGGAATTGGTGGAATTAAATTTGTAAAATACAGAAAATTAATTAAAGAAAAAATTACTACTATCAAACTAAGGGTTAATTTTTTATTAAGTGTTTTCTTATCTTTCTTAAAATAAAATAATATGAGAACGAATATAGTAATGAATACCAAGCTTACAATTCCAGAAAGTAAAAAAACCCAATCACCTATCTTATGTAAAACAATAGGTATTAAAAAAATCATGAAAGAATAAATAGAAAGAAAAAATAAACTTATTTGAAAACTAAGTTTAATATAATAACGCTTGAAATATTCGTTTGCCATAAAAGCAAGAATAAGCAAAAATAAAAATGGCCAAGTAGAGAAAATATCGGTACTTCTAAAATAAAAAACAAGGAAAGTAGAGAGTAATCCTCCAAAGAAAAATTGCAAAATATTTACATACCAGAAGTGAGACTTACTTGGATCAAGTTCGTCACCTTCACCACGCTCTTTAATATGAATAAGTAAGATAAACAAGCCAACAATGATTATGTGAGCGAAAATCCATGAATTCTCCCAGACAGTATCTACTCTTTTTAGAGTTAGAGCGTCAAAAATAAACCCGAATATGAGGGATAATGATGAGATTGGTCTTTCAAAGCGTCCATACCAATGGCGAGTCCTTTTCAAAAATGTCATAAAATGATTATAGCACATAGCAAGAACTGTCCTTGCTAGTCTATACCAAATTCTTTTAGTGTTTCTAATACATCATTAATTGGTAAACCTATCATGCTTGAATAATCACCTTCTATTTTTTCTACTAGTTTACTACCAAGACCTTGTATAGCATAAGCCCCACCCTTATCTAATGGCTCCCCTGTATCAACATATTCATCAATTTCTTGTTCACTTAAATTTTTAAAATAGACTTTTGTTTCAATAATAATACCTGCCTTAGTGAGTAACTCTTTTCTTCTGGGTGAATTAGAAGCAAGTATTATTTTTTTCATATTTGTATTATATCAAAACAGTCTCAAAAAGTCATTGCTGCCAGACCTGGA
>JAVHRS010000075.1:0-1517 GCA_036171755.1 Minisyncoccota bacterium
TCCTCGTCTATTAACCTTCTGTAGGTCATAAATCGAAAGGTTTATGGATTTTTTCAAAACAGAGAGTCAAATAGTATAGTACTGCGTTGGAACTTTTTATACGTAAATTTAGAATTACTGAAATGCTATTTACGTGTTGCCAGATTTAAATATGTGACCGAATGGCACTGTTGATGTTGGACGTTGCCAGATTTAAAACTGTTACCAAACGATGGTCTTTAATTTGTTTTAATTTCTTCCTTAAATTTCTTTGTAATTCCGCTGGATTTAATCTCATATATTCTGCCTTTAATTTAATCTTAACTTCCACTGAAATCTTATCAGATTCCATTAATCTTTTGTAAGGCGTTTTGGCTATCTCATACGATTTTGTTGTCTTGCCATTTACCTTCTCTTTTTCTTTTAATTTTAAGGTTGTGTAAAAATAGTTGGTAAGTAACCTATGTTCGTTTTGGTACATATCATTTATCATCTCAACTAATATTGGGTCAGTGATTCGATCATACCCAACTACTCGTCTAATTGATTGATAGTTTTTACCTTCAATATGAGCTTGGTCATTTTTATGATACGAACGGCTTCTGGTGTAGGAGACGTTGTTCCGATCACAATACCCTTTAAGCACCCAATTAACAAACTCATGTCCGTTATCAAAATCAGCAGATAATATTGGAAATGGAAATTGTTTTGTCCTCATTTCATGAAACGCGCCAACTACTTTGGCTTTAGTTTTGTTTAGAAATATTCTCTTTTCATTCCAGTGTGTGGCAATATCCAGAACATTTAGAGTTTCAGCGTAATGACCTGATAAACTCTCTCCGCAATGTAGGACACAATCCATTTCAACGTGACCTGGTTCTTTAGTTTCTTCTGCATTAAAATTTGTCCTAATTGGAATTAATGTTTTGAGTAACGGTGATCTTTTAGTACCGGACAAACCATATTCTTTTTTGGAAATATCTTTTTCTGCTTCCAATAATTTGTCAATTGTAAAGGTACTCATTTGCTTTAACAACTTTTCTTGATCGCCGTATAGCTCAATCTCTCCAAACTCTTTCAACTTTTTAATCGTATCTCCAATATCTGGTTTTAATCTTTTTGAACAAGGTTGTCCGACCACTTCCCAGATTAACTTTAATGGTTTGATTAAATCGTGCCCATAAACCTCTTTTCTTGACCTTATGGTTTTCCGTCTTAAAAAGACTCTTTGTTTTAAAAGCCTAATAGCACTTTTCCTGACAATCTGAAGGTTGGTCACAACCTCAGAGATTATTTCTGACTTTTCATCTCTTCTTTGACAATTTCTATATCGAGCTCTAACTGTTACCAGATATTCCTTTTTTGATTGATTTGACATACTGATTATTACCCAAAAAACTATTAATAATTGGGTAACAATTATATATCTGGCAATGCCCTCCTATTTTTCAAAGTTCGGTAACATTTATGATCTGGCAACTCGATAATAAATTGCTCTTGACACGTTAGCAGACATGGTGTATATTTGCTAAATATGG
>JAVHRS010000076.1:0-2636 GCA_036171755.1 Minisyncoccota bacterium
AAAGGCAAGATGGTAATAGTCGCTACTCAAATGATGCTCTCAATGGTCAATAGCCCTATTCCTACTCGCGCTGAAGTCTCCGACGTCGCATATGCCATAATCGATGGTGCAAATGCAGTCATGCTTTCAGAAGAGTCAGCTATGGGCAAGTATCCAATTGAGACAGTTGTGATGATGGAAAAAATTGCACTAGCAGCAGAGAAGCATTTGAGCAAGAAAGATATTATTATTATTTAATTTATAACAGCTACGCAAATTATATTATGCCTAAACAGATTTACATTACAAGAGAGATTCCAGAAGCAGGATTAAAATTACTAAAAGAGAAGGGAATTGTATTTGATATGGGAACATCAAAAAGTATCCCCACCAAAAAAGAGATTATCAAAGAATTAAAAAAGAAGCCTTATGATGGTGTTATTTCTTTTCTTACTGATCCTCTCGACAAAGATGTATTTGATGCATGCAAAACGGCAAAAATCTTTGCAAACTTCTCCGTCGGGTATGATAATGTAAATATAGAGGATGCGAAAGCCTATAATGTTTTCATTACGAACACTCCAGGCACTTCTTCTACTGCTGTCGCGGAGCATACTGTTGCTCTTATGCTTGCACTCACTACTCGCTTGGTAGAAGCTGATGAATTCATGCGTGAAGGAAAATATAAAGGATGGGACCCTAATATATTTATAGGGACAGATATGAAAGGTAAGAAAATAGGTTTGATAGGTGCTGGTCAAATAGGAACAGAAGTAGCAAAAATTCTTCATTATGGTTTCGGCTCAAGTATTATATATAGTGATATATCTCCTTGTGTTGAATTAGATAAAATTGAAAATACAACTAGAATGACGACAGAAGAAATTTTACGTGAAGCTGATATTGTGTCTCTACATGTTCCATTATTACCATCTACTAAACACTTAATAAATGAAAATTCATTAAAAACAATGAGGAAAACTGCATTCTTAATAAACACTTCTCGTGGTCCTGTTGTAGATGAGAAAGCTTTAGTTTATGCATTAGAAAACGATATTATTCGTGGTGCAGCACTAGACGTCTTTGAATTTGAACCTAAATTAATAAAAGGTCTTATTAAATTGCCTGATGTTATTATAACTCCGCATATTGCATCAGCTAGACAGTCCGCTCGCGATCTTATGTCTGAGATAGCAGCTAAAAATATAATTTCATTTTTTGAGACAGGAAAAGCTATAAATAACGTCATAAAATAGCCTAGTCCTTGACAGGATAGGGGGATAAATGATACTATAAGACCATATTGAAAAACTCCTTGTGTGTATGAGTGTTTCAATTTTAATTTTGAAACACGCAAAGAAATAAATAAATATGTATAATAATACAAAACAAAGAGGCCCTAGTAGGTCCTCTAATTATTTTGGTGGCAATAAGTCCACCGGTAGTGCTAGATCAAATGGTCCTTATAGGGGTGGATCTTCTTTTGGAAGTAGAAGTGCAAGACCCTCATTTGGTGGTAATAGAGGTGGTGGAAGTAGAAGTGGTGGTGGTAGAAACAAAAGAAAATCTTCTTATGAGAAGATAGATGTTTCTCGTTTTATAAATAAATCTACCGTCATAGAGAAAGAAGAGGTCTACATACCAACTCATACATTCAATGATTTTAAGATAAATCCTAAACTAAAACTTGCTATCGCAAACAAGAATTATGTTTATCCAAGTCCTATCCAAGACAAATCAATTATTCATTCACTTGAAGGAAGAGACATACTAGGAATTGCCGATACAGGTACTGGCAAGACAGCAGCCTTCCTAATTCCTATAATAAATAAAATAATCAGCAACAAAGATGAAACAGCGATCATCATCGCTCCAACACGCGAATTAGCAATTCAAATAGAAACAGAATTCAACGAACTCGTTCGTGGAATGAAAATATATGGAGTTGTATGTGTCGGTGGAGCACCTATAGGAGCTCAAATAAGAAGTTTGAAGCGAGAATGTAATGTAGTCATAGGAACCCCAGGAAGATTGCTTGACCTAGTGAAGCGTGGAGAGATCAATCTATCAAGTACACGTTCTATAGTTCTAGATGAAGCCGACAGAATGCTTGATATGGGATTCATAAATGATATAACTTTCCTCCTTGAGAAAACTCCAAAAGATAGACAAGGATTCTTCTTCTCAGCAACATTACCTAAACCAATAGAAAAGCTTATTGAAAAATTTGCAAACGATCCAGTGAAAGTCATGGTAAAGACCAGAGAGACTTCCAAGAACGTTGAACAAGACATAATAAGACTTGAACGTGGTGTAGATAAAATAGATGCACTTTGTAACTTACTTGATAAAGAAGATGAATTTAAAAAAGTTTTAATTTTTTCTGAAATGAAACATTCAGTAGAAAAACTTTCTATTGAATTAATAAAGAGAGGGTATAAAGCAGGGTCAATTCATGGTGACAAACGCCATAATGACCGTCAGCGTACCCTACTTAAATTCAGAAAAAATGAGATCAATATAATGGTAGCTACAGACGTAGCTGCGAGAGGACTCGATATTCCTGAAGTAACTCATGTAATTAACTACGAAATTCCACAAACTTATGATACTTATATCCATAGAATTGGTAGAACGGGAAGAATAAATCATAAAGG
>JAVHRS010000076.1:2736-26618 GCA_036171755.1 Minisyncoccota bacterium
CTTATGATACTTATATCCATAGAATTGGTAGAACGGGAAGAATAAATCATAAAGGTGTAGCACTAACGTTTATCTAATACATAATTCGGAGCTTATATTGTTAGGGGAGTTATATATATGAGTGTCGCACAATATATCTTTTGCGACACTATGTAAACACAGTATCACAAAAGATGACGGGATTGTGCAACTAAAAATATTATACCCCTCCTATACAATTATTAAAACTACGAACTTCTTTATTATAAGTATTTATTTTTTCTTTTATGTCTACAATTATTTTATTATAATCACTTACTAAGGCATTGTAGCTATCTATCTGGCCATTTGTCGTCTGTCCATCATAAACTGCCCCACTATCAATTTGGGTCTTTTTTAGGGCCAAATCATCTTCCATAGTCTTTATCTTATCTTGATCTATATCTATAATGCCTCGTAGGACTTCATCTATATAAGGACAAGCACTCTTCGGTAGCGCAAAGTGCTGAATGGCCATCCAAACATTTTCTCCTTTATAGAGACCCTTACCGACAGCAACTCCTATATCAATATATCTTTTATTTAAAATATTTGCCTTGTGCCCAGGACTTGCCATCCATGCATCTACTAATGCTTGGTCATTTTTGAAATTTCCTAATGCTAAATTCTCTCCAATAATAATATATTCATAAGATACTAAAGTACCAAGATCTCCTACACCAACTCCATCTGGTGAAATGTGTTCAAAATATCCTTTCTGAAACATATCTTGTAATTTTTTCTCAGCAGAAAAATCTAATTTAGGATTTTCTTTTAATGGAGATAAACCACCATTTGAGGCCCGAGCTACATTAGTCGCATCTATTACTCCTTTAATAGATAGATTAATACTCTTTGTATTTGTTGTTATATAATTATCTGTTACAACAAGCGCTCCTGGTGTCTCTACTTTATTTATTGATCCTAAGGCTTCGTCTACTTTATCTTTGTAATCACTTTTATAAATGGATGTATAGTGAGTAATACCATTTTGTATATAAGAAACAGCTTTCGAATATAAAGGTGTAAAATCATCCTTAAAAATAAATATTAATCCAAGAAAAATTATTACTGTTATGATTTGATTTATAGTTTTCATTTTTATTATTTACACGATGTTGATAAGGTATACCCAGATTTCTCTGCATCTATAGATGAAGCAAACCATACTTCGTTTTTAGATGCTATTCTCTTAGCCCCAGCACAACCCAGACTATAATATAGTTTACCATTTTTTGAAGCTACATACAGCTTCTCCTTTGAAATGGAGGAATTGCCCTGTACTGTATCCCCTTCATTTTTAGAAATATTTATCCCCTCTTCTTTTACATTTAATTGGTTCACATTGTCTATTTTAGCTATAGAAAGACGCCCTAAACCAAAAGAACCCATTGAAACTAAGACTATTATGCAAAAACACATTAGAGTGATATTGTCAATACCTATTTTACCCTTGATTTTATTCATAAAATCATTTATACTCATATGAGTTTAATTATAAATCATTTTTCCGTAGTTTACTAGATTATATAGTAATTTTAGGCCATTATCCTACTTAAAACTATAAACCTAAAACTATAAACTTATCATATGGCACATCGAAAAGCCGGTGGATCGGCTAAAAACTTAACAGATTCAAATCCAAAGTACTTAGGTACAAAACTTTACGCTGGTGAAATTGCAAAAACAGGCTCAATCATTGTCCGCCAAAGAGGTACTAAAATCCTCCCTGGTAATAATGTCGGGCTAGGTAAAGATCATACTCTATTTGCTTTGAAGCCTGGAACAATAAAATACGGCACAAAAAGAAAAGTGAACTTCAACCGAACATCATCCGTTAAAAAAATAGTTCACGTAATATAAAAGTAAAAATCTCTGACATATGTCAGAGATTTTTACTTTTATTCTTTCTCTATTATCACCTCACATATTCCCTTCTTACTTCCATTTTTAATTTCTATTTTATGAGTGCCTATTTCTTTTATATGCTCCATAACTATTAACCCTTCGTCTATATCTATATCCGTTACCTTCTTCACAGCCTCTACTATATCACGAGGACCGACAGCTTTAAATAAATGACCCTTCTCGTTAGCTTTAACTTTTATATTTAACTTTATGTTGTTTATAGATGAAACTAGAGAGTCGAAAGCTTTCATACCTTCTTCTTTCTTTTTCTCTCCTTCCTTCTTCATATTTTCTAAATTAGAAAGTGCCGCCGGAGTCGCAAGGATAGCTAGGCCTTTAGATATGAGAAGATTCGCATATCCATTCTTAAAATCTTTTATATCATATTTATTACCAATCTTGGGTGCGTCTGTTGTTAAAATAATTTTCATATAATTTTATTGCTTAGCTTTTAATATTTCGACAGCTTTATCCATTTGTGGATCACGAAGGGCTTCAAAGTCTTTCAGAGTGAAAGGGACTTTCACATCAGGATCAATACCTACTTGAGAAATAGAAACACCGTTTGGAGTGAGCCATCTGGCAACAGTTACTTTAAGAGAAGTGTCTTTTGTTATATCTACCAACTCCTGAACTGAGCCCTTACCGAAAGTTTTCTCTCCGACAAGCGTTGCTATACCTTGCTCTTTTAAGGCTCCAGCTAGAATCTCAGAAGCAGATGCAGAACCTCCGTCCACAAGCACAATAAATTGCAATTTATCATTAAATAATTTTGGTCCATGACTACGGTATACCCGGGCTTTCTTAGTAGAACCAAAATCTTCACTAACAATTACTTTTCCTTCGTCAATAAACCAAGAACCAATATTAACAGCTGCATCTAGATAACCACCTGGATTACCTCTCAAGTCGAGAATAAGTTTATGACTTCCTGATTTAGAAAATTCATCTAAAGCTCCAGCAAATAAATTATCAGAATTTTCTGAGAAGCTATAAAACTTGATGACAAATATTCCATCGGTACGAGCCTCCGTATCTACTGTCGGAATTGCTATAGTATCTCGGACTATTTTTATATCACGAGTTTGATTTTCTCCAGTTCTAAATATATTGAGTATCACAGTAGTACCACGCTCTCCACGAATTTTACTAATGGCCATATCTACAGACATATCATTTGTAGAAACATTGTCTATTTTTATAATTTTATCTCCCTTCTTAATACCAGAATTAAAAGCTGGTGTACCCTTCAAAGGTGCAATAACAGTCAGAACATTGTCCTTCATTCCTATTTCAGCTCCTATTCCACTGAAAGACCCTTTTATTTCATCTTTAAACAACTTGTTGTCCTCTGGATTAAAGAATGTAGTATATGGGTCGCCCGTAGCCCCCGCTAGGCCCTTTATAGCTCCCCAGACACGATCTTGGTCTGTAATCTTGTCAGAATATATAGACTTTTCTTTTAATGTATTCCAAGCTTTCCAGAAAGGTGTAAAGTCAGCTGTCGTTTCAAAAGTAGGAGTTTTATTTGCTATGGAAGTAACTTTATCAATATCTGGACGATGAGAATAACCAAAATATAAACCAATTCCAAAAACTACACCCAAAAGCAAAGCTGAAGCAACAATATAGCTAATTTTTCTGTAATTTATTTTTATTTTTATTTTCATATATCTATTTATTATGACAAAATTATTGTTTTAATTCAAGCTCTAAAGTAGATGGCGTGTACTTATTCGCTGGATCCCATAGCATCCAAGATGTGAGCCTATTATCATACACTGCTTTCATTTCTTTTTGAATAAGTTCCTTCGTATAAGTAGTCCCCATATCAAAGTCTTGAAGCCAGGCCCTGATCTTATTCTTGTCACCTTGTATTTTATCCGTCTTCTTTATAGCACCTAGAAGTGCGAGGTTGATAACTTCATAAGGATACATTGCAGGATTCTTGTAACCTGCATGACCTGGTGGATAGTGCGATGGATAAACCATAGGGCAAAGAAAATCAAAATACGGAAATGCCTTCTCCCATACTTGACCGATACCCATGTCATCTGTGGCTTCAGTAGTTAGTCCAAACAAATCAGCCGAAAGAGGAATATTTTTTTCTTTCTTCATTTCAGTTGATAAATATTTGAAAAACTTTTCTATATTATCTGACCTCGTTTCTCCAGTTGCTAAATGATAATTAATATCTTTCATATTACCATCGGAAGGATAACGAATGTAATCAAAGTTAAGTTCATCAAATCCTTCTTCATAAGCACCTTTGGCCACAGATACTATATAATCATGAACTTCCTTCTTGGCAGGGTCAAGAAACGATAAACCCTTGCGATCCCTCCAAACAGTTCCATCACTTTTCTTTGTAACAGACCAATCTGGGTGCTTTCGGGTCATGTATGGATCCTGGAAAACAGCCACACGTCCTATTATATAAATATTCTTCTTGTGAAGCATATCAGTCAAAACACGGACATTAGAAATTCTTTTTTCTATACTACCTTCTTTTTGTACATCTGGAATCGGCATATCAAAGCTAACCCTTCCAGTAGAATCCTTTATATCAATAACAATAGCGTTCAACTCCGTATCATCTATCATTTTAATAATCGTATCGCGAAACTTTGGTGATCCAGCTACCCATGCTGAAATATAAACTGCTTTAACTGTTTTAGGAGTACTTATGTGAGTGACCACTATAGGACTAATAATTGGAGTTGCTATTACCGGGACAACAATCTTTTCTATTTTTGTATTCTCCTCATTATCTAAAATCTTTTGTGAAATTGCTTCACTGTTATATTCTATTTGGTTTTGTAATTTAGGTAATACAAAATAAACAAACGAACTCGCAATAAGTAATGCGAGTATTATAAAAATGAACAAGTTGATGGATTTTTTGTATCGCATTATTCTCCGTTATCTATATTATCTATAAATGATTTAATTACATTTTCATCTTTACTGTTACGTACTTTGGCTTCGTTATAAAATAAATAGGCTAAATAAATAATACCTATACCAGTCAATACAAATAATATTTTCCTCCAACTTTCAAAAAAACCAAGGAATGGCAAGATAGCTACCCATACACCGATTAGAAATAGTTTGCGTTCTTTTGTCATATTTACATTATATATTATTTATTTAGGCTCCACAATAACAACAAACTCCCCTCTTTGTTTATCATTATTTTTAGTAAAATACTCCAATACTTCGGCTGGTGTACCTTCTACAAATTGTTCAAATTGCTTGGTGAGTTCTCTGCCGATGACTATTTTAAAAGTAGGTGCGTATTCTACTAATGACGCAAGCGTCTTCATAATTCTGTGAGTTGATTCGTAGAAGACTGTTACCCTCTTACTCTTAGCTATCTCTTTAAAGAGAGTAAGCCTACCCTTTTTATGAGGAATAAATCCTAAAAATACAAATTCAGCTGAAGAAATGCCACTAGCAGAGAGAGCAGATATTAGAGCACTTGCTCCAGGAATTGGAACAACAGAAATTTCCTCTCCAAATTCTTTTTTTACATTGGCGACAAGCATAACCCCAGGATCAGAAATACATGGCGTCCCTGCGTCAGAAACTAGAGCTAAATTTTTGCCATTTTTCAATAAATTAATTATCACCGATTCTTTATTGTCGGTACTGTGAGCGTGATAGCTCATGGTCTTTGTTTTTATTTCGTATTTATTAAGTAGAACTTGTGTTGTACGAGTATCCTCACACAAAATATAATCCACTTCTTTAAGTATACGAAGGGCTCGTAAAGTAATATCCTCCAAGTTCCCTATCGGAGTTGCTACTATATATAAAGTGCCTATATCATTATACATATGAATATTATAACATAATGTTATCTGTATAGTATAAAAAATAGCGTAATCTTACCAAAGTATAGATTACGCTATAATTATTATTTTTTATTTTTTTTTAAAAACCTTACCTCCATTTTTTCATATAGAGGTAAACATATAATTGCTAAAACTAAAGAAATCATAGCAATTATTATATTATTTTTACAAAAAATAATAAAAATTGGGATAAAATCCCCAATTGATCCATCTTCTCGTACTCCTAAAGATAAACAAATTGAGAATAAAAAAAATCCCCAAAAAAATAATGAAAGGGTTGCTATTCCTAGAAAAACAACCCCTAAAATTAGGAAAAATACTTTCATAATAATCGATTTTTAATTTGTTTGAAAAGACTAAAAATTAATCTACTCAAACAAATCAAAAACCAACTCAATGAATTTGTGTATAGTATATCACTATTTAGAACATTTGTCAATAGCACATATTATCCTTATTCTCCAATATTATTCTATAATAATCCTAGTTAATTAGCAATGAATTTTCTATCAATTTTTAAATTATAAAAAATAGCCAAGATTGCTTACGAGCAACCTGGCTATTAATTATAATAATATTTTATCTTCTTCTTTTTTTTTTGTATTTTTGTTTTTCTATATAATAGAAAACAAAAACACAAAAAAATAAACCCATATAAAAAAATATATCATGAGATATAAATCCCATGTTATATAACCAATCAACAATTTCGTTGATTGTTTCATTTTCACTTTGGTCATCTCCAAAGTAAAAAAGTACTGTAAAAATAATAAACCAGATTAGGATATATAATATCCCGATTTGGTACATTATTCTTTCAACAGACCTTTTTATCAGTCTGTAATAATAATAATACCTGTAACTCATAATAATATTTGATTTTAAATTATTTCAAAAAACGATAATATCATTTACTGAAATAATTTAAAACCAAATGCTTTTTTATTAATCTATCACATATAATGAATATTGTCAATATACGATATGGTACCTCCCATCTTGTATAATACGTATAATTTTGCTATTTTATATATATATTGGCCTTATCGTCTAACGGTTAGGACGTATCCTTCTCAAGGATAAAATCGCGGTCCGATTCCGCGTAGGGTCACAAATACTAAAAAAGCCTTATATTATAAGGCTTTTTTAGTATTTAAATCAATTCAAATATTTAATATTATTTTACTTTAACAGTATAATCACCATTATTAATTTTTATATTTTCTTCCCCTACAGTTTTAAGTAAAATATTCATAATACCAAAAACTGCAATCATTATAAACATTCCAAATATTCCCCAAAGCATATGTGACTTACTACTTGTACGGATCTCTTCATTATCAGGAGCCAACAAATATCTAACAAGACCATATACAAAGTAAACAACAGCCAAAGCAAACAAGAGGACAATAAGAGGATTAATAATAACCCTATTTATGCTACCCATTAGAGTAACTATGTTGGCTTCTACGATTGGAATAATCCCGAAATCCATATATTAGAATGGTGTTACAGGGATGATATTATCAGTAGGGTTATTTTGAATTCCAAAAGAATTCTTTACAACTCCTATAATTCCCCAGAATGCAACAATAACAAAGAGACCAATAAGACCATTGACGATCTTTGTGCGGCCATTCTTCTTTGCTTCCTCATCAGATGAAGTCATAAAAACAATAACTCCCCAGATAAAATAAATAACAGCAATAGTAATCAATGCTGGAACTATATAACCTAGATAGTTAACAAGTGTATCTAGAATATTTGAGATTGTTGTACCGACAGCTAAGGCTAGTAATGGAGAACCAGAGATTAGACCTAATGTGATAATTTTTTTCATAATTTTAATAAACCTTATAATAATTTTATTAAATCCTACCGACCGTAGGAGATAAAACACAAACTTATATTACTTTATATATTATACCAAAAAATCAAAAATATACACAACTTATAACTTTGTCTCAGGAAGAGTTGGAAGGAATAATGGCTTGTCTCCATTACCCAAAAATGAATTTGAAAAGAGACTTACCAGACCCCAAATACTTACCATTACAAACAAAGTAACCAATCCCCAAAACATAAAACTCTTTCCCTCTTTACGCTTCTCTTCATTATCAGGATTAAGGAAGTACTTAATAATTCCATAAAGAAAACCAACTACAGCCAATGATCCTAACAATGGAACAATCGCATTCATTAATGTACATGTAAAGAAATTAATAAGATCCGTTAAATTTGTTATTTTTGTCATTACCGCACTACATTTTATCTTAACTAAAGTATCTGCTGCTTCTGCTATATGAATAAACATAATCTTTATATTTACAAATTAATTATTTTAATCTTCGACCATTTTTACTAATAATTATTAAACTCCTCCACCTATATCTTTTACCGTTTGTCCGATTGCTGTTGCTATGACAAATGCTCCGAGCAACAGTGCCCCTCCTATAACCGTATAAAGTAATGAATTTTTTGCCTTAGTAAGACTTTCTGGGTTACCCTGAGCTTTTACAAAAAGGAAACCAGAATATATGATAGCGAGAACTAAAATAGGTATACCAACAACGAGAACTATTTGAATTATCGCTTTTATAAAATCAGGAAGATTCTGAGGACCAGTAGTTCCTAGTGGATTTGCAATCTTGTTGTTTCCTCCACCAACTTGTACAGTAGCATTCGCAAACATTACAGGCATCAATAATGAAAATCCAATAATGAAAACAAAACTAATACTTGATATAAGTGCTAAAATGCTATACTTTTTTTCTTTTAAAATTTTCATGATTAGTAAATAATATTAATAATAATTATAAGAAAGTTTCTATGGTTGAATCAACATGGAGAGAACTCAAGATGGTCTTTACTATGAGCCATGCAGCAAGCGCCACCACGTACCCTATAACCGCATTAAATAATATATGCCTGACCTTTTCAGTCTGGCCAGAATTTCCACCAGCAGTAAGATATAAATAGCCGGCATACATTAGAATAAGAGCTATCAACGGAGTCGCTATATCCTTTAATAAGAATGTAATAACATTATTTATAAGCTTAACAAGATCTGTAAAGGTACAAGGATTAGTCATAGTGGTTACTTCTTTACCATCTACCATACTAGTTACTACTTTTCCGCAATCAGGAACAACTCCATTACTAGCAGCTTCTACTACCATTGTATTACTATAAATAACAGTAGAAAAAATAAATGGTGTAAATATTAAAACAAAAGCTACAACAATTCCGAAAAGTTTTTTATTCATAATTATTTCTTTGTATCGTAAGACCTTACTATAAGATCTATCTGATTAGAAGCCTTATCTATGGCCTCATTGACTGATAATTTGTTTGATAATGAATTATCTATTAATTCTTTAAAAACAGAATTTGTCTTTTCTTTATCTGGATCAAGCCAAGAACGAGAAATAATAGCACTGTTCCAAAATGTGAGCATAGATGGATCAGCTGGTTTATCATTCAATAGAGACCTGTTCATAGTAGGTAGGGATGTAGTAATTGCTAACTCTTTAAGAAAATCTGGGGCAGTAATAAAGGTCGTAACACCAAAAGCAGAAGCTAAATTCTTGGACTTTTTACTTACAACCATTGTATACATATTTCCATAAGTTCGTTTTATTGAAGTACCTTTTGTTTGTGGAATTTGAGCCACATCAAAACTCAAATTTGGGTTTATAGATTCTATATTGAACAATTCACTCCCATAACCAATATAAAAAGCAAGTTTATCACTCGTAAACATATCAAATGAATTAGGTTCTGAACGATTCCAAGAATAAGAAATATTTGATGGGTTAGAAAATTCTAAAAAGAAATTAACTATTTGTTCAAATGAAGCAACCCCATTAGGTAATGAATCCTTAATAGCTAAATGATATCCAGTATCTGTAGGAGAAATTATAGGATTACTACTTTGAAGTAAAAACATTGATAGGATATCTTTGGAATGATTTACATTATCATACTGACCGAGAGCTATCATGCTTTGGGATATAGTACCATCATCCTTTTTCTTTGTTAATTTACTACTTAAATTAAATAATTCATCCCATGTAGCTGGTGAATAAAGAATACTTTCATTAGAAAGCATGTTCTTGTTGTAATATAAAACTAGAGGATCAACCAACAATGGATAGCCAATAACTCCATCATTCGCTAATAAAATATCTGCTCCATCAATATATGAAGTTGTAAAAGCCTTCTCTGGATAATTTGTATAAGGAATCTTATATATAAAATTACTATTCTTTAAAATCATATCTTGACTTAGTATAAATAAATCAGGGCCTTCATCTTTAGCAAATGCTTCTATAAGATTCTGTTGATAAGTATCCTTATTCTGTTCTACGTATTTTATAGAGAAAGAGCCACTTGTATTTGGTAGTCCATTTTCAAATAAATTACCAACCTGACTCTTGGGTAAATCACCCCAAATCACAATATTACCTGAAATTGCATCCACACCAGTCTTACTACCTCCCACCTTTAGAATTCCAGAGAATATTAAAACTCCAAAAACGAAGAAGGCTAAAAATATTGCGACCAGAATTGTTTGAAAATTATTCATACTAATTATTTTATATGAAAATTATACCATAATGATGATCACTTGTAGTAATTTTCTCTAAAAATTTAAAACCTCTTTTAGTAAATAAATTTGTAGCTGTTTCAGAACTTATTACATTATTAGGCGAAAGACCAATGTTGGGACTACTACCATCACTATTGGCTTGCCAGTCAATGAATAGAACTTTGCCGTCCTTCTTCAAAATACGCTTAGCTTCATCTATTAACCCCATCTTATCTTCTGAAAGAAATAAAACATTGGCAATAATGACAGCATCCATAGAACTATCTGCTATCTTTGTTCCATCTTTTTTCTCTATATCTCCCCAAATACAATCCACATTTAGAACTCCAGATTCTTTAATCTCGCTTTCAAGTTTCTTCACTAGATTTTTCTGAACTTCAATGGCATAGACGTGGCCTGTATGTCCGACGTGCCTCCCAGCTGAAATAGCATAAGCGCCAGTACCTGCCCCAAAGTCTGCGACTCGCATACCTTCTCGTAATCCTAATTGAGCTACATTTTGTTCTGGGTCTGAAAACATAAATATATTATACCATATTTATAAACAAGTAATAGAGGCAATACTATCACCTGGGTGGAGCTTCATGATTGTGACACCTTGAGTCTGGCGTCCTGAAGTAGGAATAGATTTTAAGTCTACGCGAATGACTTGGCCTTTTTGAGATACAGCAATGATTTCATTTTCTTCTCCTACTATTTTTGCAACAATTAATTTACCAGTTTTAGGAGTTACTTTTGCAGTTTTAATTCCTGAACCACTCCTCTTTTGAGTTTTATATTCTTTGATATTTGTCTTCTTTCCTAATCCGTTTGAAGAAAGTGTAAGGAGAGCTAGAACAGTTTCCCCTTTTGGAATACGATCAACACCAATAATAAAATCTCCTTTGCTGAGCTTCATTGCTCTTACTCCTCCTGCAGACCTACCCATTTCTCTGACGTCTTTTTCATTGAATCTTATGGACTGGCCGTTTGTTGTTGCAAGCATAACATCATCACCCTTACTAATAGCAAGTACTGACTCAAGCTCATCTTCCTTATCAAGTTTGATAGCTATCAAACCACTTCGTCTGACATCCTTGAAGCTTTCAGCTGAGACTTTCTTGGTAATTCCCATCTTGGTAACCATTATCAAATGCTCAATAGTTTTCTTGGTCTCCTTATCTATCGGAAGTATTGAGGTGACTTTTTCATCTCCTGTAAGAGCCATGAAGTTCATAATTGACTTACCTTTTGTGGCACGTCGTCCTTCAGGAATATCATACATTTTAATCTGATATGCCTTGCCAAGATTTGTAAAAAATAATAAATCACTATGAGTATTAGCCGAGACAAGCATTGTCACGAAGTCTTCATCTTTCGTTTCTATATCTATAACCCCTACTCCACCACGTTTCTGATTCTTGTATTCGGAAGGGTCAGTACGCTTCACATAACCACCTTTCGTAAATACAAGCACAGATTCTTTCTCAGGAATTAAATCTTCCTCATTTATTGACTTCACTCCACCTTTTATAATGCGTGTGCGTCTCTCATCAGCATACTTTGCCTTGATTTCCAATAATTCATCTCCTATAACCTTCAGCATCTTTTTGGGGCTAGCAAGTAATGCTTCAAGCTCTTTAATCAATTCCTGCTTTTCTTTTAATTCAAGTTCTACATTCTTTCTTTCAAGACCAGCAAGCTTCTGAAGCTTCATTTCCAAAATAGCTGTCGCTTGTAAATCAGAGAATTTAAACTCTTTCATCAAATTAACTTTAGCAGTTGCTGTATCTTTTGAAGCACGGATAACAGAGATAACACGATCGATATGATCAAGTGCTTTCTTAAGTCCGAGGAGAATATGTTCGCGATCTTTAGCTTTCCTTAGATCAAATTCTGTTCTTCTACGGACGATAACTACTCTATGGTCAATGAACTCTGAAAGTAAACTCTTCAGAGAAAGTGTTTGAGGTACTCCGTCTACTAGCGCTACTATATTGTAGTTAAATGATTGCTCAAGTTGTGTATGTTTATAAATATAATTTAAAACTTTCTCAGGAATAACACCTGACTTTAAATCAATAGCAATTCGAATATCTTTTGTAGATTCATCACGAAGACCTTTAACTCCTTCTAATTTTTTCTCTTGTACTAGAAGAGCTATTGCTTCTATTAAGTTAGACTTATTCACTCTATAAGGAATAGAGGTGATAATGATCTGGAATGTTCCTGATTTTTGTTCTACGATCTCAGCTTCACCACGAGTAATGACTCCACCACGCCCTGTTGAATAAGCATGCATTAAGTCCGTCTTGTTATAAGCAATACCTCCTGTTGGAAAATCGGGGCCCTTCACAAACTCCATCAAATCCTCTGTTGTTGCATCTTTATTGTCTATAAGGTGAATTGTAGCATCTATGACCTCAGAGAGATTATGAGGAGGAATGTTGGTAGCCATACCGACTGCAATACCAAGTGTACCATTCAAAAGTAAACTAGGAACAGCTGTAGGAAGCACAGTAGGCTCTTTACGTGTCTGATCATAGTTTGGGTGGAAATCTACGGTTTCTTTCTCTAAATCAAGTAAAAGAAGGGATGAAATTTTGGACATTTTAGCCTCTGTATAACGCATCGCAGCTGCTCCATCACCATCAATAGAACCAAAGTTACCTTGCCCATGAATAAGAGGATATCTATAAGAGAAATCTTGTGCCATGTTGACCATAGTGTCATAAACAGCTACATCTCCATGAGGGTGATATTTTCCAAGTACATCTCCGACTACAGCCGCACTCTTACGAAATCGTGCAGAAGTTGTAAGTCCCATTTCATTCATAGCATAAAGTATCCGTCTGTGAACTGGCTTTAATCCATCACGAACATCAGGTAAAGCACGATCAGTAATAACCGACATCGCATAGTCAATAAATGAATCTTTCATTTCACGACTTATATCAACTCCTATTACATTTACGTGTGCTTTTTCTATTTCTTTTTTAGGTTCTTCTTTTTCTTTAGACATATTATTGGTTAGTAGTTTCTACTGGTATTAAATCAATCTGTTTAACTTCCTCTTTGCTTGCTGTAATTTTCCCTACACTTGCACTCATACTCTTATAGGTATCAGAGATAGAATTACTAAAAAGTTTAAATGGCTTTATGTCTTCATTAGCTTGAATTGTTATATCAGGACTTCCAAAACGAGTACCTAAATTATAAATCCAAACAAAAGAAACGAAAGACATACAGAGGATGAGTAAACCGATAAATATTAACTTACGTGTATCTTCACTTTTTGATTGTATTTTTTTTATATATGCTCTCATATAATTTTAAACTAACTTGATAATACTACGATCTCGCCTTCACGACCTACAATATCTTTTGCTTTAATAGTAAGCTTTTCAATTGATTCTATTTTATCTTGTCCTCCTTCTTTTAGAAAAGCCTTTAATGTCTTATCGTTATAATCCATTGGTATGATAATCTTTGGTTCAAGAGAAACTGCTAATTTATATGCTTCAGTAGGATCAAGTAAATCATTATTTCCAATAGGAACAAATAAAATATCAGGGTTTCCTATATCTTCACGAATTTCTGTTGAAACTTTATTGTTGGACATGCAACCTAAAAAACATATTGATATATTATCAATTACAAAAGAATAAATAGTATTGACATACTTCTTCTCATTTATAGTTGTCTCAGTCATTATCCCTTTTATAAATACATCTTTGATTTCATAATCCCCAGGGCCTTTTACTTCAAATGGAACATTGTCCCCATGAGTCACCATATCAAAGCCATTGTAATCTGGATGATTAATAGTAGAAAGAGCGATATCAGAACCAAAGCGTGTTCCTTTCACATCCCCTTTAGAATCTTTACTGATAGGATTAACTACTACCACTAAATTCCCTTGTGCGATTTTGAAGAATTGCTTACCTAAATATGTGATAATCATGTATATATTATAGCAAATTTTAAAGAAAAAATAAAGGAAAATATGAAGTATTTTTCCAGAAATTACCCTTTATTAATAAGCTATAATTCACCCTGTTCTGGAACGACAATATGATTACTTGAAAATTTGTGACTTAGAGCTTTTATAATGTCTAATAATTCTTTGTTTTTAAATATATACAAAACTAATACTCCAAAACTTATACCTATAAACCCTGAAATAAATCCTTGTGAGAAAATTCCTAAAAATGTATTAAGATTAAAAACTCCACTAAAAAAATTAAGTGAGATGTAAGCAAAGAGACCCATTGTAACTGATCCAAGTAAACTCTCTAAAAATGTTCGGAGAAGCATTGACTCTCCTTTTTTTAAAAAATCTTTCTTAAACAAACCCCAAATTAAAAAGAAGTTAAAAAGTGAACCCATTGCATAAGCGATAGGCAATGCTAGCATTATAGTTCCTGGCACATCTCTTACACGAAGAATCCCCTCTAGGAAATCAAGCACACCTGGATAAGTTCTGAATATATAAAGAATCACATAGGCAATAACAATAATCATAATTGATGAAAGCACATTTATAACTAAGGGCTTTTTAGTTTTAGAAGCAGCATAATACCCTCTCACAAAAAGAAGAACCAAACTCTGTGAAGCTAAAGAAATTATAAAAAGAGCAATAGCAGCGGCTGTGAGTCTTGTATCTACCCATGTAAAAGTATTCACCCCCAAAACCACACGAACAATCTGAGCACGAAGCACAATAATAAGAGAAATAACTGGAAAAGACCAAAAAATTATTTGTTTTGCAGCTCCTATAATATTATTTATAAAATTATCCATATCTTTCATTGAAAAAGATTTCACAAGCATTGGAAAAGTAGCCACAGAATAAGATATGCCTATAATACCAACTGGAACAGATTGCAAATTAAATGAGAAAGTAAATAAAGATATAGAACCTTCCTTTAATGTAGAAGCCATAGCAATAAGAAAAATAAAAGCCAGACTATTACATGATAAAGCTAGAGTTCTAGGTATTGATAACTTTGTAACTTCAAAAATTTCCCTCCAATTTATTTTGAAAGTTAATCTAGGAAATAAGCCATGTTTTATAACTACAGGAACCTGAACAAGCAAATGCAGAATTGCACCAAGGATCACTCCGTATGCTAGTCCATAAACTCCAAAAATAGGATAGAAACACAATATACCAAATAAAATTCCTAAATTATAAAATATTGGTGATAAGGAGAAAATGAAAAAATTTCTGAATAGTTGTGTAACAGATCCAATAAGATTTGATAATCCAATAAAAATAGGAGAAAGAAGCATAATGCGACTAGTGATAATAAGCGAATGAAGTTGTGATGGAGAAAATCCAGGAGCAATATATCGAGCAATATAAGGAATAAGAATAGCCACAATAATACTTGCAATAATCATGAAAATCATAAAAGCACTAAATACATTATCAAGGAAAAAATGAGCTTTGCTTTTATCATCACCTTTTATTTTGTTTATTAAAAAAGGAAGAAGAACAGTAACAGAAGCTAGTGATGCAATAGAAATATAAATGAAATCAGGAATTCGGAAAGCTGCATAGTAAGTATCAAGCACTGGTCCCGCACCTATAACACTAGCCAAAGTCCTATCACGAACTAGGCCAAGAATTTGAGAAAGGAAAGCGAAGCCACCAAGTAACAAGGCGGCTTCGTTTATCCCATTAAACTCTTTATTGAAAAAAGTTAAAATCCTTTTAGGCATTATATGAAACTATTATTGAGTTTTTGTTGGTAACTTGGCTGGTATCTTTACTGGAGTATCTGTTGTTGTAGTTGTAGGAGCGACAATAGGGGCTGCTGAAGCTTGAACATTGGATAGTGAATCAATAGCCTTTTTAACATCTTCATTATCTGGCATTACCTGGCTCAAGATTTTAAATTGAATCAGGGCATCTGTATTACGTCCTACTTTCTGGTAAGAAAGACCTAAGAAGTAACGAGCGTTCCAGTAAGCGTTGTCAAGCAAAACTGCTTGTTCAAATGCACCAATAGCACTTGTGTATGAGGCATTATTATAACGTAATAATCCGAGCCTGAAGAATATAGTGGAGTCATTAGGATTCAGTTCTACTGCACGTTCTACTTGTTTTATAGCACCTGCATTGTTGCCTTCATTTGTTTCAATCTGAGCGAGAAGAAATAATGCATCTGTATAATTCAACTTGAGAGCAAGAGCTTTTTCTATGAATTTTCTAGCTTCATCATTATTCTTCTTAATAAATTCTAATTGAGCACGAGCAAGTAATATAGATGGATTGTTTGGAGCCAACTCACTTGCCTTTGTATAAGAAGTAACTGCACTTTCATAACTACCTTGAATAGAAAGTGGTTCAAGAGAGGCATAAACATTCCCCAAATTAACATAGTTAATATATTGTTTAGGATTTTGACTTACTGCCATAGATGCAGAATTTTGAGCAAAATTTACTAATTGCTGAAGATTTGATTTGAGTGCTTCTGGGGAAATTTTTTGATCATTTACCAAAACCCCAATTTCTGCTACGTAAACTTGTGAGAGAGTTCTATAATAAACATCATTCTTATCAAGAGATATAGCATTGACAATCATTCCTTCGGAACGAGACAATGACTCCATAGTATTATTAGTATTTAATCCTTTAGAAAAATAGATAACAGAAGTAAACTTTTCTACATAGAGATATGTGACAGAAAGTGTAGCAATCATTAGAAACATCAAAACAAGAATTGCAAAGAAACTATTTCTAGGATCATTGAGGAAGGAAAATTCTTTAACAGGAACCACTTGTCTATAAACTAATATTCCAATTAAGATACCACTTGAAGCAAAAGCTAGCATTAACATTAAAATATTTGGTGTATATACAATAAAAGAAATCCATGTATAAAGCGAAATCATGAATGTAGTCATTATGAAGTAATTTGAAAGAGGATCCTTAAGAGCAATACGCAAAGACTGAATTCCTCTTATAAAAAAAACTGCAAAGAATAAAATCCAAGCTAAAAATCCTAAGATTCCAGTAGTAACAATAAATGTAGATAAAGTACTATATCCGTTATTAAAATCAGAATTCCAGAAAATTGTCTGAGCTATATCTTTAGGTTGCCAAAGTGACCAATCCATTACAAAAGTATTTGGTCCTGTACCAAAAGCTGGATTATGCTTAATAGCTTTCCATGCAACCTGAGCTGTAGTAACAATAGAAGGACGAACTTCTGTATTTGAAAGGTTTACATATTTGGATATTAAGTTACCAAGTGAATTAGTACCAATTACAAACGAAAAACAAATTAGCACTACAAAAAGAGAGGTTAGAGGAAATCTTTTACCTTCTCCTCCATGAACAATCTTAATACCTGCATGCTGGATAGAAACATTATAGACAAAGATAATAATAGAAAAAACTCCAACCAAAATCCAAACCATAGGAATATTTATTATAACGATAAAGAAAAGACCAGTTAGTAATAAGAAATATTGAAGAATCAAGAATAATTTCTTTGATTTCAAAAATTCTATACTAAATAAAGATACTAGTACTACAAGACCGAAAAGTAGAGCGAAATTATTCCAACTACCAACAAGATTACCAGATGATACTCCCTGTAGAAGTCCTGGTAAGAAACGATCAAAACCAATAAATATATTAATTAATTCAAATATGGATAATATAAGAGCTCCAATGAAAAATGCTCCAAAGAAATACCATAGACGTTTCTCTGTTTGAAAATACATTGATGACAAAAAGAATAAAACAAACAATATTAGCATTGATCCAAAAGTTCCCATCTCAAAACCACTACCAAAAAGTGAGATATAAAGAGATGATGAGAAGAAAGATGCAGCTAAGAATATTAATGGGATTATTCCAGCAAAAATAATTAATCTATCGCGAGGTATAGTAAACTTACCTTCACCAAGTCGAGCTATTAACCAAAAGAAAACCGACAATGTTGTACCTACAGATAGGAGGAAGCCCTTACTTGCCTCTAGGGTTACCGGCACATAAGGTATAAAGAAAAACAAAGACAGAAAAATGGTAGATAATAATGTAATGAACGATAACCTATTAAAAAATTCTATTCTTTTTGATTCCATATTTTCTTTGGCTCACCATAGTTTAAAACGTCGGCGGCTAATGTTATAATTATTAATAAATGATAATGATTAATCTATTATACTTAATAAAAGTAAATAATACTAGACCACAATATTCACAATCCTCCCCTTCACATAGATGATGCGCTTAATATCCATACTTCCTACCCACTCTAACACCTTTATATCCTTTAAAATTAAAGCTTTTACCTCATAATCTTCTATATCTTTAGAAATTGTAATTTCTGTACGAACCTTGCCATTAACCTGTACAGCTATCGTAATAGTGTCGTTAATTATCTTTTTCTTGTCCCACTTTGGCCAAGAACTTTTATGAATTGATTGCTTTTCTCCTAGTTTACTCCAAATTTCTTCTGTGATATGCGGAGCAAATGGAGCTAAAATTTTTAAGAATATTTTGAAGTTTTTAACACTTACTTCATTTTTTTCCATTTCATTTATGAATATCATCATCGAAGAAATAGCTGTATTGAAATTCATTGACTCAATATCTTCTTCTATTTTTTTAATTGTTTTGTGTAAGAATGTTTGAAAAAATTTATTTGGGACCTGAACAAAAGCATCAGGTGAGGCAACCTTCTGACCTATCCTCCAAATTTTATCAAGAAATCTTCGTGAGCCGATTATACTTTCAGTCGACCATGCAACCGATTGATCAAATGGACCGATGAACATTTCATATACGCGCAATGTATCTGCTCCGTAAAGCGCCACTATATCTTTCGGGTCAACTGTATTCCCTATTGATTTAGACATTTTTACTCCTCCTTCGGCCAAGATCATCCCGTGACTTGTGCGCTTCATATAAGGTTCCGAGGTAGGAACTAATTTTAAATCATACAAGAACTTATGCCAAAAACGAGAGTAAAGTAAGTGAAGAGTCGTGTGCTCCATACCTCCGTTATACCAATCTACTCCATGCTTCATCCAATAATTTAATGCCTTTTTAGAAGCAAATTCTTTCTTGTTTTTTGGGTCTGCATAACGCAAGAAATACCAAGATGATCCTGCCCAATTTGGCATTGTATCCGTCTCTCTTTTGGCTTTACCTTTACACTTAGGGCAAGTAGTATTAACCCACTTTGAAATGATAGCAAGTGGAGATTCACCATTATCTGTCGGCACGTAAGATTTAACTTTTGGTAACAATACTGGTAAATCTTTCTCTGGCACAGGAACATATCCACACTTTTCACAGTGTATTATAGGAATCGGCTCACCCCAATATCTTTGTCTTGAAAATACCCAATCTCGAAGTTTATATTTTGTAACAATTTTACCACCAACTTTATATGTAATCTCTTTAGTATCCACTAATGGTTTATCTACTATTGGTAAATTAAACTTAATAGCAAAATCTCTATCTCTCTCATCGTGTTGTGGAACCGCCATTATCGCTCCTGTGCCATAAGTCGCTAGCACATAATCTGCAATCCAAACAGATATCTCTTCTTTATTTGCAGGATTGATAGCTTTTATTCCTTTCAATTCTACACCTGTTTTTACTTTGTCTTCCGCAGTTCTCTCCATGTCTGGTTTATCTTTCACTTCTTTAATATAATTCTCTATTTCTTTCCAATTAGAAATTTGTGACCCGTCTACCGACGAGGCAGATTTTAATTTTGTAACTAATTCATGCTCTGGAGCAAGTACAACATAAGTCGCACCAAAAATAGTATCAGCACGAGTTGTGAATACTTTTATTTTATCTTGTGAATCTTTTATTTTAAACTCTATCTCACTTCCTTCACTTTTACCTATCCAATTTCTCTGCTGAATTTTTATTTTTTCTAAATAATTTACATCATCCAAATCCTTATCAAGTCTATCAGCGTATTTAGTAATAGCGAGCATCCATTGCTCTTTTTCTTTTTTTACAACAGGACCATCACAACGATCACAAAGCCCTCCCACAACTTCTTCATTGGCAAGACCAATCTTACAAGATGGGCACCAATTTATTTCTGTCTTTTTCTTATAAGCTAAATCTTTTTTAAACATCTGCAAGAATATCCATTGTGTCCATTTTACATAAGCAGGATCTGTTGTATTTATCTCTCTTGACCAATCAAACCCAAAACCGACAGATTTTAATTGTTTACGGAATATATCAGTATTAGTTTTAGTAACTTTTGCAGGCTGAATTCCAGTCTTAATAGCATAGTTCTCAGTAGGTAGTCCAAAAGCATCCCAACCTATAGGATAAAGGACATTATAGCCTTGCATGCGACGTTTACGAGTAATAATATCCATAGCAGTATTAGAACGAATATGCCCGACATGAAGTCCTGCGCCGGATGGATAAGGAAACTCTATAAGCCCATAAAAAGACTTGCCCTTACCTCCAGTTTTGGCTTCATAAATTTTACTTTTTTCCCACACAGCTTGCCATTTCTTTTCAATTTTTTTATGATCGTAATTTTTCATTATTATTTATTAAATTTCTTTATTGCTAACCATATGAGAATACCGAGTGCCAGAGCGAGTATTATAACCTTAGCTAAATTATCGGCTTGTGACCAGTAACGCATTGAAGCAATAATAAGTGAAAGTACTCCACCCCAAGCAAATGCAATAGATAGAATTGATATAGAAATAAAACCACCTGCAATCAGAGATATGACTCCAAGAGAGATGAGAGTTATGAACACATTCTTTTCATAAACTTTTCGTGCAATATCATAATTAATCTGGTTAGTATAATTCTCGTTACAGTAGCCTTGTACTTCTGTCTGACCTTTTGCAACAGGGCTAGGATATGCATTCTCACTCCATTGACCACCGACTCTAATACACTTGTCTTTAGTAGTTATAGCTTCGACGACTTGAGCGGGCTTGATATAGTTATCCATCACTGGCTCTTTATAAACAAGAGAGACAGTATAATTGAAGAACATATTCATCACAATAACAATAGCAATAATAATAGATATCTTCACAAAATTTGACTGTTTTGATATGTTTATATTTGGTTCCATAATAACTTTATTATAACAGAAAAAGAGTGTATAATGAAATATCTAATTATATGAAATATATAAAGAAAAAATCATTGGACGGAATAGAAAAGATGGCCTTCAGGGCCACTTATTTTATTGGTTCTACTGAATCCCTTGTTATACATACTCTACTATTCATAGGATCATTCGTTTTGTACTTCTTCGGAGTGCCATTTGAGGAAATTCTTCTTGTGGTAACTACAATAGTCTCTCTCGAAGCCATATACTTATCTATATTCATTCAAATGTCAGTGAATAGACAAATCCGTAAACTTCATGCCGTCGCCAAAGATGTGGAGGATATTCAAGAGGATGTGGAAGGTATTGAGAAAGATGTTGATGAAATTCAAAAAGATGTGGAGGATATTCAAGAAGAAGATGAGGAAGAAGAAAAAGAAGAAAAGAAAGATGAAGAAATACTTGAACGAATTGAAAATACAATGGGTAAACTAATAGAAGAAGTTATAGAACTCAAAAAACAACAAGAGGAGAATAAAAATCAAAAATAAGAGCATAAATGCTCTTATTTTTGATTTTATCACAAGTCAAACCTGTGACACCTTGACGCTACCTTGTCTTAAGATTTCTACGTTACCTTTTTTAATTCTAATCAAAGTAGATGGGTCACCTTTTCTCCTACCACTATTTATATATAAATCTATATTGCTCCCGCCTTGCGTCGAGGCAGGCCCAAAATAATATTTGGCTTCTTTAATCGTTTCAGCAGGAGTAAAACTCTCTAAGTTTGCACTAGGAGCAACAATAGGTCCTACTTTCTTTATTAAATTAAATAATTCTTTATTCTTTTCACTTATCATCCTAAAAGCTATTTCTTTGGTACCTCTGTGAATATGTTTCCATTTCGCAGTTCTACATGAAAGAAGAACACTAACTTCACCAGGCCAAAATTTTTCCAAAATTTTGGCCTCTTCTTTCCTTATCTTAATTCCAAACCCTTCTAAATCTTTTAATGATGAGATTAGAACTATAAGTGCCTTATTTTTATCTCTCTCTTTTATTTTATATATTTTCTCTATGGCTTTTTTAGAGTCCACACTTGCTACTAATCCATATAAAGTATCAGTAGGTAGTACCACCACCCCATCATTTTTCAAAATTTTTATCGCTTTTTGCCAATCTGGTTTCATATTATATTTTAAATTCTACCACATCGCCATTTTTAACTATATAATCCTTGCCTTCTGTTCGAACTTTTCCTTTCAAGCGGGCATCATGATAGCTTCCTGCCTCGAGTAAATCCTTCCAAGAGACAACCTCAGCGCGAATAAATTTATCTTTGAAGTCTGTATGGATAGCCATTCCTGCAACTGGTGCAGTACTACCCTTTTTAATCGTCCAAGCGCGAGATTCGTCTTCCCCTGTCGTAAAGTAAGTATCAAGACCGAGAAGTTTGTAGCCTTCTGTTATTAAGCTGTTTATTCCATCATCACCCCCTCCCATTTCTTTACGAAACATTTCTTTTTCTTCCCCTTCGAAATCTTTCAATTCTTCTTCTATCTTTGCATCGATCACAACATATGAAGAACCAGTGCTGATAATATAGTCAGTCAGTTCTTTGAAAATTTCTGGATTCATCTCATCTAAGTTCTGTGCACCCCCACGTTTATTGAGCCCATAGATAAATGGCTTCATTGTTAGAAGATTTAGCATTTTCATTTTCTCTAATTCTTTTTCATTAAATTCTACAGTGTTAGCAAGTTCTCCTTTCTCAAAAGCTACTTCAAGCCTCATTAACGCATGGTCTTCTATTATTGCTTCATTGTCGTTTTTCTTTATATCTTTAACAATATTATTTCTTCTTTTTGCTACAGTTTCAAGATCGGCAAGAATAAGCTCAAGGTTGATAACTTCTATATCACGGAGTGGATTAATGTCGCCATAAACGTGAATAATTTCATTCCCCTTTTCACTTTTTAGTGGAAAGATTCTAACCATCTCAAAAATAGCATCTACTTCACGAATATTGGCCAAGAATTTATTCCCGAGTCCTTCGCCCTTTGACGCACCTTTTACAAGTCCGGCAATATCCACGAATTCTATAACTGCTGGTATCGTTTTAGCAGATTTAGAGAATTCTGATAGCTTCCACAAGCGGTCATCAGGAACAGCCACAATGCCCACAGATGGGTCTATTGTGCAGAATGGGTAATTCTCCGCTGGCACACCCTTTTTCGTCAGGGCATTAAATAAGGTTGATTTCCCGACATTTGGCAAACCTACAATTCCTAAAGAAAGCATTTTAATAATATAACAGAAATGAGGTTATTTTCAAACTACAATTTTAATTTTCAGACTCTAATCTTAATTTGAGTTGTATAATTGTTTCAAGTTTTAACTTTGATTTTATCCAAGCTTTCTCTCTTT
>JAVHRS010000077.1:0-22486 GCA_036171755.1 Minisyncoccota bacterium
TTTTTTTAGAATATAATTTGCGTAGCTTTTATTACTTGATTGTTATAATAAATGCTTCTAATACATCACCTGGGGCTATATCTATCTTGGTTTCTACTTGGACTCCACACTCATTTTCTTCTAGTACTTCTTTGGCTTTTATCTTATTCTGTTGAAGTTCTACAATTTTCCCTTTACCTATCTCAAAATCACGACGCATTATACGGACTTGACCGCCGTTCACTATTCGCCCCTGTAATACTTTGCCTCCAATTACCTGTTTGTCTTTAGTTCCACCGAAAGTTTTCAATATTTTAAGAGTCCCAGTCACTTCTATGGTCTCCACTCTTGGCCTTCTCTCTTCTATTATAATTTTCAGCCAGTCTGTAAGTTTGTATATAATATCGAAAACTTCCACATTTATTTTAAGAGTTTCATTCAAATCGCGAGCTCCATTGTCGAGCTTGGTATTGAATCCTACAATGATAGTTTCTTTGTTGGCATTTGCCATTTTTAAATCAGATTCATTTATAGCTCCAACTCCGAAACTAATTATTTTGTATGAGATTTTACTATTATTTAATTTATTGATTTCTTTCTCTAGTGCTTCCATAGATCCGACAACGTCTGTTTTTATTATAATAGGAATTACCTTGCCAGTTTGCGCAACATTTTTCATCGATGGGGTTTGATTATTGAGAGCCTCATTCTTTACTATATTAATATAAACTTCTGCTTCTTTTTTATTAGCGAAAGATTCAAAAATATTTCCAACTTCTGGCATAGATTCAAATCCTACTAATCGAACAGGGGATGAGAAAGTAGCTTCTTTGATTCTTTTGTCTAAAAAGTTTTCCATTATACGAGTAGTGACCATTGCGGTTCCTGCGACGACGATCATTCCAGAGCGGAGTGTACCATTCTTTATAATAGCTGTAGCGGAAATACCACGCTTGGGTTCACGATTGGCTTCAATAATTATTCCAGATGCGTTTAATGTAGGATCTCCGGTAAAATCTTGCATATCAGAGACAAGAAGAATCATATCTAGGAGTTCATTTATTCCAGTTCCAACTTTAGCAGAAATAAGTACGAAGGGGATGTCTCCACCGAGTCCTTCTAGGTAAATACCTTTCTCTACAAGGTCCATTTTTGTTTTCTCCACGTTGGCATTTGGGCGGTCTATCTTATTAATAGCAACTATATATGGAGTCTTGCTTTCTATAATAGTATTGTAAGCTTCAAGAGTTTGAGCCTTTACAGAATCTTCAGCAGAGACTACAAGTATAGCGATATCGGAAGCAAAGGCTCCGCGTGCACGCATTTTAGAGAAAGCTTCATGGCCTGGAGTATCTAGGAAGGTTATAAGTCTATTCTCTCCAGTTTCACTTTTGTGACTGACTTCATATGCGCTGATACACTGAGTAATACCACCGGCTTCACACTCTACAATATTTGACTTACGAATATAATCGAGGAGAGTGGACTTCCCATGGTCAACATGCCCCATGACAACAACGACGGGTGGGCGCACAACTTTATTTGTTTGTAATGGGTTTTTGTCCATAATATTTTATTTTGATTTTTTCAACACTTCTTTTTCTTCTGTAGATAATTCAAATTCTGATTTACCACCTGTGATAGGTTTTGCAAATATACTCATACGATCACGAGCATAAAGACTCGACATCACAACTCCATTACCCTCATCGTTTAAAAATGAGATGGCGAAGCTTTGGTTGCTCCCTGCGTCAAGGAATGGATTGAAGCGAATTGTTTCTACGCTTCTAATAGATTTGTTTAGGCGCTTATCTACGGTGATTAAATGCTTATTAATCTCTACTTGGGTTTCTTTCAAGTCCTTCATTTGTTCTCCTATTTTTATCATGACATCTTCTAGGTTACGAGCTTTTGTACCGGCGAAGAATTTCCTGAATCGATACTCTGTCAAAAGAATCCATAATAAAAGGATTAATACAACACCCAAAAGTATATAAATTAATATAGATATAGTCATAATCTAAAGAGAGTATATACTAATAAAGCATTTTTTACAAATGTGTTATAGTATTAAATATGTTTAATAAAGGTAAAATATATCTTGATTTTGCTTCTGCAACACCAATAGACAAAAGAGTTCTTAATCTTATGTCTATATGTGAAAAAGAATTTTACGCAAATGCTACTTCAATTCATAGTAGTGGAGTAAAAGTAAGGAATATTATAGAAAAATCGAGAGAGAATATCGCTAAAAGTATAAATGCTCACAGCGATGAGATAATTTTTACAGGTAGCAGTACAGAGAGTAATGCTTTGGCAATACTTGGGATAATTACGAATTACGAATTACGAATTAAAAATGAAAAATTAGAATACAAGATACCGCATATTATAACTTCAGAAATAGAACATCCGGCTGTGCTAGAAAATTGTAGAATGTTAGAAAAAAAAGGTGAGGCAGAAATAACTTATATAAAAGTAAATGAACAGGGGATAATAAATCCGAAAGATGTGAAAGAAGCAATCAAAGAGAATACTATTCTTGTTTCTATTATGTATGTGAACAACGAGATTGGCACAGTACAACCCATTCAAGAAATTGCAAAAGAAATTAGGCATTTTAGGAAGGGAGGAAAAGAAGAAAAGCAAAATCGTTTTCTCGGGTCCTCGGACGAGGGAGGACGAGGTGTCAGACCACTCAAAAACGATTTTGCTTTTCCTCTTTTTCACACTGACGCTACACAAGCCATGAATTATCTAGATACTTCGAATATAGAAAAATTGGGGGTAGATATGATGAGTTTTAATGGTTCTAAAATTTATGGACCAAAAGGTATTGGTGCTTTATATATAAAGCGTGGAGTAAAGCTTTCTCCTATATATAATGGTGGTGGACAAGAGTTAGGTCTCCGCTCTGGTACAGAGAATGTAGCATCTATCACAGGATTTGCTTTGGCATTTCAAATTACAAATAAAATTAAAAATAAAGAAGTAGAAAGACTCACTAAACTTCGCAACTATACTATTGAGAAATTATTAAATATTAATATTCTCCCATATAAAATAATTTTAAACGGAAGTTTGGAAGCGAGGCTTCCAAATAATATAAATATTTCTATTTCAGATATTTCAAGTGAACTTTTAGTGATAGAACTAGATGCAAAAGGTATAGAAGTATCCTCGAGGAGTGCTTGTAAGAGTGGCGTTGATAATAATTCTTATGTTATAAATGCGATTAGAATTGCAAATGAAGAAAAAATAAATGAGGAAGATGGATCCCTGCGTATAACTCTCGGCCGAACTACAAACAAAGCCCACTTGGACAAATTAATCTCTGTTTTAACTAAAATTTTAGAGAAATATAAAAAGTGGAAATAGTAGACAGATATGATATAATATTTATATGGATATCAAAGAATTAGATAAAAAACAACTTATTTTACTCACACTACTTATTACTTTTGTGGTTTCTATTGCTACGGGGATTATTACCGTGTCTCTCATGAATCAAATGCCAAAGAGCGTACCACAGACTATCAATAACGTCATACAGAGAACCATAGAGAGGGTTACAACAGTTGAGGCACCAGCTAAAAGTGCCATTACTCCTACCAAAGAAGTAACAGCAGTCGCACCTTTACTTGGAGACGGTGATGCAGTTGTCTCTATATATTCTGTTGATGAGAAGATTGTAGTGGCAGATACAACTGGAACAGCAATAGACAGCACAGGGATAGTAACAACTCCGACTACTCCAACAACGACAGATACTACAAATGCACTTGGACAAGGGATAATTATTTCAGATGTTGGTCTCGTATTAGTTGATTCTACTATTTTAAATGATAGTTTAGTTTATAAAGTTGTTCTCAATAAAATTGATTTTGATGCAACTGTTTTAAAAAAGTTTAGCAATGGATTTACAATATTGAAACTTTCAGAGAAGAAGACCTCCACAACTAAAGCTGTGACTGATACTACAAAAGTAACACAATAAACCAGCATTTTTATGCCCCCATTCAATAATTTCACAACTAAAGCCAAAGAAGTAATCAGGAAAGCTCATGAGCTGGCTATTGAGCGTGGGGTTAATCATGTAAATACACTACATCTATTAACTGCTCTTTTAATACAAGAGGATTCTATTATTGTTTCTATACTCGACAAGATGGAGATAGATACGACTTTACTCGTAGATAACTTAAGCGAGATGATAGAATCGCCCGAAAGCAAAAATACTTTATCTCCTTCGTATCAGATATATCTGACTCCAGATTTGGCGCAAGTTATAGAGAATTCAAGTAAGGTAGCCATGGAAGTTAAAGATGAATTTGTCGGGACAGAGCATTTATTTGTCTCACTTTTAGAAACTTCAAGTGAATCAAAAGAATTACTAAGTAAATTTAAAATTAATAGAGTTCAAGTGCTTGATGTTTTAGCTCAACTAAGAAAAGAAAAAGGAGCAGGGGTAGACAATAGTAAAAAGAAGCCAAAACTTATAAGTAAATTTACGAGGAATCTTACAGATCTCGCTCGTCAAGATAAGCTTGATCCTGTAATCGGTCGTGAAAGGGAAATAATGCGCATGATGCAAATTCTTTCTCGTAGAACAAAAAATAACCCTATACTTATAGGTGAAGCAGGTACCGGCAAGACGGCCGTAGCTGAGGCACTCGCACAAAGAATTGCCAAGAATGACGTACCCGAGAGCTTGAAAGACAAAGAAGTAGTCTCGCTTGATTTAGGGCTTCTTCTTGCTGGTACAAAATATCGAGGAGAATTTGAAGAGAGACTTCGTGGAATTTTGAAAGAAATAGAAAGAGCCGAAGGTAAGATTATTTTATTTATAGATGAGATCCATACTATCGTAGGAGCAGGATCATCTGAAGGATCACTTGATGCTTCAAATATGTTAAAGCCAGCTCTTGCTCGAGGGGAACTCCGTGCTATTGGGGCCACAACACTAAAGGAATACCAAAAGCATATCGAGAAGGATCCAGCTCTTGCTCGCCGTTTCCAACCAGTATTTATAGACGAACCAAGTGTGGATGATACTATTGCGATCCTTCGTGGTCTCAAAGAAAAATATGAACTTTATCATGGTGTTCGTATTACAGATGATGCTATTGTTGCGGCAGTGAATCTTTCCATTCGTTATATTACAAACAGATATTTACCTGATAAGGCTGTAGACCTTATAGACGAAGCTTCATCAGCTCTTCGTATCGCTCTTGAGAATAAGCCACCTGTACTTGAAGATGCACATAGGAAGATTATGCGTTTTGAAATAGAGAAAGAAGCATTATCTAAGGAAATTACTCGAGATGGAAATAAATCAGAAGCCAATAAAAAATCCCAATCCAGAATTAAGGAAATAGAAAAAGAAATAAGTAACTTGAAAGAGAAGACTCACGAGATAGAACTTAAATGGAAAAATGAAAAGGAAACAGTCGTGGAGATAAGAAGTATTAAAAAGGAATTGGATAATCTACGTGTAGAAGGTGAGAATGCAGAGATGCGAGCCGATCTTACTCGTGCTGCCGAGATAAGGTACGGAGAAATTCCTGATTTAAAAAAGAAATTAGATACTAAATTACTCCGACTTAAGAAATTACAAAAATCTCGCAGAATATTAAAGGAGGAAATTACCGCCGAAGATATAGGAGAAGTTGTTTCTATGTGGACTGGTATTCCACTTTCTAAAATGCTTGAAGAAGAAAGAGAAAAATTAACAAAGATGGAGGATGTATTACGCAATAGAGTAATAGGTCAGGACGAAGCAATAAAAAAGATTTCAAATGTCATCCGTATGAGTAGAGCTGGAGTATCTGATCCAAACAAGCCTATTGGCTCATTCATATTCTTAGGTCCAACAGGTGTAGGGAAGACGGAGCTGACGAAGACCTTAGCGCAATTCATGTTCAATGATGACAAAGCTCTAATTCGTGTAGATATGAGTGAATATATGGAGAGACACAGTGTATCCAAGCTTATTGGTTCACCACCTGGCTATGTTGGATATGATGAGTCTGGCAATCTTACAGAAGCAGTGCGTCATAGACCTTACTCGGTAATTCTTTTCGACGAAGTTGAGAAGGCACATCCAGAAGTTTTTAATATACTTCTACAAGTTCTTGATGAAGGCCGTCTTACAGATGCGAAAGGAAGAGTTGTGAACTTCAAAAATACAGTCATAATTCTCACTTCAAACATAGGAACGCAATTGATAGAGAAGATGGAGTCACTCGGATTTACAAATAATACGAAAATAGATGAATATATTCAGACGAAGGAGAAGGTGCTTGAGTCTCTAAAAGATTATTTCCGTCCAGAATTTTTGAATAGATTGGATGATGTAATAGTCTTTGACATTCTTTCTCTTGAAGCTATTCGAAGTATTGTTGATCTAAAAATAAAAGTTGTGAAGGATAGATTGCAGGCAAAAGAAATAGGATTTGAAATTTCAAACGATGCTCTCACTTACTTGGCAAAGGAAGGCTATGATCCTCACTATGGAGCGAGACCATTAGGTAGACTTATTCAAAATAAAATATTGAATCCAGTTGCGAATTTCCTCTTAAGTAAAAATGTAAAGAAGGATGATATTGTGGTAGTAACAATGAGAGATAAAGAATTGATTGTAGATATGAAGAAAAAGAAAGTAATATCAAATATTGGGATGGAAAGTAGGGTAAAGGTGAAATAAGAATAAGAAAAACGGCTTCATTGCCGTTTTTCTTATTTGTGCGCCGGGGAAGATTCGAACTTCCGAAGACCGAAGTCAGCAGATTTACAGTCTGCCCTCGTTGACCACTTGAGTACCGACGCATATTCTAACAAGGCTAATTATACACATTTATCTAAATTTTTCAATGTTATTAAAAGTATGGTTAAATGTTAGTTTTATTTTGAAAATATATTACTACGGAGTATAATAGCAATATATGTCACAGCTTTATAGTAATTCAATTTTTTGGGTAGATATAAAAAAGATTAAGCCGAATCCTTTTCAGCCTCGTCGTGATTTCGATGAAGCCCGTTTACAAGATTTAGCCGATTCAATTCGTCAGTATGGAGTGCTTCAGCCTCTCGTTGTTTCTCGTGTAGAAATTTTAAAGGAAGATGAAGGTATATCTGTCGAGTATGAACTTATCGCTGGAGAGAGAAGATTACGAGCTTCCAAGATTGCTCACCTTGAGCAGGTTCCAGTTATTATTCGCATCGGCGATGACAATATGGCCAAGCTCGAGCTCGCTATCATTGAGAATCTTCAACGTGAAGACTTGAACTCCGTCGATCGTGCTCGTGCATTTTTCAGACTTGTTGAAGAATTTAAATTCAATCATACCCAGATTGCAGCAAAGGTAGGTAAGAGTCGTGAATATGTTTCCAACACTTTGAGAATATTAGCTTTACCTCAAGATATGCTTGATGCCTTGTCCGCTGGAAAGATAAGTGAAGGGCATACTCGTCCGATTCTTATGTTGAATGATAGACCTGAGGAGCAATTAGTTTTATTTAAAGAAATAATTTGGAAGAAGCTTACAGTCCGTGACGCAGAGAAGATAGCACGTAAAATAGCTTTCGACAAAGTTCGTAAGAAGGAGTACATGCAAGATCCAGAGATCAATGAGATAGAGAATAAACTCCAAGAGACGCTAGGTACGAGGGTTCATATTGAAAAAAAAGAAAATGGTGGATATATTACTATTGACTTCTTTACGAACAATGACTTAAGAACTATTCTAGATATTATTAAATCTAAAAAAGATGAGATTGGTGACCCAAATAAAATGCTTGATAGTTTTATCTCACAAAAAGAATCTGAAGCTAAATTATCAGAGACGGCAATGCCAATACAAAATGAAGTAGAAGTAATTATAGAAACACCTAAATTAGCTACGGCGGAATCGAATTTAGATAGTATTGAGAATGAACTCAATCTTTTAGAAGATCGCACTAATGAAGAGATAAAAAAAGCTGAAGAAGAAGTGGATCTCTACAATATCAACAATTTCTCACTTTAATTTTTTCCAAATGATAGAAATTTAGACAGAAGACTGTGCTCTTTTAAATATGTATTTATTTCTCTTTTTGCGAGGTTAGTTTTTACATAATCAAGCCATTTTGATGATGGATTTGTGTTTTTATTTATTTGGATTTCTACTATGTCGTGGGTTTTAAGTTTTGTACCCAATGATGCATTTTTATCATTTATTTTCACTCCTTGTATATGATTGCCTATATCTGTATGAATAGCATAAGCAAAATCAATAGGTGAGGAATCTTCTGGTAAGTCTATAATATCTCCTTTTGGTGTAAATACGAATATTCGGTCTTTGAAGAAGTTTAATTTAATATTTTCTAAGAATTTTTCAGGTTTATGTTCTTCTTCATTTTGATTTAGTTTTTTCAATTGGTTTATCCATTCTAAGTTTTTATTACTTATTTCTTTGCCGATTTCTTTCTCTTTATACATAAAGTGAGCTGCTATACCATTCTCAGCATTCTGATGCATTTCGTGTGTACGAATTTGAATTTCCACAATCCCTCCAGTTCCAGTAAAGATGGTTGTATGTAAACTTTGGTAGCCATTTGTTTTAGGCATTGCTATATAATCTTTTATGCGATTAGGTAATGGAACCCATTCTCCATGAATAATTCCTAAAACGTGATAGCAGTCAGTTATATCATCTACCATAACGCGTAGAGCTATGATGTCATAAATTTTTCCAATATCCATATTGTATTTTTGGAGCTTTTTCCAAAGAGAATATAGATGTTTTTGCCTGTAATCTATTACTGCTTTTTTTATACCAGCTTCTTTTATTTTTTTTGTTAGATCATTCTTAACTTCAATTAAATATCTTTCTTTTGAATCTTTTTTTTCATTTAGTAATTTTTTTACCTCTTCATATTCTTTAGGATAAGCATATTCAAAAGCTGCATCTTCAAGTCGTCCCTTTAGACGTCCCATAGAAAGTCTATCTGCGAGTGGGGCATATATCTCAAGAGTTTCAAGAGCAATTCGCTTCTGTTTGTCTGGACGGACATATTTTAATGTTTCTATATTGTGGAGTCTATCTGCAAGTTTAATAGTAAGTACACGTAAATCATCCGCCATTGAAACGAAGAATTTTCTCAAGTTTTCTACCTTGCGTTCTATGCCTTTATATCTAACAGTTCCTAATTTTGTTACTCCTTTTACCATTGAAACAATTTCTATTCCAAATTCTTTTTCTAATTCTTCTTCTGTTGTTTCTGTATCTTCTATAACGTCATGAAGGATTCCAGCAGAAATTGTTTTTGCTTTCATCCCTAGCTCTGCCAAATTTTTTGCTGTAGCAAAAACATGGTTGAAGTACGGTTCACCGCTTTTACGTAGTTGTCCTGTATGGGCCTTCTCTGCAAATTTATAGGCTCTTTCTATTATATCTATATCTTCATCCTTTAAACCTTCCACTAAGGATAATATTTCTTTTACATTTGGCTTCATATGGATAGTATATCAAAAAAACTAAAAACTAGCTCTAAGAGCTATTTTTTAGTTTTTTTATTATTTTTTATATCTTCACCTGTTTTATGAGGATTGTGATTTCTACACATTTTATTTGAGCATCTTTCAGGGATAGTTTTGGTACCCTCCATCATTAGTGACTGACATAAGTCACAAATATTTCCAGTTGGTTTAGCTTTTATAGCGTTTTTACAATCAGGATAGTTACTGCAAGAGTAGAATATTCCAAATCGTCCACGTCTCTCCATCATTTTACCAACCTTACAAACATGGCAAGTGATGTCTGTCATTTTTCTTTTTATTTCTTCTTCATCTTGTTTTATAAATTTACATTTTGGATATCTAGAGCATGATATGAAAGTTCCAAACTTTCCTTCTCGTACTACAAGCTTGCCTCCACCGCTCTTTCCTTTTTTCTCGCCACAAAGAGGGCACATCTCACCAGTTTCTTTTGGGCCTTCTAATACTTTTCCTTCTATTGTTCTTGCCCCTGTACAATCTGGATAACGACTACAAGAATAGAATTTCCCTCCACGTGAAAGCTTTACGATCATATTACTTTCGCAAACAGGGCACAGTATATCAGCAGGCGCTTCACCCATATTATTAGTCTTTGCAAGTTTATCTTTTTCTTTTACATCTTTTTGGAATGGAATGTAGAAATCTTTCAAAGTTTTTATATACTCTCTTTTGCCGTTTGCTATGTCATCGAGTTCATCTTCCATCTCGGCTGTGAAAGTATCACTAATATATTCTGCAAAATTATTTTCAAGGAATGATGATACGACGTCTCCAGTATCAGTAGGGAATAATGTTTTTCCTTCTTTTCTTACATATCCTCTATCTTCTAATGTCTTCATAATTGAAGCATAAGTAGAAGGACGTCCTATATCACGTGCTTCAAGTTCTTTAACAAGACCAGCTTCAGAATAACGGTTTGGCGGTTCTGTTGCTTTCTCTATGCTGTTTAATTCAAGTAATTTAAGTTCATCTCCAACTACCACTTCCGGAAGTTCTACATCTTCACCTCGAGCTCCTGTATCGCATATTAACCATCCAGGGAAAAGAACTCTAGATCCATTGGCTGTAAAGTCAGGGATAGAACTTTCTTTGATGTTTGCCGTAATTTTTGTCTTCATTAGTTTTGCATCAGACATTTGTGAAGAAACAACTCGCTCCCAGATGAGCTGGTATAGTCTCTTTTGTTCATCGTTTATTCCTGCATTCATTTGCTCGACGTGCGTTGGACGGATAGCTTCATGAGCCTCTTGAACATTTTTAGATTTTGCTTTATATACATGAGTTTCCACATATTCCTTTCCATATTTTTTTTCTACAAGTGCAAGTATTTGGTTCTGGGCAACTATACTTAAGTTTGTACTATCAGTACGCATATAAGTGATAAAACCCTGCTCATAAAGCTTCTGTGCCACCTGCATAGTACGCGAAGGCGAGAAGCCAAGTCTAGTACTTGCAGTCTGTTGTAATGTTGAAGTTGTAAATGGCGCACGAGGTTGCCTTTTTTGTTCGCTTGTTTTTAAATCTTTTACAAACCATTTTTCTTTTTTACCTAATTCTAAAATATTATTTACAACTTTTTCATCACGAGGTTCATCCACGCAAGATAAATTTATTTTTACCTTTTTGTTAGTTTCCCAAAGTCCTTCTATCGTCCAATATTGTTCAGGAATGAATGCGCGGATTTCTCTTTCTCTCTCCATTATTATTCGGAGTGCAGGGGACTGAACGCGTCCAGCAGAAAGTCCATAGCGAACCTTCTTCCATATTATTCCAGATAGATCGTATCCGACGAGTCTGTCGAGTACACGTCTTGCTTCTTGAGCTTTCACAAGATCTTGGTCTATATCACGAGGATTTTTTAGGGCCTCTTCTACTGCCTCTTTTGTAATTTCATGGAAGGTTACTCTTTTAATAGGAGCTTTTATTTTTTTGTCTGCATCTAGAAGTTCTTTCAAGTGCCAAGATATTGCTTCTCCTTCTCGGTCCGGGTCAGTCGCGAGCATTATTTCAGTTGCATGTTCTCCGAGTGCCGTTAGTTCATGAACAACCTTCTCTTTACCTTTTGATATTTCATAACGAGGTACGAATCCGGCAGGAATATCTATCGCATCTTTGTTTGATTTTGGTAAGTCTCTGATATGTCCTACACTTGCACGTACAGTAAAAGCCCCATCAAGATACTTCTCGATAGTTTTTGCTTTTGATGGTGATTCAACAATTAAAAGTTTCATATTGGTTTAAGTATTACACGAAATCATATTTTTTGGCAAATTTTTATTATTTTATTTTTAATGTTAACATATAAAATATGTGTGGAATTGTAGGATATATAGGAAATAAAAAAGCATCACCAATTTTAATTAAAGGATTGGAGTATTTAGAGTATCGAGGTTATGATAGTTCTGGAATTGCAATTTTAAATAACAATGAAATAGAAGTTTTTAAAAAGAAAGGCAAGGTTTCATTATTGAAGGATTTTATAAAAAATAAAGATACACAAGGAAGTATAGGAATAGCTCACACCAGATGGGCAACACATGGCGAGCCTTCAGATAGAAATTCTCATCCACATCTTTCAAATTCAGGTAAAATTGCAATCGTTCATAATGGAATAATTGAGAACTATCAATCTATAAAAAAAATTCTTGAGAATAAAGGGTATGTTTTTAAGAGTGATACAGATACAGAAGTACTAGTAAATCTTATAGAAGATATAAAAGAAAATACAAAAGTTTCACTAGCTGAAGCAGTGAGATTGGCGTTAGTTAAAGCAATAGGAGCCTATGCAATAGTAGTGGTGTCTAGTAATGAGCCAGATACTTTAATTGTTGCAAAAAAGGGTAGCCCAGTAGTTATAGGAATTGGCAAAGATGAGTATTTTATTGCTTCTGATGCTACACCTCTAATAGAACATACAAATAAAGTTATTTATTTGAACGATGAAGAAATGGCAATAATTAAAAAGAGTAAACTTACGATAAAGACAATTCAAAATGTTGCAAAAATTCCATACGTTCAAAAATTAGATCTTAAATTAGAAGAAATAGAAAAAGATGGGTTTTCTCATTTTATGCTAAAGGAAATCTATGAACAACCAAGATCAATAAAAGATAGTATGAGAGGTAGAATAAATTTTAAAAATGGTGAAATCAAACTTGGTGGAATTGAAAAATTTGAAGATAAATTTGTAAATGCAAAAAGAATAATTATTCTAGCTTGCGGTACAAGCTGGCATGCTGGACTTGAAGCAAAGTATTTATTTGAAGAAATAGCAAAGATTCCAGTGCACGTTGAATATGCTTCAGAATTCAGATATAGAAATCCTGTCATATATAAAGATGATTTGGTAATAGCTATTTCTCAATCAGGAGAGACTGCTGATACATTGGCGGCACTCAATCTAGCAAAAAGTAAAGATGCAACAGTTTTTGGAGTTTGTAATGTTGTTGGGTCTTCTATTCCTCGTTATACAGATGCAGGAGTATATACTCACGCAGGTCCTGAAATAGGAGTGGCTTCGACAAAAGCATTTACGGCTCAGTTAACTGTGCTTATGCTGATGTGCTTGAGACTTGCCTCATTAAAAAAAGTTATTTCTAAAAATAAAATAAAATTGATATTAGAAGAATTAGATGGAATTCCTAAACAAATTGAAAAAGCTTTAAAAGAAAAAGATAAAATAAAAATAATTGCCAAGAAATTTAAACATGCAAAAAATTTTATTTATTTGGGTCGCGGATATGGTTTTCCTCTTGCACTTGAAGGCGCACTTAAACTTAAGGAAATTTCTTATATTCATGCAGAAGGATATCCAGCGGCAGAAATGAAACATGGACCAATTGCGTTGGTAGATGAAAATATGCCAATAGTTTTTATTGCTAACAAAGGACCTTCGTATGAAAAAGTGATTAGTAATATGATGGAGATTAAGACTCGAAAAGGAATTATTATAGCTATTGTCACAAAAGGAGATAAAGATGCAAAAAAAATATCAGATTATTCAATTGAAATACCTGAAACAAGTGAAATTATGATGCCATTTGTAGCTTCAATTCCTCTTCAACTACTTGCATATGAAATTGCAGTATTGCGTGGATGTGATATAGATAAACCAAGAAATTTAGCAAAGTCTGTAACAGTAGAATAATAAATTTTTACATTCTCCTAATCTCTCCCAATTCTTCTTTAATTAATTCTTTTATTTCCATTATGGAGAGGAGGGCATTGGCGGGGCCGATGTTCATTCCTAATTCGCGGATGAGGTCGTTGCGTTCCATTGGCTCGCGGAGGAGCTCTATTATTTTCATTTCATCTTTTCCGCAGTCAGCGTATTTTTCTTTATCAGATCTTTTTTCTTTTGTCACTTCGAAGCCAAGCGCTTCTAGTATGTCATTACTGCACACTACTGGAGTTGCGCCTTGTTTAATTAGCCAATTCGTTCCATTCGAATTTGAAGAAAAAGCTGAGCCGGGGACTGCGAGTACATCGCGATTGTAATCGAGAGCCATACGAGCAGTAATAAGTGTGCCCGACTTTTCCTCAGCTTCTATTATGAGTACGGCTTTGGATATTCCTGCCATTAGTCTATTTCTTTGAGGGAAAAAATAAAGTTGTGAAATAGCACTTGGCTCAAATTCTGAAATTAAACATCCTCCCTTGTCTACAATTTCTTGTGCGAGTTTAATATTAACTCTTGGATATAGGACACTATTATCAAGACCCGAGCCGGGAAAAGAAATAGTAGTGAGCCCAGCTTCAAGTGCTGCTTTATGAGCTATTGTGTCGATGCCTATGGCAAGACCTGAAACAATTACGACAGGGTATCCTTTAAGTCCATGAATTAATTTCTCACAAATATCTCTACCATACGAAGTGTATTTACGAGAGCCAACGACCGCTAAATAGATGACATCTTCACTTGTAAGTTTGCCTCTTATATATAGAGTCTTTGGTGGTTGGGGTATTTCATTCAACCCCTCTGGAAACTGTTCAGGTTTTAGTTTATAGATGTCTTCCATGTGATTTATGTATAAAAAAATTTGTGCTCTCTGATAAGACTATTTCTAAATTTTTTTCTTGCATTTGTGTATTATATCATTTTTTATTATACTATATACATTATGTTAGACATTAAATTCATACGTGAGAATAAAGATATTATAAAAGAGGGGGCAAAGAAGAAGCATATAGAAGTAGATATAGATGCTTTGCTCGGAGCAGATGAGAAAAGGTTAGAGCTTCTATCTCGTGTGGAATTTCTACGTGGTGAACAAAATAAAATGAATAATTCTATTGCCAATGAGAAAGACATGGCTCTTCGTGGACAGATGATAAGAGAGATGAAGATGGTAAAAGATGAATTAGTTGGCAAAGAAGAAGAATTGAGAACTGTGATGACGGAATGGCAAAGACTAATGCTCACAGTTCCAAATGTCCCTGACATATCTGTGCCAGATGGTGATAGTGATCTTGACAATCAAGAGGTAAAAGCATGGGGCAAAAAGCCAGACTTTAGTTTTGAAGCCAAGGATCATATCGAGCTAATGACCAATCTTAAAATGGTTGATTTTGATCGCGGAGTGAAGGTTCATGGATTCAGGGGATATTTTCTGACAGGCGATGGAGTTCGCCTCTCTATGGCTATTTGGAATTATGCTATGGATTTCTTTTCAAACAAAGGTTTCATTCCTTTTATTCCACCAATAATTGTAAATAGGAAAACTTTCTTTGGCACAGGATATCTTCCACAAGGTGAAGATGATTTATATAAAACTCAAGATGGTGATTTCCTAGCTGGTACAGCCGAAGTTCCACTTATGGGTTTTCATGCAGATGAGATTCTTAAAGAGGAAGAATTACCCAAGAAATATTTAGGATTTTCACCTTGCTACAGACGTGAGGCTGGAAGTCACTCAAAGGATGTAAAAGGTCTCATAAGAGTAAATGAATTTTATAAGCTTGAACAAGTTGTGCTCTGTAAAGCTTCCCATGCCGAAAGTGTGGCTTACCACGAAGAGATCAATCGCAATACTGAAGAATTTATAGAGTCGCTTAATATTCCTTATCGTACGGTTATGAATTGTGGTGGCGATCTTGGTATGGGGCAAGTGAAGAAGTATGATGTGGAGCTCTGGGTACCTAAAGAAAGTAAATACAGAGAGATATCTTCTGCTTCTTACTTCCATGATTTTCAAACTCGTCGACTAAACATTCGTTACAAAGATCAGAATGGCAAGATGAATTATGTTCATTCACTTAACTGCACAGCTATACCTACTCCTAGAATATTAGTTTCGATGGTGGAGAATTTTCAACAAGCTGATGGAACTATTAAAATTCCAGAAGTTTTACAAAAATATTTAGGTAAAGATATTATTTCATAAATTTAAAGTATGAAAGATATTCCTACATCACCACGAATAGCGCAAATTAAGCGTAATCGTAAAGTAGGACGATTGCGTTTGATTATATTATTGATTATCTTATTTATTTCTTTAGTGGGAACTCTTTCTTATTTCTCAGCTAACCAAAAAATTTTAATTAATAAAGTTATAATCACTGGTAATAGTATTATTAATTCTTCGGATTTAGAGCAAAGTGTGAATGAAAAAATTGTAGGGCGTTACTTTGGACTTTTTGCTCGTGCAAATTTTCTAATATATCCACATGGTAAAATTTATAAAAATTTAATTAAAGAATTTTCTAGAATAGAAAGTTTATCAGTCAAGCGTGAGGGGTTCCATATTATCCATATCACAATAGTTGAACGTGCTGGTAAATATCTATACTGTGGTGTAATAGTTCCAGAAAATAAAGATCAAATAGGAGAGAACTGTTATTTTATAAATAATGATGGATATATTTTTGATAAAGCACCTTATTTCTCAGGGAATATATATTTTAAATATTATGGAGATTTATCAGGAGACAATTCCAAGCCACTTGGATTACATGTATTTATTCCTTCCCGTTTTCATGAAATAGCAAGGTTCATAGATGAAGTAGAAGGACTTGGGTTCAAGCCGATATATCTTGTAAAGTCATCCGATGGTCAGTATTCACTTTATCTAAAATCGGCAAGTAGTAATTTAACCCCAAAAATACTTTTTAAAGAAGAAAATGATTTAAACACAATATTTGATAATTTAGGAACTGCTATGGGGGAGAAAGAATTTGCAAATGAAGTAAATAGTAAGTATGATACACTTTCATATATAGATCTGCGATTTAAAAACAAGGTACTATATAAATTTCAATAATGAAAAAATTCTGGGATAAATTACCAAAACCGTTCTTTTGTTTAGCGCCGATGGCCGACGTCACTGACGTTGCTTTTCGAAGTATTATTTCTAAATATGGTAAGCCTGATGTAACTTGGACGGAGTTCGTCTCTGCAGATGGACTTGTGAGTGGTGGTAGGGAAGTTTTGAAATACGATTTACTTTATAGTGAAAAGGAAAGACCGATAATCGCTCAACTTTTTTCTTCTAATCCTACAAAAATACGTGAGGCTTCAAAGTATTGTGCAGAGCTAGGATTCGATGGCATTGACATTAATATGGGATGCCCTGATAGATCTATAGAGAAGCAGGGTGCAGGAGCAGCAATGATAAAAGATATGAAGAAAGCAGGAGAGATAATTGGGGCTGTGAAAGATGGGATAAAGGATGCAGGGAAAGATATATCAGTATCTGTGAAAACTCGCATAGGCTACAACAAGAATCAGATAGATGAGTGGGTACCATTTCTACTAGAGCAAGATATAGCTGCTCTTATTATGCATGCTCGTACTAGGAAAGAGATGTCGGACGTACCAGCTCGCTGGGAGCATGTGAAAGAGGTGGTGAATATAAGGAATAAAATGAGAGTTAAAACTAAAATCATAGGCAACGGTGATGTGAGAGATTTAAAACATGGATATGAACTTGCAAAAGAGACTGGCTGTGACGGAGTGATGCTTGGGCGTGCTATCTTTGGTAACCCTTGGCTGTTTAATAGTATAAGTAGGAACAAAATTAATTCAAAAATTTTAATTAATTCTACTCCTACAGTAGAAGAAAAACTAAAAGTCATGATAGAGCATACGAAGCTCTATGAGAAGCTCTTAGGGAAAGTGAAAAATTTTGCAACCATGAAGAAACATTATAAAGCTTATGTGAATGGCTTTGATGGAGCAAAGGAATTACGTATAAAATTAATGGAAACTAATTCATATAAAGAAGTGAAGAAGATAGTGAAGGAATTTATTAATAATCATTAATTTGTTATACTACTAAATATGAAAGATATTAAGGATTCAAATATTGCTTTATATCGTAAATATCGACCAGAGAAATGGGGCGAGGTTATTGGTCAGGATCATATAGTTAAAGCTATAGATGGAGCTCTCAAGTCCGGCAAAGTCTCCCACGCCTATCTTCTGTGTGGACCACGCGGCACTGGTAAGACGACCATAGCTCGTATAATAGCGTCAGAGCTTGGTTCATCTGTGAATGACATATATGAGCTTGATGCGGCTTCAAATCGCGGCATAGATGATGTACGCAGTATCCGCGACAGTGTGCATACGATGCCTTTCGATTCTAAATATAAAATTTATATTCTCGACGAAGTTCATATGTTCACCAAAGATGCATGGAATGCACTTCTGAAGACTATTGAAGAACCTCCTAAACACGTCATATTTATTCTTGCGACAACTGAGCTTGAGAAAGTTCCTGATACAATTGTCTCTCGTTGTCAGAGTTTTATTTTTAGGAAGCCAACTGATAGTATTTTAACTTCTGTGGTAACAAACGTTGCAAAGAAGGAAGGATATATATTAGAAGAAGGTGGAGCTGCCCTTATCGCGCTCTTAGCTGATGGCGCATTTCGTGATGCATTAGGAACGTTACAGAAAGTAATATCCTTTTCCAAAGATAAAAAAATTAAACTTACAGAGATAGAAGACGTTACCGGATCTCCCAACACTCTTTTGGTGGATCAATTTTTAAGTGCAGTAGCAACGAAAAATATAGATGAAGGATTTGCATGTATAAAAAAAGCAGGAGATCAAAATCTTGAGATGGCTATATATTTGAAAATGATTCTTGTTAAATTAAGATATGCACTGATGCTTCGCTATGCACCTAAAATGAAGAAAGAAATTGAAGATGCAATTTCTGAACATGATATGGAATATATATCAAAGTTAATTGCCGATAAACCTGAGCATATATCTTCTTCCACACTTTCCGTATTACTTGATGCTTATCAATCTCTTAAAAGTTCTCCTATTAATGAGCTTCCAATCGAGATGGCGCTAGTCAAGATTCTAAATGAGAAGTAATAATCCACCTACACATAAAGTTATGGCTAGACAAAGTAAAATTTGGGATGTGATTGTGATAGGTGGTGGAGCCTCAGGTATGATGGCTGCGGCTGTTGCAAGTAGTAGAGGTAAGTCTGTCCTCATATTAGACAAGAATAAAAACTTAGGAGAAAAGCTAAAGATAACGGGTGGAGGTAGGTGTAACATTACAAATAATGAACCGGATATTCATAAATTCATAAGGATTTATGGTGATGAGGCGCCTTTTCTCTACTCACCATTTTCTATATTTGGAGTGAAAGATACTTTTACATATTTTGAATCCCGAGGTTTGTCTCTTGTAGTTCAAGCTCGCAACCGCGTATTTCCAGAGACTGAGAAAGCTTATGATGTATATAAAGTACTTGAGAATGAATTAATTAAAAATAATGTCACCATTAAAAGCAATTGCATAGTAAGGCGAATCAATAAAAGTAATGATGAAATTGAAAGTATAGAGACGAATGGTGGACTATATTTTGCAAAGTCATATGTATTAGCTACTGGTGGAATGTCACATCCTGAAACTGGATCAACTGGTGATGGCTTTAAATGGTTGAAGGATTTGGGGCATGAGGTAAAGGATTCTAGTCCTGATATTGTGCCTTTGGCGGTGAGCGATAAATGGGTAAAAATTTTGGCTGGAGTATCGCTATCCTTTATGAAGATTACTTTTTATCTTGAAGGCAAGAAACAATTTTCAAAAACAGGAAAGATATTGTTTACACACTTTGGACTTTCTGGTCCACTTATTCTAAATAGTGCGAAAAAAGTTTCAGATCTTTTACAGTCAGGTAGTGTGACGGCTTTGATAGATGTATTTCCAGATACAAATGAAGGTAAGCTAGAAGAATCTATAATTAAAATTTTTGATGCAAATAAAAATAAAATTCTCAGAACTGTTTGGAAGGAGATATCTCCAGATGGAACAGCATTGGCGATAGAAGGTATAGATTCTTCTATAGATTTTGATATGAAAGTTCATAGTGTTAGCAAGGACACAAGAAAAAAGCTTGTAAAATTATTGAAAAATCTTCCAGTAAATATCACAAACTTAATGGGTTATGAGAGGGCAGTTGTAGCTGATGGAGGAGTATCACTCAAAGAATTAAATATGAAAACAATGTCCTCAATTTTATACAAGAATTTATATATTACAGGAGACTTGTTAAATATAAATAGAAACTCAGGAGGGTATAGTCTCCAGATTTGTTGGACCACTGGCTATATAGCAGGTATGTCCGTTTAATTTATTTCTTTTCTATAAATAGAAACTAGACTATAAAGCAAACTCAAAGTGAGTGGGCCTATTAATATTCCTACGGGACCCATGAGTGCGATTCCTCCTAATATTGAGAAAAGTGTAAGTATCGCAGGTATCTCTGTATTTTTAGAAATGATGTAAGGGGATAAAAAGTTATCGATAGTCCCGACTATTAACATTGCCCATATGAGTAGCCCTAATGCATGAAGTGGTAGTCCTGTAAAATAAAGGAAGAGAATGGAAGGTATCATTACAAGCGATGTTCCAAAGTTTGGCACAAGTGAAGTCATACCTGCGACGACTCCCCAAAGTGCAGGATTGGGAATCCCAAAAAACCAGAAACCAAACCAAGCGAGAACCCCCTGAATGACAGCAATAAAAAAAGAACCTTTTATTACTCTATTTACTCCATGCCTAAGATTGGAAAGTATTTCTTTTGTATTCTTTGTTGATAATGGTAAAAGCTTTGTTAATCCTTCTTTCCATTCCTCGCCATCTTTTAGAATATAAAACATGGCGAAGATCATTAGGATCATCGTTAATATTGTGTTAAGGGTGTAGCTAAAAAAGTTCCCTATATTATTTACAAGTAAAGAAATGAAACTTGTGATTTTACTATATGTATCAAAATGGAAACCTTTTGGCATTATTTCATTTATAGAAAAATCTATCTTCTGTAGTATGGTATCAGTACTACCATTTAAAACTACAGAGCTATATGCATTTTGTGCTTGATTGAATATAACGCTTCCCATAAAGAATAATGGTACGCATAATACAACTAGAAATATAATTATAGTAATTAGAGATGCGAGTCCATTACTTTTTTTTGTTATATGTTTTTTAATCCATATATATACAGGATCCATAACAACAGCAAAAGAAGCCGCTAGAATAAATACAGTCAAGAAGGGGAAAAGGATTGCTAATGTTAAAAACAATATTATTGCTAAAAGCACAAACAAAAAATACTTCTCAGTTTTAGATGTTTCCATATGGATATAGTATAACAAGAAATGCTTGTAGTGGCTAATTATAATAAAATAATAGTTAAAACCCCTAGCTGGGAGACTAGGATCGGCAGTAGCCTTATCGGTTATTACATGACCAGTATCCTAATTCGTTTCGGTTAATACCGAAAAACGAATTAGGCTTCGATTCCTAGAAGCGAGTAATGCAGATTACTCGCTTCTCCCAGCAAAAGAAAACCAGCCTCTTCAAGGCGGTTTTCTAATTTGCTGGGAGACTAGGAATCGAACCTAGATTAAAGGCTTCAAAGGCCTCTGTCCTACCGTTAGACGATCTCCCAATACATACTTAAATACAGAAACTGGACCTCAAATTGAAAACAATATAAGAATACCCTAAAAATGGTTATTTTTCAACTACTTCAGTATAATATGATATAATATTAAATTATGGAAAATATGAAATTGGAGAATAAAGAAAACTTGCCAGGTATTACAGAAACTATAAGCGCTGAAGATTTGTATAAGCTAATTTGGAAAGGGGAACATCTCCCTCAAGATAACCGTTTTCTTCCAATAGAAAAAGGTGGGGTTTTTAGGTATTTTGATCCAAGAGATGTTTTAGAAAACATAGAAAGAAAATATTATTCACTGATTAAGGTCGGGGATAAAGTAATAGGATTAAGTGAATTAGAAAAAGCACCAGAAACTGAAAATACTATCTGGCTAAAATTTTTATCGATTGATAAGGATTATCAAGGGCAAGGCTATGCTTCTAAATTAGCAGAAGAGATATTTATTTTTACTAAAAAAGAAGGATTTATATTAGAGGGATCTTCTTATTCTGATGAAGGATATGAAAAATTAAAGAGTGTATTAAATAGATTAGCCAATAAATATTCTGTTGAGTTTATAGATAAAGGTAAACTTAATTAGATATGTATTTTACTTATATATTAGAATGTGCAGATAAGACCTTATATATAGGATCAACGAATGATTTAGAGAAAAGGCTACACAAACACAATCATTTGAAATCAGGTGCGCATTATACCAATAAGTGCTATAATTAAAAAATAATAGTAATAACTTGTCTAGTATAGGCTAGGTAAATAAAAAATAATTATATGGGAAATTTTCAAGGAGGAGGTAATAGAGGTGGAGGTTTTAGAGGCGGAAATGGTGGTGGTGGACGCCCAAGTTTCGGAGGTGGTAGAGGAGGCGGCAGAGGTCCTGTCACAATGCATAAAGCAGTTTGTGATGAATGTCACAAGAATTGTGAGGTTCCTTTCCGTCCATCAGGTGATAAGCCTATTTACTGTTCCGATTGTTTTAGTGGTAAAAGAGATGATGGTGATCGCGCACCACGTCGTGAATTTAATGATCGT
>JAVHRS010000077.1:22586-26381 GCA_036171755.1 Minisyncoccota bacterium
GATCGTCCTGCTTCATCTTTCAACAAACCAGCAGCACCTGCAAATGATGATGTAAAGAAACAGTTAAGTGAGATGAATAATAAGCTTGATCGTTTGATAAACTCAATCGAAAAGCTTGCAGGACCTAAGACAGTAGCAGCACCAGCTATGAAAGTAGCAACTCCAGTAGTAGCTAAAGCTCTAGCCCCAAAGGTTGTTGCTAAAGTTGCTCCCAAGAAAGTTGTTGCAAAATCTTCAGCTAAAAAGGTAGTTGTAAAGAAAGGAAAGAAGTAATTCAAAATTTATAAATAGAATAGAATTAAAACGAAAAAACTCTGCATATGCAGAGTTTTTTCGTTTGAGGAGACTTTAGATTATGATAGTATAAATAATATGGAAGAACTTTTTAAAATATTTTTTAGAACGAAAAGAAAGGTAAAATATAAAAAAAGAAAAACTAAGAAGAATTTAGATTATTTGAAATATAAAAATCAAGCAGAAATTATTATAAAAAATAGATTAGAATATTTCAATTTAAATTATAATTTTAAATATAATAAAATTGTGATAAGGAATCAAAAGACTAGATGGGGAAGTTGTTCTAAAAAAGGGAATCTAAATTTCAATTATAAAATAGTTTTATTATCACCAAAACAAGCAGACTATATAATAGTTCATGAACTTTGCCATTTAGGTGAGTTTAATCACTCTAGAAATTTCTGGAATCTGGTGGCACATGCAGTTCCTGATTATAAAGAAATGAGGAGTAGCCTACGTACAAACGGACTTCAACTTGGTTAAAAGCCTTTCAATTTAAGTAAAAATGATGTAAAGTGATAACCTATATGGCTCATGGAGAAGTAGTAATACGTTTTGAAAAAGTTTCTTTTGAATATGGACATAATAAACCGATACTAGAGGCGGTTGATTTTTCTATACGTCGCGGAATGAAAGTTACGATCATGGGTCAGAATGGCGCAGGTAAGAGTACTTTATTTTCTCTAATTACAGGCGAGAGAGTTCCAGAAGATGGAACTATAAATCTTGCGCAGAGGACGACTATTGCACTTTCACGACAAGTTATTCCACGTGACGAACTTGACCTAACTGTCAGAGAATTTTTTGAGAAGAGTTTTAAGGAAAAAGTTTATGATATTGATCCACGTATAGATGATGTTCTTGAAATTGTGAATTTGAAAGGTCACGACAAGGTGCACGAGCGTATAGTACGTTCTTTCTCTGGTGGTCAGCAAGCTCGTTTATTACTTGCTTCGGCTTTAATACAAGAGCCCGATATTCTTCTTCTAGATGAGCCGACTAACAATTTAGACAAGTCTGGTATTGCGTATCTTACAGACTTTCTTGTGAAATATAAGAAGACAGTTATCGTTATTTCTCACGATGCTCACTTTCTTAATTCATTTACAGATGCGGTTCTTTACCTTGATATATATACAAAGAAGATTGAACAATATGTCGGTAATTATACAGATGTACGCGACCAGATAACAGCTCGAATGGAACGCGAGAATAGGAAGAATGCTCTTCTTTCTAAAGAAATTCAAGCTAAGAAGGATCAAGCTAATGCCTTCGCTATGAAGGGAGGTAATCTTCGTGCCGTAGCCAAGCGAATGCGAGATCTAGCAGAAGAACTCGAGGAAGAAAAAGTAGATGTAAGGAAAGAAGACAAAACGATAAGGAATTTCGTCATACCATCACAAGAAGATCATGTTGGTGATATTGTGTCTATTACATCTCTACCTATATATAAAAATCACAAAGTTAAAAACATAAAAGTGAGAATAAAACTTCGTAAACATTCACATCTACTACTCTCTGGTCCAAATGGTATAGGAAAAAGTACTTTACTCGAGGCTATTGTTAAAGGCGAAGCAGAGGGAATTTCTATATCACCTGATGTTAGGGTTGGTTATTATCGACAAGATTTTTCCACACTTGATTTCAATGATACTGTCTATGAATCTCTCGCAGACACAATGAGGAAGGTAAGTGGTAAAGTTCATGAAGAGAGTATACGTGCGACGGCAGCCAGTTTTCTTATAACTGGTGACATGGTTTATACGAGAATCGGAAGTTTATCAGAAGGGCAGAAAGGTCTAGTTGCCTTCGCTACTCTGGTACTAACAAAGCCCGGACTTCTTATTTTAGATGAGCCGACAAACCACATTAACTTCCGTCACTTACCAATTATTGCCAAAGCCTTGAGTGACTATAAAGGAGCGATGATTCTTGTCTCTCATACACCTGAATTCGTAGCACAAATTCGTATAGATGAGACTCTTGATTTAGATAAATAATTTATAAACACCTTGTTGACAATTTTTTAACTCTGGTGTCTAATAGGGGTATGAAAAGAATATATATTACATCTTTAATATTTGCATTTCTCTTTATTATAGCTGCACCAAGTGTTTCGGAGGCTTACTCTTGTGGTATATACTTTTCTGGTCGCTTAAGCTATATTTGTGGGGATAATTACAATAGTTATAACAATTATAGTGATTACAATGGTTATAATATTTATTACAATAGACTAATTTCTGGACCTCATTTTACGAGCAATTACATGAATAATGCCTACCCATATAATCAATATGGCTCTAATTATAATAGCTATGGTAATTACAACAATTACAATAAATATAATAAATACGGTAATTATAATAATCACCGAGTTTATTTTCCAAGATACAGATATTAAATTTTAATCTTCAAGCTGAGGTTTTTCCAATGTCTGAGTCTCGATACTTATCGCTTCTCCTGTGATTCGCATCACATCTTTATCAATTTTTCTGAATTCATGATTTGATTTATTAAAGTGGTTCACTGTTGTCGCAAGTGCATTACCAAGCTTCTGGTGTATATCTTCATAGCTACGTAGGTGCGTCCCAAGCTCTCCAACTCTCTTCACAATATCTTTTGCGCTTTCTTCTATTTGCATTGCTTTGAGTCCCTGAAGGACTGTCTGTAAATAAGCGAGGAATGAAGTGGGGGATACTATTATTACTTTATATTTACTTGCAGCACGCTGGATTAAGTTCTCATTCTCTTCCATAAGTGAGCCTATTTTATTTGTAAGTAAGTCGTAGTAGATAGCTTCATGAGGGATGAACATAAAAGCGAAGTCCATAGTCCCCTTATCTGGTTGTATGTACTTGGATGTCTCTGCTATACGATTCTTTAGATCATTTACAAATATTTTCTCTAATCTATCTTTTTCTGTCTTGTCATTTGTCTCACTTATACGATTGTAGTTCTCTAGAGAGAATTTGGAATCTATGGGTATGATTTTATCTTTTACGAATACAGCTGCATCTACTATAGTACCATCTGGAAAAGGGTATTGCATTTGATAACTTCCAGGTGGCATCACATTTTTAAGTAATGTTTCTAAATAATATTCTCCAAGAATTCCTCGTTGCTTTGGATTTTTTAAAATATCTTGAAGATTTTTTAGCTGGTCAGCAAAGGAAACTACTTGCTTATTCGTCTCATCTAGGCGAGTAATCTTCTCTGTAATATCTGCGATAATTCTAGATGTCTCTGTAGACTGGAAGCGCATAGTTTGAGTAATTTCTTTCTGAGATTCACCAAGCTTGCTATCTATTGTTCGTGATAGTTCATTTATTTGAGTTAATAATAGTTGTACAGAATTATCTGCTTTTTCTTCGGGCTTCTTTTTAGATAATAAAATAACTCCAGCAACAATACCAATTATTATAATGATTAGAAGGATTACGATCAAAGTTTGCATATTTATATTATACCAATTTTCCTAAATAATGTTTAAGTGTA
>JAVHRS010000078.1:0-1497 GCA_036171755.1 Minisyncoccota bacterium
ACTTGTGGATGGCACGCCAGAGTTTGATGGGAGCGCAGGCATGAGTGCGCCTGAAGGCCAAGGCGGGGAACGAAAAGCCCCGAAAACCCTGCAAAACGGGGTTCAAGCCCGCATGCGGGACACTAAACCGGGATGACGACGATGATGATGAATGTGGTGGCACATCTGGGTTTGAGTTGTTCAGACCATCCATCGATGCCAAAATTTCCCTTTATATCATCTACTTATAATGAAGTAGGAAAAGTTCCTGCAGCGATAGAAAGCGTCCGGTGGTGTGATGAAATTATTTTGTTCGAGTTAAACAGAAGGGATAGTACCCAGTTCATTGCCGAAACACTGAGAAAAAAAGTGGTGAAAGTTAAACGCACGACTTCTGATGCTCTGCACAACAAGGTAATTTCGACCTGCTTACATGAGTGGATTTTTAATCCTTGATACGGATGAACGTTGTACACAAGAGGTTGTCCATGCGGTTAGGGCAATTAACGACAACCCGAGGGCATAGGCTGTCCGGCAAGTCCACGAAAATAACCTACATAATTATAGATACTCTTCAAATTTCAAAATGAAGAAAACTAACTTAACGAATCCGCGAGCTAGTTTTTTTACCTGTTTGCGTTATCGGATGGAAAATGTCATTTTGACCTTCATTTCCACCGTTCCGTTTTTTGTATTAACCATTCGAGGTTGGTCAAATTCCCTATTGATTATTGGTTCTTTTCTAAGTTTTATTTTTTTACTTTTACCGCATGATAATAACTATGAATATAGAAATATTTCGTTGAAGTTAAAAATTCTTGCCATTAGTTGCTTAGTGTTGCCAATCCTAGCAATAATTTTCAGTTCAATTTTACGCAATAATTTTTCTTGGCCTGAACTTGATTCTGCATCACGTTTTTTGATTGCGATTTCGATATTTCTTTTGACGATCAAGATTCGATTTAATGCAGCCATTGTTTTACAATATATAGCCCCCGCAAGTATTATTTTTGTCTTACTGCATCAACTTATTTTTCCACAACCCAAACTATGGGGTGTCGAAAGAATGTCAACTTACTTTGCTGATCCATTGGTTTTTGGATATATATCAATCACACTGGCAATGATGAGTCTTGTTTCAATAAATTTATTTTGTAAAGATTCATTTTTCATTATTTTTATAAAATTGATAGGTGTTTTTTTTGGAATTTATTTATCTATTGAGTCTGGAAGTAGAACGGGATGGCTTTCAATTCCAGTTATTGCAATATTTATTTCAATCTACAAGCTAAAGGTTCATAAAAATTTTAAAGCTACTGAGTTATTCGTGCTGCTTGCAATACTGATATTGTGTTTATTTTTATTAAGTACAAATCAGAGATTAATACTTGGTATTAATGAAATAAAATATTACTCATGGGTTGGCATGGCACCAGAAACTTCAATAGGATTTAGAATTACTCTCCTTAGAATGGCTGTTGATATGTTTTTGGTAAACCCGATTTCCGGCTATGGTGA
>JAVHRS010000079.1:0-1477 GCA_036171755.1 Minisyncoccota bacterium
TGTCAAGGCAAAGTTAAAATGTCATAGTGGCGGGCAAAGTTAAAATGTCCCTTTTGCCTATTTAGCAGCCGTTAATATCGGCTGTTTTTTGTTAATTAAAAATTGTTTTCTCCAGGGGTGGTCGGCGGGCGGGATATGGCCGGTTTGTTTCCGATTGGTTAGCGCCACTAATTTGATATCTATTTCCTTTTTCGGCCTTTCCGGCAGGCGGGTATAATTCAGATAATGTTTTCTCAGCGATATTTTCAGCTCTCCGTTCAAATGTTCTTCGATGGTTATCCTGTCTCGTTTAATGACTGTCGTCGGTTGGATTTCAGCCAATTGGTAATAATTATTTTTAAATCTGATCGTGTAATCGTTGTTCACCATCCGCTCCGACTGAATGGATAATATTTTATCCAATTCGGCTATTTGTTTGTCGTTTAATTTTCGGTGCAGATCAGCTTTCTTTTTCGCCACGACCGCAAACTGTTTGTTAAATTTCGGAATAAATACTTCTCTTAAAAATATGTTAGCCTCCTCTATCGTATTAATATTATTCAATCTCAGTTCTTTGACTAATCGTCTCTGCAATGTGCCGTTCATTTTTTCCACTCTGCCCTTGGCCTGCGGGCTATTGGCGTTTATCACTCTGACATTAGACTGATTCATCGCTCGTTTGAACTGGGTAATCAATTCCTCATTATCAACCGCATTCTTGTGATTAACCTTGTAGGTCGAGAATTTGTCCAAATATATGGCCATGGGCAGGCCATTGGTCAGAAAATACTCCTTCCAAAATCTGAATACAGCTTCTGTGCCTTCGTTAAATTCAAATCTGGCTCCGGTGATTGTACCCTTGGCATCATCCACTGAAACGAGCAGGCATTGCTCCAATCCGACAACTTCTTCATTCCGACCTTCGAACCAATTATGGTAACTGCCGTCGAATTGCTCCATCTCTCCATAATTATCTTTTCTTTCCCTCCATTGATGCTTGGTTTTTGTCTCGCCTTTCTTTCTCGCTTTCCAGTGTTTTTCGCTAATCATCAGCTGTCGTACAGTCTCGCGGCTCAAGTCTATGTTATGATCATCACGCAAATGCTCTTGAGCCAGCAAGGGATTAAAATCGTGATAGGTTGTTTTTAAAAGCTCTTTGGCTTTCGTTAAAATATTCACATCTGTTTTGTTATGGCTCGTCCGGCCGCGATTACCATGGATAGCTCCTTTAATGCCCAGACGGACGATAGCTTCTTTTATCCTCTTTATCTGCCTGACTGACCGATGGAGCAGTTTAGCAGCCTCCGTGCCGTCTATCTTTCTGGCTATCAGATCCTTAATGATGTCATAGCGCTTCGCTTCTGTTTTAGTCATAGTTATTAGTTCATTTTGCTCCATATTATTGGTCTAATGTTTAGACCGTAATTATGGCACAAAAATTGTTACCTATGACATTTTAACTTTGCCCGCACTATGACATTATCACTTGGGCGGGACA
>JAVHRS010000080.1:0-6616 GCA_036171755.1 Minisyncoccota bacterium
ATAAAATATGGCTGTATACACTGAATCCATAAGTATTTTGTATTATATCATATTTAGCCATATTTTTCAATATGTATTTTATTTGCTTAATTTAAATTTGTGATATAATAATGAGATGGAAAATATAAAAAACCCAAAAATTAATACACCTACAGCTATCATAGTTGCAGGATTTCTTGTGATGTTAGCAATTTTAATAACTAAAGGAGGAAGTCAAGGTGAAGTAAATGGTGCCACAAATAAAAACCAAACTTTATCGGCACAAGTAGGAGTCAATAAAGAAAAGTTTGCTGCATGTATCACAAATACAGATCAAGTAGCCCTACAAACAAAGATTGGAGCTAGCGTAGAAGCTGCAATGAAAGGCGTACCAGTAGAACAAAGAGGTACTCCTTACTCTGTCATCGTCGGTAAAAATGGCATTAAGACTGAAGTTCGTGGAGCATTACCAGTAACTGAGGTTCAAAAATTAATTAATGAAGTAAATGCTGGAAAAGTTACAACACCATACACAGGTGAAATAGCTATAACTGAGCCAGGAGATCATATCCTTGGTAATCCAGATGCATCAATCGTAGTTATAGAATATTCTGACTATGAATGTCCTTACTGTAAATCCTTCCATCCTACTCTGACTCAAATCGTTCAAAATTCAAATGGAAATGTCGCTTGGGTATATCGTCACTGGCCTATACACCAAGGATCACTTGAGAAATTAATTGCTGCTGAATGTATAGCTACATTAAAAGGCAATGATGCTTTCTGGAAATATACAGACCTCCTCTTTGGTCTTCTAAACCCAGCTCCAGCTCCAATATCAGATAAATTATAATTAAACTAATAAAAAACCCCCACATTTGTGAGGATTTTTTATTGTTATTTAATCAAAATAATTTCTTAAACGAGCTATTTTTTCATTGTTGCGGAGTTTTTCGTGGACCTTGGCTTCGATCTGACGGATACGTTCACGAGTGACGCCGAATTCAAGACCTACTTCCTCAAGGGTGTGCTGGACTCCATTGGTCAATCCATAACGAAGTTCTAGAATTTTTCTTTCTTTAGGGGAAAGAGTTTCAAGTACTTCTTTGACTTGGTCAGAGAGAATTCTACGAGAAGCCTCTTGGTCTGGACGAAGTATCTTATCATCTGGTATGAACTCTCCTCTTGTAGATTTGTCATCGTCGTCGCCTATTGGTTGTTCTAGTGATACAGTTTCCTGATTGATTTGTTCTATGATATGAATCTTCTCTACCTCTAGATTCATCTCCATTGCTATCTCTTCTACAAGTGGCTCACGTCCAAGGTCTTGAGATAAACGACGGAATACTTGTTTGTATTTTGAAATAGTCTCTACCATGTGAACAGGAATACGTATAGTACGTGACTGATCAGCAAGAGCACGGGTGATAGATTGACGAATCCACCAAGTGGCATAAGTTGAGAATTTGTAACCCTTAGTCCAGTCGAACTTCTCAACGGCTTTAAATAGACCTAAATTACCTTCTTGAATTAAGTCAAGCAGAGTAAGGTCAGAACTACGTCCAACATACTTCTTGGCAATTGAAACTACGAGACGAAGATTCGCACGAGCAAGTAAATTCTTGGCTTCTATGTCCCCCTTCTCGATTCTTTTTGCTAAATCTTTTTCTTCATTGGCAGCAATCAAAGGATACTGACCGATCTCTTTCAAATACATCTGTATAGAATCATAAGTCTTGGCATCTTTACTATACTTGAGGGCGAGCTTCTCCACATCTCCACTAGTGTCTAATAAGTTTCCTCCTTCAAGGACATCAATACCAGCAACAGAAAAACGCTCATAGAGATCATCGAGGAATAAAATATTATTTTCTATATCTGGAAATTCTTTTATAATCTCATCATAAGTTACGAAACCTCTCTTCTTACCTTTCTCTATTATTTCAAAAGATTTATCATCTTGGTCTTTTTGTTTTTTCTCCATTTGTTCCCTTTTTAAAGCAGACATATGTTTTACTGGAATTTTCCCACCTTTTCGGCGGGTCGTAGATGAGGCGACTTTTTTAACAATCTTTTTGTTTTGTTTTTTTGCCTTTGCTTTTATCTTTATTTTTGGTTTCAAAATTTTCTTTTTATTAACTACCTTCTTAATAGGAGAATGCTTCTTTACCTTAGGAAGAACTTTTTTTATTTTCTTTTTCTTGGAAACTACCTTTTTTGTTTTTTTAATCTTTTTTATCATAATATTATTGTAACCTATGACCCTTTATTTTTTCTATACGTTCGACTATCCTCTGATAATCTATAAGCATTGGACCAGGGTCAAAATTTACATCCCCACTACCATTTCCATTTATTTTATCTAATAACAAAATTAAACGTTCATTCAAAATTTCTTCTTCTAGATTAAGCATTATCTCAGCTATATCACGAGAAAGATCTTTTATTTTGTTACCATACCACATTTCTGCCTCAGATGCGAGAACTTCTTTGAACGGTTCATAAGATGTAGTTATCCGTACAAAATCCTCTCCACCTATCCGTTCTTCTAATTCTTTATATATTTTCTTTATATCTATACCTGACCCTTCTCTTTCTTGCCAGAAAATTATACCAAACAATCTCTTCTCTAATCCATCTCTACGTGATACTACCTCCTTTTTCTTCACATCACTGTTTTCTTTTTCTGGTTTATTATTTACAAGATAATTACGCTCATAAAGATTAAAATCTTCTATAATTGCATTTGCAGGTATTCCAGTCTTGGAATGAATAATGGAAATATATGAAGATTTATCTATTGAACTTTTAATCACAACTAAAAATGGAAAAATAATTTCTCGTACTTGTTTACCACGCTGTCTTATATCATTTATATTATTGCAAATTCTTTCGACGTGGAAAGTTATGATGTCCTTAGCATTTTTTATAATATCTTTCCATTGATCTCCATTCTCTTTAATAATATCTGCAGGATCTTTACTTTCTGGCATTTCCGCAACTTTTACTTGCATATCTAATGATAAAGCTATCATTGCTCCACGACTTGCCGCTCTTACACCAGCACCATCTCCATCAAAAGCAAAAATTATATTAGATGATAATCTCCTTATCAAACCAAGATTATTAATTTTAGACTCATTATCTACTACATTATCAGTAAAAGCCGTACCTGAGACTGCTACTGTATTTGTAAATCCTATCTGGTGTGAAAGTATCAAGTCCATCTGACCTTCCACTACTATACTATACCCTCTTGTTCGTATAGAAGATTTAGCTTTGTCTATACCAAAGAGGACATTCGATTTATTGAAAAGTGGCGTATCAGGAGAATTTAAATATTTAGCTGCATCTACTTCTGAAGAAAAAATTCTTCCAGAGAAAGCTATAACTCGGCCACTCGAATCACTTATCGGGAATATTATGCGTGAACGAAATCGGTCGTAGAAGCTCCCTTCATTTTTCTTTATTAACCCAACTGTTTCTATATCTTCCTTTCTATACCCTTTACTAATTAGATAATCAGACAAAGATCTCCATTCGTCTTTCGCAAAACCAATACGAAAAGTTTTGATGCTGGCATCCGTCATACCCCTACCTAGTAAGTACGCACGTGCTGGAAGATTTATCTCAAAATTAACTTCAAAGAATTTTGTAGCTTCTTCTAATATTTCATAATAAAGTTCTTTTTTGTCTTTTTCTTTATCATTCCTATTATATTCAATAATAACCCCCGCCCTCTCAGCAAGTAATTTAAGTGCTCCCATAAAGTCAGTTCCTTCAAATTTTTCTACAAAAGAAAAGATGTCCCCTTTCTCTCCACAACCAAAACAATAGTATGTTCCCCTGTCAAGCGATATGAAAAATGACGGCGTCTTCTCATTATGAAAAGGGCACTTCGCTTTGAAATTCTTTCCTGATTGTTCGACTTGTATATAAGAAGATATAACGTCAACAATGGATAGCCTTTCTTTTATTTTATCAACAGAAGATGATGACATATTTTTTTATAAACCCTATTGAGCAACACTTTCCTCATTCACTTCTTCTTTCTCTTTGCTTGGACGCTTTACTCCAAAGCCAGTACCTGCAGGTATAAGCCCACCAATGATAACATTTTCCTTGAGTCCTCGTAGAGTATCAATTCCTCCACGAATAGCATTATTGATCAAAACGCGATTTGTATTTTGGAAGGAAGCTGCTGAAAGCCAACTCTTTGTTGTAAGGGATACTTCAGTAATACCGAGAACAATAGTAGTTGCTTCAGCTTTTTTACCACCTTCACTCATTACTCTGTCATTTTCTTCTATTAACTCGATAGTTTCGATAATCTCACCTGGGGAAAATGTAGTATCTCCGGCATCTTTAATTCTTTTACGTGAGAACATTTGACGAATAATTATTTCAATATGTTTTCTTGAAATTGAAGCACTCTGTAAATCGTAAACTTTATTAATCTCATCTACGATGTAATCTTCAGCAACTTCTTTACCACCATATTTTACGATTTCATTAATATCAGCAGATCCATCTGTAAGAAGGTCGCCTTTCTTCACGTGTGATCCAACTTTTACTAATGGCTGACGACGTAAAGCAACTGTATACTCCATCTCATTCTTCTTTCCATCCGCCTTAGAATCGGAAAGAACTTTAATTACTTTTTCTTTACCATTGTCTGTTATGTCGATAACTTCACCTTCTGTTTCAGAAATGATTGCAGGATTCTTTGGAATACGTCTCTCGAAGATTTCTTCAACACGAGGAAGACCTGTCGTGATATCCACAGTAGCGACTCCTCCAGCATGGAAGGTTCGAAGAGTAAGCTGTGTTCCTGGTTCACCGATGGCTTGAGCTGCTATAATTCCAACAGCTTGACCAAGCTCAATCATACAATTTCTTCCAAGATCAAGACCATAACAAACTCGGCAAATACCGTGCGTAGTCTCACAAGAAAGAGGTGTACGAACGAAAGCTTCTTTTATTCCCATCTTTTCCATCAATTTGGCATCTTCTTTCATTATGAGTTTACCTTTCTTAAATACAACTACTCCATCAGGACTTTTTACATCCGCAAGTAATACGCGTCCATGTATATATTTAACAAAAGCACCTTCAACTTCAACAATTTTCTTACCATTTTTTGTTCCGCAATCCTCTTCAGTAACTACAACATCTTGCGCGACATCTACTAATCTACGTGTAAGATATCCTGCTTTAGCCGTGTTTAGAGCCGTGTCAGCTGCACCTTTACGTGAACCGTGAGTTGTAATGAAATATTCAAGTGGTGAAAGTCCTTCTATGTATGAAGGAATAATTGGGAAGTCAAGAGTTGTTCCAGAAGTATTTACGATGAGTCCTTTCATTCCACACATCTGAACTAGAGATCCCATATTACCTCTCGCACCAGAAGTAATAAGGTCATAAGTAGAACCTTTTGTATCAAGTGTAGCTGGAATTTCTTTTTCAATTTCTTTCTTAGCATGTTCCCATATTTCAATAACTTTTTGATATTGTTCATCTTCAGAGAGAAGCCCTTCAGCAAATTGTTCACGAACAAGTTCTTCTTCTTTATGAAACTTAGCAACGATTGCTTTCTTGCCTGGTGGAACGGTTACATTATCAATCCCCCAAGTAACTCCTGAGTAAGTAGCATACTGATAACCGAAATCCTTAATCTTATCCAAGAATTTTGGAGTAGCATCAATACCATAGTGAACTATAAGTTCATCAACAAGTAGTGACATGCGTTTTATCGTAATCTCTTCGTTTAGGTAAGGGAAATCATCTGGGAAAATAGTATTGAAGAAAAGTCTTCCAACTGTAGTTTCGAAAACTTTATTCTCAAAATGAGAATATCTTTGCTTCTCAGTACCAAGAACTTTAATTTTTGCACGGAAAGTAATTACTCCTAAATCAAAAGCTGTAATAGCTTGATTTGGATTTGAGAAAGCCATTCCTTCTCCACGCTCTCCATCTACGGACTTGGTCATCCAGTAACAACCGAGAACAATATCCATCTTTGGCATTACTATGGGTGAACCATCTTGAGGCTTAAGTAAGTTTTTATTTGAAGCCATATATTCGCGAGCTTCCATTTGGGCCATGTCGGAAAGTGGTACATAAACAGCCATCTGGTCTCCATCGAAGTCAGCGTTGAAGCCTGCACAGACAAGTGGATGTACTTGAATAGCATGTCCTTCTATAAGTATAGGATTGAAAGCTTGAATACCTAATCTGTGAAGTGTAGGGGCACGGTTTAGGAGAACATACTTACCACGAATTACTTCTTCAAGTATTGCCCAAACTTCAGGTACACCTTCTTCTATTAGACGATTAGCTCCACGAATATTGAAGGCAAGTTCTGTCTCAAGTATTTTTGAAATTACGAAAGGTTTAAAGAGTTCAAGTGCCATGTGTTTTGGAAGACCACATTGATTGAGTTTAAGTTGAGGACCAACGACGATAACGGAACGTCCTGAATAGTCCACACGTTTACCGAGCAGATTCTGACGGAACAAACCTTGCTTTGATTTAAGATTATCTGAAAGAGATTTAAGAGCTCTCTTTTGTGAAGCAGAAACTGCTTGAGAATCATTCTGCTTGGCGATAGAGTTATCTATAAGTGAGTCTACTGCTT
>JAVHRS010000081.1:0-1470 GCA_036171755.1 Minisyncoccota bacterium
TAGTCAGCCCTTAAAAACCCAAATTTCTTTTGGGGAGTAAATAACTTCATTGAAAAAAATAATAATCGGCGAAATAATGTGACGATAAAAAAACAGCCAGAAAGATGATGACCATTTTCTCATCATCCTCTTAAAGTTAAATGCTGCAGCTGATAGCATTACATTTATTGAATCACCAGTTATGCCTTTGTAAAAATTTCTGCCCATCCTATGATCTGATTTCAGATGTCCTATCATTGGCTCTATTGCTGCTCTTCTGCCAAATTGCTTCTTTAATTTGTTCTGTTTGTATTTCGTTTGTGTTTTATCATTAAATGGTTTTGGACTTTGAATTATTACTTCATTTATTTTACTCACCCCTCTGTAACCTCTATCTACTGTGGCCGTCTTTATACTGGTTGTACCCAATAAGCTTTCTGCTTGATCTATTGCCGGCTGAAGTGTGTGCCCATCATATGGATTCCTAAAACTCATTGCTCCTACTATAATCCCCGTGGTTTGTGTTGCTATGATTGATACTTTATTGCCGAACTCATACTTCTTTGCTTCTTTACCTTTGGAGATACATTCTACTTCTGGTTCGTGTAATGAATATACTTTATGCTTATCATCTTTCTTCTGATTTAACACTTTCTTAAACAACTCTAATTCTGATTGATACTGTGAATTGGGCGCTAAATTACGCTCCAATTCTCTTACTAATCTTCCAGCTATTGTTTTTATTTTTCTGTCTGCCTTGCGTGCTTTGTTGTGATTCTTTGGATGATTTCGAAATCTCTGATCTACAGAAAGTTTTTTTAGTGTTCTGCTGTAACTCTGTCGTACTGGCAAATCTTCTTTCTCTGATATTGATTTACATTTTGTAATGATCTTTCTGTGTAATTTATTATCTGTCGGATAGGTAATGTTTTTTTCCTGTACTGTAGTATCTATGCTTACATCAGGATCAAATCTGTCATCCTCGTTTATACGAATGCTTTCCTTCAATATTAACTCTACCCCCTCCTCGCCAATTCGATTTCGGAAATGAACCAGCTCACTTGCTTCACAAGGAACCTTTGCCACAAACTCTGTCTGTCCACACAGATATTGGTAGTAAACATTTTCAGAGTATTGTAATACTACACTTTCATCTGAAATATTACGCAGATGTTTTAATATCAACAGCCCAACCATTAGCCGAATCGGCAAAGCTGGGCGTCCATTATCCGCACAGTAAAGAGGATCGAATGCTTCTTCAAATTGCTGCCAATAAATTTTTTCTGTCAATATGAATAATGGATGTTTCTGATCTAACGTGTCTCTTAAAGAAAAGAACAAGCTGATCTGTGACTTTTTTTCTGTCTTTTTTATCATAATAATTTGCAAGGTTTGTTATGCAAATCTATTAATTCTTGCATTTATTTCTTAGTCTTTTACACTTTAATCTGTTTTATTTTAATCTCTTATCCGGTTTTTAAGGGACAACTA
>JAVHRS010000082.1:0-1458 GCA_036171755.1 Minisyncoccota bacterium
TACGCGTCAGCACCGGGCTGCTGTAGCTGGAAATATTGGTGACGATGTTGCCCGCGGTGACACCACTGCCCACCACGGTGCTGCCCGCGCCTTGCATGGTGCCCGATATCCAGTCAAAAGCGCTGGTCACGCTCAGGTTGTCACCCGTGGCTCCGTCCAGAATACCGCCAGCCTGGTAGTAGCCCGGTGTGGTGAAACCGCCCGAGCCTATCGTCAAGGTGCCGCCAGTGAGCTCGAAGGTGCCCGTGCCGCCCAGCGTTCCAGTTGCCGTGCCGGAGCCGCCGCTCATCACAAAAGTACCAGTGATACTGCCGGTGCCGGTGTTATTGAACCCTGCGCTGTCGTTCAAATAGCCCGCACCAGCGATGTTGATGGTGCCGCTGTTGTTGGTAAAGGCTGCGCTGATGTTGTTGACCGAGGAGCCGCCGCTCTTGCCAAAGGTGCCGCTGTTGATGATCTGGCCGCCCGTGCCGTTGATGTCGGCACTGTCGCTGCTGAACATATAAGTGCCACGGTTGTCGAGCACACCGCCCGAGTCGATGGTCAGGTTGCCCGCGATGCCATTGTGGTGCTGGTTGATCGTGCCGCTGTTGATCAGGGTACGGGTCAGGACAGGGTTGCTGTAGCCGTTGGTGCTTGTAACGATATTGCCCGCCGTCACACCGCTGCCCACGATGGTCTTGCCCGCGCCTGTCATGGTGCCCGATAGCCAGTCAAAAGCGCTGCTGACAGTCAAATTACCCGCGCCGTTCAACACACCACCCACCATGCTGAGCGAGGGTACGCTGGTGACCGCATTGAGCGTCAGCGTGCCGCTGTTCACTGTCACGCTGCCGCTGTAGCTTGACGCAGCTTCTACCGTCATACTGCCACCGCTGATGGTCAGGGGTGCGCTACCGGCAATGCTGTAAGCGCTGGCCACCGTGCCCGTCAAAACGCTGGGGTTGTTAGTGGCCGCATTCAGCGTCAAATCATCGCCACTGCCCGGTGCAATGCCCCGGCTCCAGTTGCTGCCCAGGCCCCAGTTGCTACTGGTGGCACCCAGCCAGGTGTTGACGATGGCTGTGAGTGAAAGCGTATTGCTGCCCGCCAGATAAGCCGGCGTAAAACTCATTCCGGTGGGCGTATTGAGCGTTGCAAAAGTGCCGCTGACAGTGCCCGCCTGAGTCAGATAAGTCAACACATTGCCTCGGCTGCCGGTGTAGGTATCGGCCAGCGTGACGTTTAGCACCGCACCGGTGCCGATGCTGACCGCCCCCGAAACGGCAAGCTGATCGCCAACCAGCGCAGCGTTTGTGCCGCCCAGGTCGATGTTCAGGTTCGAGCCGGAACTGAACAGCAAATTGCCGGTAATTGCCAGCGTGCCGGTTTTGTCGGCTGTGGCAACGCCCGGGGCAATGGTGCCGGTGTTGGTCAGGGTGTTGCCCGCACCAACATTGATCGTGCCGGCACCGGCCA
>JAVHRS010000083.1:0-1452 GCA_036171755.1 Minisyncoccota bacterium
TTTCGGAAGTTATTTTGTTGATTTACCTGATGTTTTCTGCGGGGAAATTACACCTGCTTGCAGACCCATTTCCAAAGAAGGTATTGATGTTGGGTGTGCTGTGGTTGCTCTCACAAATGTTCACTGATTGGTATCGAGACTCCATACCCGAAAATTATCTGCGCGGCTGGGCGGCGATTATTTTCTTCCTGATAGATTTTTGCGCGGTGTACCTCATGGTTCTCAAAAATCCAGACGTGATACGCACACTTATTTTCGGTAGTGCGTTGGGTACGATATTTTCAACTGTCTTTCTGCCAACAGATTATTCTGATGTTGAGCCGTGGAAATTCGGTTATGGCTTACCTGTGACGATGTTTGTGCTGTTGTATTTATCCACAGCAGAACGATACAAAACAAAAGCGGGTTTGGCGTTATTGGTTAGCCTTGGTGTTTTGAGTGTGTACCTAAATTCGCGCTCTTTGGGAGGTATGACAATACTAACCGCTGCCATTCTTTATATTTTGCAGCGACCAAGCTTTAAGGTTTACGCCAATAAGCGACCTGATCCAATTAAATTGGCGGGACTTGGGTTGAGTGTGTTGCTGGCTTTATATGGCATTAAATCAGCCTATGAATGGGTAGCTGAATCCGGCTATTTACCCGAAAATGTGACTGAAAAATATTTAATGGGCAAAGGCAAAGATACAGGCCTGCTTGGTGTGATTGCTGGTGGCCGACCTGAGATTTTAATTTCATCCCAAGCGGTAATGGATTCACCCATCATCGGGCATGGCTCGTGGGCGGCAGATTCGTATTACGCCAATATGCAATATAAAGCGGTAGAGCAATTAGGATTGAATATAGATGAAGCTCAATTGGAATATGTAGTTGGGTTGAGCGACTTGATTCCAATACACTCGGTGTTGATGCAGGCTTGGGTTTGGGCTGGGGCACTTGGTGCAGTATTCTGGTTTTACATTTTCAGATTTCTGGTTGCGGGCACAGTTTCGAGTGTTTTTTCTAGCTCGCCTTTAAAGCCGTTACAACTGTTTTTTGGAATATATTTTATATGGAATATTTTGTTTTCGCCATTTGGCTCAAATCAAAGATTCATGTGGGCTCTGGCAATCATGATCGTATTGCTGGGAAGTAAGTTGTTTTCACTCGCAAATAAGCAACCATTGAAACCGAGTCGCCCCTCGTTTATTTTTTCTAAGCGATTTTTGCGTAACCAAAAGTTAGTTTCAGAAAAAGATTCAAGCTCATCCAGTTATGAACAAAAAGCGCAATCATGAAAATCTCCATTGTCACTATCTCCTTCAATCAAGCCAAGTATCTGAGTCAATGCATTGATTCGGTTTTAAGCCAAAGCTATTCAGACATTGAATACATCATTGTTGATCCTGGCAGCACGGATGGAAGCAGAGAAATCATTGATTCCTACGGCGACCGCGTTATTCGCGTGTATGA
>JAVHRS010000084.1:0-1452 GCA_036171755.1 Minisyncoccota bacterium
ATTTAAAAAACATAAGCTACACAATAAACCAATTGTAGTTTTAAATACCGATAAATTTTATGAAGGATTAAAAATACAGTTTGAAAGAATGGACAAAGACGGATTTTTACCAAGAAAACTCAATGATTTAATTTACTTCGCCGATTCTCCAAGGCAGGCTATTGATTATATAAAGAATTGCCTTTGATCAATGTTAATTTTTTTCTAAAATCCAGACTGTAAAAGGAGGTTTACCTAAATATTCTACTCCCAATTTCATTTCATCCGGTAGATTTTCATTAAATTCTTTTCTTTCTCCGTCAGTTGTAAATCCATCGTTCATTTTTTCAACGACTCTTAAATTAGCTTTGCCAAATTCTTCTTCATATTGTGTGATTGGATGATAAAAGTTAGGAACAACCATATTTTCCAACTTCCTCCAAATTTTTTCTCCTGAGACCAGATCTTTTTCATCAGTCTCAAGTATTAATTTACCTTGTCTTTCAACAAAAGTCCCTAGAAATATATGTGCTAATTTACCTATCTCTGTTTGTATAAACTTCGTATCTAAATTTCCTTCGTTTACATTAATTATTTTCAATATCTCATCAACATTAACTATAACTTTATCTTTTGTTTGTCCTCCACCTGTGAACATTATTCCAAATGAATTAGGTGCGGTTATTATGACACGTCCGCTTGGTTTTAAGACTCTCGCCATTTCTGTAATATGTGGGGTCAATCCACTATTCGGCAAATTACAACCAACCTGAATACTTAATGCTAAATCAAAAGACCCAGTTTTAAATTTTAAATCGGCTGCATCGCCTTGAACAACTTTAACTTTATTGGCTAAATTTAATTTATTAACATTTTCACGGGCAGCTTCAACAAAACTTTCTTGATAATCTAGAGCAACGACTTCAGTTGCTCCATTTTGTGCTGAAAAAATGGACCAAGGTCCAGTTCCAGCACCAATATCAATGACTCTCTGTGCTCTCAAATTTAGTAAGCTCTTTTCTATGTATTGATATAAAAATCTTCTTCTGTCAGAGAAGTTAACAATTTGAGGATAAATAGTTGCGGCTTTTGGGCCGTAACTTGTTCCTGAATCAGTATGTCCTGGTTGATCACGAAGTACCATATTAGATCTGATTATAACATATGAAGTCTTATCCAATGCAAGATGAGCATGAAAAATAAGGCGTGAGACATAAAATCATAGGATATGAATATTACTATCCTGTGAGTTTCCCACTTTCTAAACTTCAAAATTAACAGGTTGATTTAACAGGCTTTTTGTTGTAAAAAAGTAGTGTGAAACCGCACTAATTGGGAAACTCAGGAAAGTATATAACGGGCATTACAGGAACAGGTAATTTTCTGAAAGCTGGGATTTCTCTTGTTAAACTTGGTACAATATCTAAAGAATATTCAGATAATGAATTTGCCCAAATTATGGAGAAAGAAAAA
>JAVHRS010000085.1:0-1445 GCA_036171755.1 Minisyncoccota bacterium
CCTTTCAGAAAAAAACTACAACTTCCACTCAAAATAATTCCCCCTTCCCCACAGGGATTCCGCAACTATCCACAGGTGGCGATCAAGGACTTAAAGATTTATCGAATGAACCTAATTTGTCCAATGAGTCCAATCAGTCCAATTTATCAAATATCTCCCCCCTTGAAACCGAAGACTTTAAAATGCAATTTAATGCTAACCTTAATAAAATTGTAGTTGAAAAAAAAACTGTCGATGCAGAACAAAAGTTTGCTGAATGGGCAAAACAAAATAATTATTCTCAATTAATCAATAATCCAGCTAATGTTACCATTGTTAAACTTGGGCAAGATCCAGAATTTAACCCTCTGATTGATTTTTTAAATATCTTTTTAAATGTGGGTCAAGGTTCGGAGCAATCGAACAATGGAGCAATCAAACAATCTTCTGACCAAGTAACTAAGCCTCCAACTAACCAAGCTACCAATTTCACCTACTTCGCCCAATGTGGAGATTTAGGAGAGACTTCTCTTCCTGATGGATGTAATTTATGTCAAGCTGGTTGCGGACCAACCGCTGTTTCTATGATTGCCACTAGTTATTTAGGTGGTGGATATAATCCAAAAGCCATTGTTAATCAATACCAATCTCGAGGTTATTTACTTGGATGTGATGGCTCCCGATATTCTGACGCCAAACAGATCTTGCAAAGCCTTGGATTGAAGACTACCGATTATCTTGTTTTTAATGCAGAAAAAGCAGATACTGTTGTTCCACAACTTCGAAAATATCTAAGTGCAGGCTGGACGTTCTTTACCTTAGCTAGTTTTTGTGAAGGTGCTTGTGGTCATTACTTTTGGATAACTGATATTGACGCTAAAGGAAATATCTGGGCTTATGATCCTGCCTACGGTCGTTATGAAATCCCCTATAATGAAAATACTCGTTACCCATACCCGTTATATCGATTAGCATTTGGAGTTAAGAAATAAATTATGGATTCACAAAATGTCAAAGTCTATCTTGCCATTTCCGGAGCCCTCATCGTTTTATTAATTCTAATAATCATTATTCCTTTTTCCAAAAAACAACCCGTCAGTAGTCCCAACCCCCAACAACAAGCCACCAACCTTATTCCTACTTCTGTTGAGACTAATCCTTCGGCAAGCTCAGGACAAGCCAATAACCCATCACCTATGATTGTAAAGGCTGACTTTACCGGCGTTGTTGAAGAAGAACTACCGCCTCAAGTCCTTGATACTTCTTTGCAAAAAAAAGATCTTCGTCAGAAAGTCCCCTTAGATCTTTCCACTTTTTCGATTGATTTTGACTATGGCGAAGATAAATTTATAGTTTCTCTCAAAGACCCAAAAGACCAAGCTAAACAAGAATTTGAAACCTGGAGGACCAATAATTATCCAGGCCTTGGAAGCGAACAGTTTTTACTTAAATAACATATACGCGTC
>JAVHRS010000086.1:0-6314 GCA_036171755.1 Minisyncoccota bacterium
ATAGGTGCCGAGTTCGAGTCTCGGGGATGGCTCATTTATTAATTTAATTTAAATTTTAATGGAAAAAATAAATCGTAATAGTAAAAAAGTTTTTGAAGGAAATAATGGAGTGATGGATTTCTTGACCCCAGGATCGCTTGGTATGACTCCCGTCGTAGAGCTTCCTCCTTCCATAAATAAATTTACTAAAGATGGGGTACGAATTTTCGTGAAGCTTATGCAGTTCGTTCCACTAGGGAATATCAAATCCATGCCTTCATGGCAAATGCTTTCGGGAATAAACAAAGAAACATTAAAATCTACAAAGCATTTAGTAGAGTATTCTTCAGGCAATACCGTTCTCTCTCTTGCAATTTTATCTCGTCATTTTGGAATCCCACATCTACATGCGATCATTACTCCCGACATACCAGAGCACAAGAAGCGACTACTCAAGCTCGTTGGTGCGGATCTCATGATTTCTCATGGTCCCAAGAGTCCTGATGTTCATAGTAATAAAGGTGGAGTATATGAAGCCAAGCAAATGGGCAAGAAGAAGGGTTGGCACAATCTCAATCAATATATTAATCCTGGTAACACGAATGCTTCAGAAGAATATGTAGCTAAAGAGTTGTGGAATCAACTGGGAGCAGATATGACCATCTTCGTTTCGACTATTGGTACTGCAGGGACTATATATGGTGCAGGTACTTACTTAAAAAATAAGAATAAAAATATTTATGTCGCAGGAACTTCTATTAAGAAAGGCTCTTCTATTCCAGGTCCTCGTGTGGATGAAGCAATACTGAAGCTTGGTATTCCTTGGTATGACACAGTAGATCAAGTTATCCCTATTGATGATGTTTCTGCTTATGAAAGGAGTTTAGCTCTTATCCGCCTTGGGCTTTTTGTTGGTCCTTCGACAGGTATGCAACTTGCTATGATAGAGAAGATGATAAAAGAAATGAAGAAAAATAAAACTTTGAATAAATATAGAAACAAAAACAAAGAAGTAGTTATTGTTTTCGTTGCTTGTGATATGATGCATCCATATATAGATGATTACTTTTCTATACTTCCTAAAAAGTATTTTAAAAAAGAACATAATTTATAAAATTAATTATCAACATAAATATGGCTCAAGATACCGAAGAAATAAAAAAAGAAATAGAAAAGTTTGAGGGAGAAATGACTCAAGGAAATTTCTGGGACGATAAAATAAAAGCTCAAGCGACAATTAAACAGATAGCTTCATTGAAAGATGAATTACTTGGTGCTCATAAATATGACAAAGGAAATGCAATACTTTCTATTCTCTCTGGAGCTGGTGGTGATGATGCAGAAGATTTCTCGGCGATGTTGCTTCGTATGTACTTAAAATACATTGAAAGGAAAGGTTGGCAGATTACACTTATACATGAGAATAAGAATGATGTCGGTGGATATAAGAATATTACATTAGAAGTATCAGGTAAAGGGGTCTATGGCACACTCAAGAATGAGTCTGGTGTTCATCGCCTCGTTCGTATTTCACCTTTTAATGCGAAGTCGCTTCGTCACACTTCTTTTTCTTTAGTGGAAGTAGTACCAAAATTAGAGAAGAATGATAATGCTATTAATATACCACCAGAAGATTTAAAAATTGAATTTTCAAAGTCTGGCGGCCCTGGTGGTCAGAATGTAAACAAGAGGGAGACGGCGGTTAGGATTATTCACTTACCTACAAATATATCGGTTCACGTCACAACGGAGCGTTCTCAAGAGCAGAATAGAGAACGTGCTATAGAAATACTAAAAGGCAAACTTTATAAAAAAAGGGAAGAAGACAAATTGAAAGAAAAGGCTGGTTTGTCTCCCACTAAGACAATAGAGATAGAATGGGGAAGCCAAATCCGCTCATACGTGCTTCATCCTTATAAGATGGTTAAGGATCATAGAACTGGAGTAGAAATGAATGATATTGACTCTGTGCTCGAAAGTGGCATGATTGATGAATTTATTGTTGCCGAAGTCAATTTGTGATAAAATTAATAAATTGATGATTTACTTTGATAATGTTACAAAAAAATACAAAGATAATTTTGCAATTAAAGAGGTTACTATTTCTATAGCCCAAGGTGAATTCGTTTCCATTGTAGGGCACTCAGGTGCTGGTAAGACGACTTTAACTAAATTAATTCTAGCTGAGGAAGCTCCTACCTCAGGCATTGTCTCTTTTGAGTCTACTGACATACATAAGCTTTCTAAAAAAGATCTAATGAATTTTCGACGTAAAGTAGGAATAGTTTTCCAGGACTTTCGTCTTTTATCAGGACGTACGGCCTATGAGAATATAGCTTTCGCAATGGAAGCGACAGGGAAGAGCGATGAAAATATTATAGAAGATGTTCCTCACGTTCTTGAGCTTGTAGATCTTACCAATAAAGCTTTTCATTTCCCTCACCAGCTTTCCGGTGGAGAGAAGCAGCGGCTCGCTATAGCTCGTGCTATCATTAATCAACCTGATATTATCATTGCTGATGAACCGACAGGGAATCTCGATCCGATGAATGCAATAGAAGTTATAAATATACTTAAAAAGATTAATGATTTAGGGACGACAGTGATTCTGACCACTCACAACAAAGGGTTAGTTGATGCGATTAAAAAGCGAGTTATTACTCTTGAAAACGGTCGTGTTATAAGAGATCATAAAGAAGGTAAGTATGTGTTATAATTAAACTATATGATGATTCACTATAGAAGAATAATAAGAACAGGATGGTATAATTTTACACGCAGTGGTTTTACTTCAATTGCCAGTATTCTTATCATGACCATCACTCTTTTTGTGATGACTTCCCTTATTTTTGTTCAAGCAGCTCTCAATGCATCACTCAATGATATCAAGGAAAAAGTAGATGTAACTGTTTACTTTTTACCAGGAACAGAAGAATTGGCTATTAAAAAAGTTGAGGATTCTCTTTCTAAATTACCTGAAATTAAAAGTATAACTTATACTTCTTCAGTGGAAGCCTTAACAAACTTTAAGGATAAACATGGGAATGACTATCTCACACTTCAAGCTCTAGATGAATTAAATAGTAATCCACTAGGAGCATCACTTAACGTGAAAGCCAATGATCCTTCTCAGTATGAAAGTATTGCAAATTATTTTGAAAATGATAGTGCTCTAGCTAATGGCAATCTTACTATTGTAGACAAGGTGGATTACCACCAGAATAAATTAGTTATAGATAGGCTTACTTCTATTATAAAAGGAGCTCGTAGTCTCGGTTTTATTATTTCTCTATTCCTTATTATTATTTCTATTATTATTACCTTCAATACTATCCGTTTGATTATTTATATGTCCAAAGATGAGATTTCAGTTATGAAGCTTGTCGGAGCAGGATCTCGTTATGTCCAAGGTCCATTTATTGTTTCTGGTGTCTTTGTTGGAATCTGTGCATCTCTTTTAGCTATACTCATATTTATTCCTATTTCTATCTGGCTCGGGAATAACATGACTGATTTTATTGGTATTAATTTATATCAATATTATAAATCAAACTTCTTACAATTATTCATTATAATGCTTGGTTCAGGGGTACTTCTTGGAGGTATTTCTAGCTTCTTTGCTATTAGTAGATACTTAAGACAAAAGTAAAATATGAAAAAAGAACCAAACAAAAAGCTAGAAAAGAAATTATCTAACTGTAAGTATATCTTTGTAGTTGGTGGAGTTATTTCAGGAGTCGGTAAAGGAGTCACAGCTTCATCTCTCGCTCGTATACTTTCTGATAGAGGTCAGATAGTGACAGCTATAAAGATTGATCCATATATAAATATAGATGCAGGAACTATGAATCCTACTGAACATGGTGAAGTTTTTGTGCTTGATGATGGAGATGAAACGGATCAGGATATGGGTAACTACGAGAGATTCTTGGGGGTAGATCTTTCTCGTGCAAACTATATGACGACCGGACGTGTATATCAGAGCGTCATAGAAAGGGAGAGGAATCTAGAATATAATGGTGCTTGTGTGCAAGTTGTTCCGCATATTCCGCTTGAAGTGATCAGCCGTATAGAGAAAGCTCGTGCAAAAGTAAATGCAGATGTAGTCATAATAGAGATTGGCGGTACAGTGGGGGAATACGAGAATATTCTTTTCCTTGAAGCTGCTCGCTTGATGAAGCTTCGCATGCCAAACCACGTATTCTTTGTTATGGTTTCTTATTTACCTATACCAAGCAATGTTGGGGAAATGAAAACCAAGCCGACTCAGCATGCCGTTCGAACTTTGAATTCTTCTGGAATTCAGCCAGATATTATTATTGCTCGTAGTAAAATGCTATTAGATGATAAAAGGAAAGAAAAAATTTCAATGTTTTGTAACATTCCAAAAGACAATATTATTTCGGCACCTGACGTTGCTAGTATCTATGATATACCTGTAAATTTTGAGAAAGAAGGATTGGGCGATATGATCTGTAATAAGATAGATATGGTTTGTGGTCCAGCTTTAAACACTGGCTCTACAAAATGGAAGAAGTTTGCAAAATCCACACATGTGAAGAACAATGCAGTGAATATTGCAATCGTTGGTAAATATTTCAATACAGGAGACTTTACACTTTCGGACTCGTATCTTTCAGTAATAGAAGCTATTAAATATTCTTCATATGCATCAGGAAGCAAGCCAGTTCTTACTTGGATATCATCAATGGATTTTGAGAAGAATCCAAAGTCTATCAAAGATTTGTCCAAGTATGATGGCATTATTGTTCCTGGTGGATTTGGCACAAGAGGGATAGAAGGAATTATAAAGACGATAGAATTTGCTCGAAAGAACAAAATTCCTTACTTTGGTTTATGTTATGGTATGCAGCTTATGGTTATCGAGTATGCTCGTAATATTCTAGGTATAAAGGACGCCACTACACGTGAAGTAAATCCAAATGGAAATAGTTTAGTCATAGATATTATGGAGGATCAGAAGGCAAAAGTAGAGAATAAAAAGATGGGCGGTAGTATGCGCTTGGGTGCATATCCTGCAAATCTTAAGAAGGGTACAATTGCCCAAAAGGCATACTTTGGCTCGCTGAAGTTTAAAACAGAGGCGGCTAAAACATCTCAAATATCTGAACGTCATAGACACCGCTATGAGGTCTCAAATGCTTACAGAGAGGCTCTAGAGAGTGCAGGGCTCGTATTCTCAGGGATATCTCCTGATGGTAAGCTTTGCGAGATTGCCGAACTTCCAGCCAACAAGCATCCATTCTTCCTAGGCACACAATTTCACCCAGAATTCAAAGCTCGTCCTCTTTCTCCACACCCACTTTTTACTGCATTCATAAAAGCTTGTCAGAAGAATAAGAAAAACACAAAATAAAAATATTCTCAAGCGAACCCTATTTTTTTAATTTAGTTCATCATCTCCATTTCTTATTTTGCTTTTCTTTATGATATCGAGAACTTGATCCATATCATCAGTTATGATGAATCTATCTAAATCAGATTCAGATATAGTTTGGTATTTATTTACAAATGATTCTTTTAATAGTTCTTTTATTGGATTCCAGAATTCTGTACCAAATAGGATTATAGGTATTGGACCTATCTTACCAGTCTGTAGATGAGTAAGCATTTCAAAAAATTCATACATAGTGCCTGTACCTCCTGCACAATATATACAAGCTTCAGTTGTGTACTGCATAGATACTTGTCGAGCAAAAAAGAAATGGAAAGGAATCTCTTTTGTTACATATGGGTTAGTGTTTTGCTCTTTTGGTAGTCTTATTGTAAGACCGATTGATTCTACTCCTGCGTCGAATGCACCTTTGTTTGCAGCTTCCATTATTCCACCTCCTCCACCTGACATTATTATGTAATTTAATTCTTTAGCTATTCTGTAAGACAAATTGTATGCTTTTATATATTCAGGGTGATCAGGCTTAAGTCTTGCTGAACCATAGAAAGTGACCGAAGGACCTATATTCGTCATTGCATCTATTCCTTGGCGGAATTCTTCCTCTATCATACAGAGCTTTGATTCCTCGCCATCTTTGCCTGCTAGAGTTATGCAACCATTTTTAATATCATCTACTGTTATGTGCCTAGGCTTATATTTTATTTCTGTTGTCATTATCATATTCTACCTTATTATCTCTTTCCTATCAATTGAATTTTTAGCGTTTTGTGGTAATATGTGGAAGTTATATGTTTAAAGTATAAATATTGCCAGATCGTCTAATGGTAGGACACCTCCCTCTGGAGGAGGTTATCTTGGTTCGAGTCCAGGTCTGGCAGCAATGACTTTTTGAGACTGTTTTGATATAATACAAATATGA
>JAVHRS010000087.1:0-1396 GCA_036171755.1 Minisyncoccota bacterium
CCAATATCATTGTAGTATTTACTGGCTAATTGAGAACAGTAATATTTAGAATTACCACCACTAATATGAAATATACCCCTAAAGAAATCTAATAGGCTATAAGGCTTACCTAATTGAGTTAACAACACATCTAAATGATTAGGGATATCTGCTATTTCAGTTTTAATTATATCAAAATCTGTTAGCATAGATAATGGAAATATTCTAACAGCGGGTGGTGTGGCCTCAATAATCATAATTCTACCACCTAATACAGCTGCTACACCAACATGTGTATATTTAGCTTTTAGAATTTTTTGATATAAGAGTAAAAGCATTCCAGTAGTAGATTTAAAGCCTGGCTTATTCCATGCAATTAAGTCTCCTGTTGTTACAGTACTTCTTATTTCTGAATAAAGTGTTGTCATGTGTATAGCTCCTTCGTTAACAATTCAAAGAATTTTAGAAAGTCTCTATGAAAAAACTGCTGTTGTCTTTATCTATATTATTTACTAGTGTTGTTGCCTTTGGGTATGACGTAAAAACCTATATACCCCCACAGGCTTTTAAGTATAAAGAAACTATTAAGAAAGAACTAGATACTTATTTTCCAGAACTATATAATTATAACTATGTGCCTTCTTTAGCTGAGCAAGAATCATGTATTTCTCTTAAACATAAACGATGCTGGTCACCTACTTCTCAGTTAAAGACACAACGAGAAGAGGGCGCCGGGCTATCAATGATAACTCGTGCTTATAAAGCTGATGGTAGTATTCGTTTTGATAGTCTTAAGGCTATGAGAGACAACTATAAAAAAGAGTTAAAAGATGCACAATGGGAAACTATTTATCAAAGACCAGATATACAAATTCGTATGATGGTACTTATGATAAGAGATGATTACAAACGACTGTATAATATAACTACTGTAGATAATAGATTACAAATGACTGACTCTGCTTACAACGGGGGGTTAGGTGGACTTCTTAAAGAAAGAAGAGCCTGTGGTCTTAGTAAAGATTGTAATCCTAATATATGGTTTAATAATGTAGAGAGGTATTGCTTAAAATCTAAAAAACCTCTATATGGTACTAGATCAGTTTGTTTTATAAACAGAGAGCATACATCAAGTGTTTTTCTTGTAAAAATACCTAAGTACCAAAAACAATATTTTAAACAAGGAATTTAATATGTCATTAACTAGAGATGCAACTTATATCAGTAGTCTATTATTTACTAAAGACAATAAAGTTTACTGTAGAGAGAAAATCATTATTGAGTTTCCTAAGTGGTATGAAGATAAGAACTTATTAGATAAAAGCGATGTCAACTATTTGTATGGTGTGTTTTGTATTATCTCTGGAGAAAAATACAGTGTATCTATCATCCCTACATTGATTACGACAGTTCCTAT
>JAVHRS010000088.1:0-1396 GCA_036171755.1 Minisyncoccota bacterium
TATCTCACCAATATGATAATGTCATACTTAACACGACGAAAATGTCACCCCACCTGGGGGTAGATAAAAAGATATGATGGGATTTTTCCCTATATCAATTTATCTTTCCCACAACTATGAAGGAGCGAAGTATGACAACAATAGAACGGTTACGAGTAACAGTGCTTGAGGAGTTGATTGAAGGGGCGATAAATGCCTCTACTGCGGCCATAAAATTGAACATATCGGTGAGGCAGGTAAAGCGGCTCAAAAAGAGATTAAAAAGTGGAGGTTGTGATGGGCTCATTCACCAGTCTCGAGGAGTGCGAGGAACAAGACTAACTGAAAGTAGGGTAGAAAAAACAATTGTGCAAATAATAAAGAAAAATTATCATGATTTTGGTCCAACGTTGGCATGGGAAAAACTACAGGAATTTCACGGAGTTACATTAAGTGATGAAACCATACGAGCAATTATGATCAGAAATAACATCTGGAAGAGTACAAAACGAAGACGAGGACAATATTTTGCTTGGAGAGATAGACGATCTTCATACGGGGAACTTCAACAGTTTGACGGCTCCTATCACGACTGGTTTGAGGGAAGAAACCCCATCCTTCCTGAAGCCTGTTTACTCGCCTCAATTGATGATGCGACGGGAAGAATCACGAGAGCTGAGTTTGCAGATAATGAGGGAGTGGAAGCAGTATTTCGTTTCTGGTGGGGATACGTAAAACACAACGGAATACCCACCTCTATTTATCTGGATAAATTCTCAACGTACAAAATCAATCATCCGGCAGCTGTTGACAACCATGAACTGATGACTCAGTTTGGGAGAGCTGCAAAGGAATTGGGAATTGAGCTAATATCGGCCAATACTCCTCAAGCAAAAGGAAGAGTGGAACGATTGTTTGGGACTCTTCAAGATAGGTTGGTAAAAGAAATGAGGCTTGCAAATATCAACACAATAGAGACAGCAAATATATTTCTCAAAGATATATTTATACCATTTTTCAACAGTAGATTTGCCGTTGTTCCCAAGTCACAAACCACTAGTCATAGAAAGTTGGATAGACTCACAAATACGAAACTGAAGAATATATTTGCCAGACATCATATACGGAAAATACATCATGACTTTACCGTCCAGTTCAAACAACTGTTTTACCAACTGAAAGAAATACAACCAACCACTGTTTTCAAGAGGGATTCTGTGCTCATGATAGAACGACTGGATGGGAAGGTGAAGATACAGTACAAGGGACAATACCTCAACTATTTGGAGTTACCAGAGAAACCCATGAAAGTTTCTGTCTTACCAGTTGTTTTGACTGAACATACGTTGAATTGGATTCCTCCACGAAATCATCCATGGAGGCAGTATCGGTGAGAATTATTACAAATTAAGGGGGG
>JAVHRS010000089.1:0-1383 GCA_036171755.1 Minisyncoccota bacterium
CTTACGAGACACGATTTTAAGTCGTGCGCGTATACCAGTTCCGCCACTCGGGCAAGTTGCTTACAAACATTATAATTACATATTTTTTATATTTTTACAACTCTACTTTTTGTAATGCCATCTTAAAGTTTAGGTAAATAAAGAGATGGATTAAGATAAGCACTTAGAGCTGCAATAGGTTGAGTAAATATTTTACCATTACAAGCCTTACTTGGAACTGTCGCTACACTTACTCCTGTCGAAGCGTAAACAGTTACATGTAAATGTGGACCAGTTGATGATCCTGTGTTTCCAGAGAATGCTACTATATCTCCTTTTTTAACTATATCACCAACTTTTGCTTTTATTTGTGATAAGTGACCATATGTACTTGAAAGTCCATTATTATATTTTATAAAAACCCATTTACCAAAAGAAGCTCCCTTACATGCAATGTCTGTATCCCCAGTTCCCATCACGGTTCCAGATCCCATAGCAAAAACATTACTTCCAACTTTAGCTCTTAAATCTAATCCATAATGAAATTTACCCCATCTAGAACCATATGGAGAAGTTATTGTTATAGCGCTAAGTGGCCAAGATAATACTCCAGATCCTGCTTTAGGTAAAAGTTTTGGATTTAAAATGAATTTTATTTGAGCTTCGTAATCTTCTATAGATTTTTCAAAAGTATCTTTTCTTTTTAATTGCTCCGCTAACATTTTTTGATATTCCGATTCTTTATTTTTTGTTGCAACCAAGAGACTATCTTTTTCTTTCTTATTTGCTGTTATTTCTAATTCTTTAGCAGTTAAAGTTTTTTTAAGAGTATTTAATACTTGTTGCTCATCTTCTTTTTTGACTTTAGATACAGTTAGATTATTTTTCTGAATAGATACATTTTCAATATTGTCTTTTATCTCCCTATTTAAACTTATAACGTTATTGTATTCACGACTTAAATCACTCAAACTATTTTGTGATAAAAAGTTTTGTAAGAAACCAGTATTGTCTTGTTGGTAGAGATCTCTTAACAGAAGAGCTAAAGATTCTCTTGATTTATTTAAAATATTATTTTTTGTTCCAATCTCATTATTTAAGGTTTTTATCACAAAACCAGTAGCAGTAATTTTCTTTTCTGTTTGCTGTCTCTCTTTAACTAACTTATTTTTTTTAAGGGTTAATTCTTTTATTGCATTAGCTAAAGTATTTTTTTGCTCGGCAGTTATTGCTATCTGGCCAGATAAAGCAGCTATTTCTTTATTTATCTTTTCAATTTCACTATTTGCAGTATCTATCTGATTTCTTAATTGACTCTCCGTTTCTGCATATGAAAACGTAGAAAAAGCGAATAGGGCTAATACGGTAAAGATTGTACTCCATATGTATTTCTTCATCACAATT
>JAVHRS010000090.1:0-1379 GCA_036171755.1 Minisyncoccota bacterium
TTTTAAATTAAAAATTATTTTATCCCTCCAATATACAAAAACTCCTCCGGCTTGCGGTTATCGTGTTTTCCTTCAAGTATTTCGATCATGTCTTTGACAGTCTGGGCAACCGGAATATAATCACCTTTTTTCCCGGTTTGACTTTGGGCAACAAAAAAATTCTGGGTCATATAATTTTTGATAATCTTTGCCCGTTTGTAGATTATTTGATCGTCGGCGGAAAGCTCCGACTCACCAACCAACGACACGATCCGCTCCAAAGCAACCGATTTTTTCAAAATACTTTGAGCCTCTCTGACAGCCTGTTCATGTTCTTTTCCAACAACCTCGGAAGACAACCCTGAGGAAGTCGATGACAATAAATCGATCGACGGAAATCTCCCTTCCTGATAGACTTGACGGGAAAGGATAACCATCGAATCAAGGTAAGGAAAGATCGATTGGACGGCCTGATCTGTCACATCATCGGACGGGACAAAGACCGTCTCGATCGTCGTTAATTTTCCTGATTCGGTTGAAACTAAACGTTCGTGAAAATCAGCCATCTCGGAAATCAAAGTCGATTGATATCCACCTTCAGATGGAATGGCGTTGGTTAAAGTTGACAGTTCGTATCCGGCTTGGGCAAAACGAAAAATGTTATCGATAAAAAATAGAACGTTTTTTTTAGCGATGTCACGAAAATATTCCGCCATCGTCACTCCGGCAAAAGCAGTCCGGAAACGGATGGCCGAATTTTCTCCCATCTGACCGTATATTGAGGCCACTTGCGGCAAAACCTGATTGGTCGCTAAACTTTCATAAAGCTCCTGACCTTCTCTAATTCTTTCCCCGACTCCGGTAAAGACACAGGTGTTTTTATTTTTTGATAAAACTACGATGTTGTGAATTATTTCAGTCAAGAGAATGGTTTTTCCGACTCCGGCTCCTCCAAACAGTCCAACCTTGCCCCCTTGCAAAATCGGGGAGAAAAAATCGATCGATTTAATTCCGGTCTCTTGGATTGTGGTTGAAGGAAAAACTTTTAACAGAGTTGGTGAAGACTGGAAAACCGGCCACATCAGGTCGCGATTTACTTCACCTTTTCCATCCATCGGGGTACCAAAAATATCGATCACCCGGCCCAAAAGTGATTCCCCGACCGGAATTTCAAAAAATTTACCAGTTCCAACGAGCGCTTCTCCCCTCCTGATCTTTTCGCTTCCGGTAAAGACCAAGCCATAATAAAGGTTTTTTTTGGAGGACATGACGTTCTCGATTTTTATCGACCTGTCAGCGTCTGCCAAAATAATCTCATGGATTTCCGGCTGGCTTCCCAAGAACTCCATTTCAACGACATTCCCGCGGATTGATTTAATTTTTCCTAAAGTTTTCATATT
>JAVHRS010000091.1:0-1370 GCA_036171755.1 Minisyncoccota bacterium
GACATGAAGGAGAGGTTGATAATCCAAATGGGGTTATCAATATGAAAATTCATAATGTCTTTATTGCCGCTCTCGGTTCGGATATTCAGTATTATTCTGCCCTTGTTCGTTCTTTAGATAGCTCTCTTGGGAATATGCTTGAGGGAATGGCTATCAATATTGCCAAACTCTTTTATGAAGTACATAAAAGTGTTGAAGGAAATTTATATCCAGAACAGACATCAAAAATAGCTGAACTCTTGGAGGGATATAAGAACACAAAAAATCCTCTAGTCCCAAAGTTGTCTCATTACGACGAAATAAGAAGAATAAAACCCAGTCCAAATTCTAAACTAAAATCAAAAGTCCATGTGAGCGATTATTATCTTATTGATAAAGAAACAAACACTCACCATTTAATTGAACTGAAGATAGGAGGAGATCTTGATAACAAAAAAGCTCGATCTGAAAAGGAAGCTATTTTTGAGCAATACGCAATTCTTTCAAATGCTTTAGGAAAGGACGCAAAAATAAAGGCTTATTTTGCAACTGCTTATAATAGGTTTGGCGAAGATAAAGAATGGAAACAAGGACGGGTTCTACAATTTTTTTCAAAAGACGAACTTTTGATTGGAAGAGATTTTTGGAATTTTGTTTGTAAGTCTGATGATGGTTACGATTTAATTTTGGAAACATATAAAGAAAACGCACATCTTATTACATCAGCACTCGACTCAATAAAAGATACATATTTAGACTAGTATGCAAACACTTATAAAATGGCCTGGGGGCAAGACAAAAGAATACCCTTACATAAAGGATTTAATCCCTGCTTTTGATCGTTATGTCGAGCCATTTTTTGGTGGTGGTGCGATTTTCTTTCAATTAAAACCAAAAAAAGCAATTATTAATGATATTTGTAACGAACTCACTGATTTTTACAGCTTACTCAAAACAGAAAACGACAGAGAAGAATTTAGAAAAGAATTATATGAGTATGTTACAAATTGGGAAAAAATCCCTAAATATATTGGTATTTTTGAAAATAAAATTGTAAAACTTTATGAGTTATACAAGCACGATGAGATTTCAAAAGCAGAACTATCAAAACAAGTAAATTCAATTTTAAAAAAAGAGGAGGATCGTTTCAACGGGCTTTTTCATAAAGAATTTTGTTTAGATGAGCAAAATTTATTGAAACAAATTTCCTCAAACCTCATTTCAAAAATTTCTAGAACGAGAGAAATTGAAAAGCAAAGAGGTAAATTACCAGAGGGTGATTTGCAAAAAAATATTGAAACAGCGTTTCGAAGCGGTTTTTATATGCACTTTCGTGATGTTATGAACTACAACGGAAGCAGATTTCCGACGAGTCTTCCTAAAAAAATTGC
>JAVHRS010000092.1:0-6067 GCA_036171755.1 Minisyncoccota bacterium
AATTTATATTAAAACCAAAATGAAACGAGGATAGGGACTAGAATCAATGCAATGATATTTAATATTTTAATCATTGGAGTAGTGGTTTTTATGATATAATAATTTTATTATATGGCAATTGATATAAATATAAATAGTAAAACTTTAGTTTTTATAGATGATTCAGGCGATCCGGGTTTTAATTTTGAAAAAGGATCAAGTAGTTTTTTTATAATTGCAGCAGTTATTTTCCATGATTCTCTTGAGGCAGAAAAGACCGCTATTGGGATAAAAGAAATTAGAAGAAGTATGGGTTTTCCTGACAATAATTTTGAATTTAAATTTTGTAAAAGTAAAAAAATAGTTAAAGAAAAATTTCTTGAATCTGTTAAAAATTTTGATTTTAAAATTAGATATTTAATTGTGGATAAAAGAATAATAAGAAGTAAAGCGTTAAAAGAAAATAGAGATTCTTTTTATAGTTATGCAATCAAAATGTTATTAAAAAATAGCAATGATTCTATTCTAGATGCAAAAATTAAAATTGATGGTAGTGGTGATAGGGAATTTCGAAGAAGTTTTTCAACATATTTAAGGAAAAGTTTAAATTCAAACGAGAAGAAAATTGTAAATAATTTAAAACTTGTGGATTCTAAGAAAGATGTATTGATTCAACTTGCAGATATGGTGGCTGGAAGTGAATTTAGATATTTTGAACACGGGAATTCAAAATCTGATTTTGATAGTTATAGAAATATAATAAAGAAAAAAATAGAAGATGAATGGAAGTTTAAATAAAAAGAAAAACCCAAAAGGGTTTTTCTCCAGATTATTTCCTATGTTGTTTTACCAACCACGCCACCATCCGGTAACAGTTCGGTAAATAATCTTTTGTATTTGTATTATACTACAAAACAGATAGAAATACAATAGTTATCCACATGTGCAAATATATGGAAGTCGGACTTCCATATATTTATGTTTTATAAGGTTTCTTGACAGACCATATGAGGGGGGGGGTAGAATGGAGGAAGAAAAGAAAGAGTTCTAATTATTAAGGTTGCTAACTATCTGCTATTGGCAGATTTAAAATATATGGAAGGATTAAATAAAGAAAATAACCCAGTGGAATCAGTCATAGGTAAAATGGAAGAAGCTAAAAATGTAGAGAAAAAGACTTTTGATTATTTTATAAAAATGAACAAATTTAATATTTTTAAATTAAAAAGTATTGGTGAATACATGAAACAAGAAGATAGCACTGATAAATTAGTCGCATTAAATGAACTTAGAGACATTGAAATTAAATTAACCGAAACGGGGAAATCTTATGGTTTGTCAGAAGAAGAAGTAAAAGATTACATTGAAAGAGCTAGTGTTTAAAATAAATCAAAAAATCCCTCAAGCGAGGGATTTTTTGTATGTGGTTTGTATATAAGGAAGTCCGATTTCCTTATATTTAAAACCAAAATGAAACGAGGATAGGGACTAGAATCAATGCAATGATATTTAATATTTTAATCATTGGGTTGATAGCTGGACCTGCTGTATCTTTGTAAGGGTCTCCGACTGTGTCACCAGTAACGGCTGCCTTGTGAGCATCACTACCTTTACCACCATGATTTCCAAGTTCTATATATTTCTTTGCATTGTCCCATGCTCCACCACCGGAAGTCATTGAGATAGCTAGGAATATTCCTGTAATGATTGAGCCGACAAGTAATCCACCCAAAGCTTCAGGACCAAGAATGAACCCAACTAGTATAGGGGATAAAACTGCAATAACGGCTGGAAGAATCATTTGCTTTAGAGCACCAGTAGTCACGATATCTACGCAAGTTGCGTAGTCGGGCTTGCCACTGCCATCCATAATTCCTTTAATTTCTCTAAATTGTCTGCGAACTTCCTCTACAACTTTTCCAGCGGCTTTTCCTACGGCTTCCATACATAATGCTGAGAAATAATAAGGAAGTAATCCACCGATAAGTAGACCTGCGATAACCATAGGATTACCTAGATCAAATTTCAATATATGTCCAAGATTTGCAAATTCTTGTGTATATGAAGCAAAGAGGACTAATGCTGCGAGTCCGGCTGAACCGATAGCATAACCTTTCGTTACCGCTTTTGTTGTATTTCCAACAGCATCGAGTGGATCTGTAACATCGCGGACACTTTCAGGAAGACCAGCCATTTCGGCAATACCTCCTGCATTGTCAGTAATAGGACCAAATGAATCGATAGCAACTATGATTCCAGTTAAAGAAAGCATGGACATAGCTGCAACTGCAACTCCGTACAATCCACCAAATTGGTATGAAGTTAAAATTCCAGCGACGATTGTAAGTAGAGGAAGCGCTGTTGCTTTCATTGAAACTGCCAAGCCTTGGATTACATTTGTCCCATGTCCAGAGACTGAAGCAAGAGCGATAGATTTCACAGGATTGTAAGATGTCGATGTGTAATATTCTGTGATGACGATGATAAGAGCAGTGACAGCAATACCAACGAGAGCTGAAATATATAATGCATTTACAGAGTAGAGTCCATTACCAGTCATAAGCCATTTTGTAATAGGATAGAAGCCAATAGCAGAGAGAACTCCTGCCGCTATCAATCCTTTATAAAGTGCACCCATAATATTTTTATTCTTTCCAAGTTTTACGAACCAAGTACCAATGATTGAAGAAAGTATTGCAACGCCTCCAATTGCGAGAGGGAACAAGATCGCATTACTGAAACCTACGAACATAAGAGAACCTAGAAGCATTGTTGCAACTGAAGTCACTGCATATGTTTCAAATAAGTCTGCGGCCATTCCTGCACAGTCTCCGACGTTGTCACCAACATTGTCAGCAATAACTGCTGGATTGCGAGGGTCATCTTCTGGAATACCAGCTTCTACTTTACCGACGAGATCTGCACCGACGTCAGCAGCTTTTGTAAATATACCACCACCTAGACGAGCAAAGATTGAAATCAAACTTGCTCCAAATGAAAGTCCGATTAGAGATTTTACAGCGGCAGCGGAACCAGCACCAAAAATTTTCTCAGCAATAATATAGAAAGTTGTAACACCAAGAAGTGCGAGGCCGACAACGAGCAAACCTGTGACAGTTCCTCCTTTGAAAGCTAAACTCAAAGCTTCTTTTAATCCTTTCTTTGCTTCTTCTGTTGTGCGGACATTAGCACGAACTGAAACATTCATACCAATGTATCCTGCGAGAGCAGAGAGAATTGCTCCGAAAATAAAACTAAATGCCATCATCCATCCGAGCATTGGAACGAAACCAATCACAATGAAAAGAATAACTGCTATAATGCCGATAGTTTTGTATTGGCGATTAAGGTAAGCACTAGCACCTTCTTGGATAGCCTTTGCAATCGCTTGCATCTTGGCATCTCCTGTACCTTTTTTAAGAACAACTCTAATTAAAAACAAACCGTATAATATTGCAATTATAGAACTTATAAGAGCAAAAATAATAAATGAATTCATATAATTTATTTTTATTAATTAATAATTATTTACTTATCTTCTGTCCCATCATCGACTATACCATCATCTAACACATCATCACTAGCACTTTCATCACTTTTAATTCCCATTGCTTCCATACCTTTTATGTCTATTCTCCACCCAGTAAGTTTAGCAGCGAGACGGACATTTTGTCCACCTTTTCCTATAGCAAGAGAGAGTTGCTCCATTGCTACTTCTACTGTTGCTTTGTGTTCTTCTGTGGATACATCTATCTTCAGTACGGTTGCAGGAGAGATAGAACTTGATATATATTCTACTGGATTTGCTGACCAAGGAATGATATCTATCTTTTCACCATTTAATTCACTCATGACAGTGGTGACGCGTGATCCTTTATGACCAACACAAGAACCCACTGGATCTACATGCTCATCATTCGAATAAACTGCGATTTTAGAACGAGCGCCAGCTTCACGAGCGATAGCTTTGATCTCAACCACCCCAGATGCTATTTCTGGAGCTTCCATAGCAAAGAGTCCTTCGATAAGCTGTGGATGAGTACGAGAAAGCTTTAGATTCACTCCGCGAGGAGTTTCCTCTATTGAATATAGATAAGCCTTTATTCGCTCTCCTTGTCGGTAGAATTCTCCCGGAATTTGTTCTTCTGGGAGGATTATACCTGTGGCACGATTGAAATCGATGTAGACTATTCCACGATCAACTTTCTGGACTATTCCGTTTATAATTTCACCTTCTTTACTGCCATATTCATCTACTATTGCAGTTCTCTCTGCTTCACGAATCTTTTGAATTATGACTTGCTTTGCAGTTTGAGCAGCGATACGGCCGTAATCACTTTGATTTTCAAGAGGGAATGCTATTTCTTCTTTAAGTTGCACATCACTTTTTATTTTTTTTGCATCTTCGAGGAGGATGTGATGTTCTTCATTAAAGCGAACTCTCTCATCATCTTCTGCTATTTCTTCTTCTTCCTCCTCTTTTGTCATTCTGACAAGAGTATCATCTACGACAATTTTTATTTGTTGGAATTCCATTTCTCCTGACTCTATATCTATCTTTGCACGTATGATCTGGCCTTTTTTACCATAATCTTTCTTATAAGCGGCAGCGAGGGCTTGCTCGATAGCGTCTATAATCTTCTCTCGAGGAATTTTACGCTCTTGTTCAAGTTGGTCTAATGCCGACTTCATTGTTTTTAGGTCTAACATAACTAGGTTTTAGGTTATAGGTTTTAGGGATTAGCTAAAATCTAAATGCCTTTTATTTAATTGTAATTTCTTACTAAATATAGATATCTTAGTAAAAATAAAAGCCCGGTTCGAGGACAGGCTTACTAATTATAATGTTACCCTAATCTTTTTTATTAGTCAACTCACTGGACTAGTAAGTGTTTTAACTAACCACATTTGTCACTTTTAATTCTAGCATTTCGTTCGGCGTTTTTTCATTTAAACCGCAGTGTTCTAAATTGTTGTAATAATCATTCCAGATTTTGATTTTTCTTTGAAGATCTAAAATTATTTCAAATTTTCTTTAACATAAAAGATATAAATATGGTATAATACCAATATGTCTCAAGACAAATTAAACTTAGTTTTGTGGGATATAAAAGAAGAAGATAGAGCGTCGTTGCCTACCAATTTTCTGATTAAACGAGCCCTCGTTTATGGCGGGATTTTTCTAATTCATGACGTATTACGTAATTATGGTATAGACAAAACGAAAGAAGTATTTGAATCATTGAAAGTTTCTGAAGTTGGTAAGAACCGCCACTATTTTTTTAAGAATTATTTGTTTATATGACCTACTATGAAACAATTACAGAGAAAATGCGAGATGTCGCAAAAATTATTTTTAATAATTTTAATGATAAATATTATCTTGCAGGTGGAACTGCTCTTTCTTTACAAATTAGGCATAGAAAAAGTGTTGATCTAGATTATTTTATAAATGACAACGTTGATACTTTAAAACTCAAGAATAATATTTCCGAATTTTTTAAGGGTTTCTCGGTAGATTTTGTTTTTGAAGAGAAAAATACGTTATGGTGCAATATAGATGGGGTAAAAATCTCTTTTATTTCACGGTTTGATATTTTATTAGAAGACGTCTTAATAATAGATGATTTTCGATTGGCACGGATTAAGGACCTTACTGTGATGAAGCTCTCTACTATTTGTAGCAGAGAAGAATATAAGGATTATTTTGATTTAGCTTGCATTTCTACTGTCACAGATTCTCGTTCTTGGCAATCATGGTGGCAGGGAGTTTATAAAAACAGTGACCCTATTAGCTATATGATTGCATTGGCTAATGTAGATAATATACAAGAGATTCCCTTAAACATTGAAGATAAATTTAAAATCATTTCTACTAAAAATATAATACACAAAATAGTTACAGAAATGAAAAGTTTTATATAAGTAAGTATTATATTTATATTGGCGGTATGTTATTATAAACTGTACATCTAAGTATAGGAAAAATGAACACAAAAAATAAGTAAAACCCTATTAGTAGGAGATCAGATGGTGAGAGATTCGCACAAATAGCAAGAATTTTATCCTTTGTGCATAATTTTAACTT
>JAVHRS010000093.1:0-24264 GCA_036171755.1 Minisyncoccota bacterium
AACTGCCCGAATACTTGGAGGGCAGAACCCCGAAAGAAAAACACTCCTTGCATTTCTGATTTGGCGGGGGTGAAATTTCTTTAGTATAGCAAGAACCGTTCTTGCTATTTAAGAACCGTTCTTACTATTTATATATTCTCTATTTTAAAAAGTTACCAAAAATCCCTCATATGGGGGATTTTCTTGTGATGTACGCTTTTGTGGACCTTAGCGGACTCGGACCGCTTACCTCCTCATTGCAAATGAGGCGCTCTACCAGATGAGCTAAAGGCCCATCACAATATCCTTCTATCTTACTGTATTTTTATTTTTTTGCAATAGTGTTACTATAGACATATGAAAATTACGTCTACAAAGTTTATAAAAGGTCTCGTAGGAGACGATAGTATATTGGCGGATGGAATACCTCAGATTGCTTTTATTGGACGTTCAAATGTCGGCAAATCAAGCCTTATAAATACTTTAACTAAAAGTAGTACATCTCGCACAAGTTCATTCCCAGGGAGAACGCAGGAAATAAATGTCTTCCTCGTAAAAAACAATTTGGATAATTCCTTTTATTTCATAGATCTACCAGGATACGGCTTCGCTCGTGCCTCAGGACTTGGTCGCGAAAAAATTGGTGAACTTATAGATTCTTATCTTTTCAATTCTATATATACTCAAAAAAGGGTTGTTCTAATCATAGATGCAAGTATTGGAATGACAGATAAGGATATTCTAATGTTCAATGAACTTATAGACCATCAAAAAAACTTTATAGTAGTAGCAAATAAAGTAGATAGATTGAAACAATCTGATTATCATAAAAGAATGGAGGAAATAAAAAAAATGATAGGTGATGGCTACCTTATTATTCCTTTTTCTAATAAAACAAAAAAAGGATTAGATATCCTCATAGATGAAATATTGAGATAAATTTTCACTTTATTAAATTAAAAAATTTATGTTATAATAATAAGTATGATGAAACAATTTAGATTAGACCAGCTTGCAGATAGCATCTTTGCTATAGTTATGACAATCCTTGTTTTCGAGATAAGAGTTCCAGAATATATGGGAGTAGTTAGTGAAGGCACCCTTATTAATTCTCTTATAAATATGTATCCGCTTTTCTTAAGTTATTTACTTAGTTTCTCCCTCATCTTTACTTATTGGAGAAGTCACCACTTCATAGCCTCAGTACTTGTAAAAAATATTGATGCAAATTTTGCAAATCTAAATGGAATATTTTTCTTTTTTGTTGGACTTGTACCATTCTCTTCTCATTTCTTAGGAAGTTATATTTATTCTGAAACAGCTACTATCGTCTTCGCAATCAATATTATAATAATAGGTATCACACTCTTCTTGATGCGTGATTATGCTATCAAATCTCAAACAATCGAGAATGCACCATTCACGCAAATAGAAAACGCACATGCCAGAATGCATATACTCTTCCCCATTATGTCTGCAATTCTAGCTATTTTTGTATCTTTTATTAGCATTAAGCTTGCTCTTATATTATTCACTATCGCAATTCTTTTCAATCTATCAAGCAAGGGTACTAATTACGTCTACTTCTTCGTAAACATGTTCCATAAAAAAGAATCTATATAATACGTCTTATTTCCTTAATGCGAGCTTTATTAAATGATCAATAAATGAAGGTATATCTGCTCCAACTGCTTTCAACATCTTGGGAATAAGTGATTCGTCTGTAAGTCCTGGTAAAGTATTAACTTCAAGAGCATAAATACCTTTCCTTGAATGTATAATAAAATCACTCCTAGAATAATGACTTAAATTAAGTCCTGTGTGAATAAGCGAAGCTAATCTCTCGAGTTCATTTTTTTCTTCTCTTGTAAAATTACCAGGGCAAATTTCTTCCGACATTCCTTCATATTTTGCTTCAAAATCAAAAAAATCTTTCCCTTTATGAACGCGGATCTCTATAGAAGGAAGAACGTACACTTTTTTATTGCGAAAATTATTTACAACTCCAACTGTCGCTTCTTTCCCTTCTATCATTTCTTCTACAAGAACATCTACTTCTTTATTTACTCCATCTAAAAATGCCTCTATCAGCTCTGAATAAGTTCGTGTCATCTTCATACCAACAGAAGAACCACCAGAAAGAGGTTTTATAATCCAAGGAGGTGGTATCTGAAAATGAATTTTTTGAGCAATATTTTTTGAATAAGATTTTATTGAACCATCCTCTTTTTTATACTTAGGAACAACTATGTAACTTGGTGTCTTGACTCCAAGTAAAGCAAATTGTTCTTTAGCTAATACTTTGTTGTATCCTAAGGCAGAAGCAAAAGCGCCTGATCCAGTATAAGGAATTTTCCATACATCAAGAATTTGTTGAACTTTACCATCCTCACCATAGTCCCCATGTAAAGCATTAAAAATGACATCCACAGAGTGAAATACATCCGCAATAGATATAGGCTTGCCATTTATATGCCAAACACCTTCTTTATCTATTAATATATCTATCGCTTTATAAGTTTTATTTAACTTTTCACTTCTTAAGTGAGAAAGTACATTACTTCCTGTTTTAAGAGATACATCATATTCAGAACTTATTCCTCCACGAATAACTCCAACTTTAATCATTTTTTTATTATACCAAATATTCTTTATTTTAGAAAACTTTTGTTTCTTTTGTGTTTATGGAAAGTAATACTAAATCTATGAGCTTCATTATTACTAAGTAAGATCTGTTTTTTATATACTTTTATTATATTTTCATCCCCTAATATAGCTTTTGGTTTATGTCTATCATCTTTAACTACACTCACAACTTTTATATCAAATTGATATCTATTCAAAACTCTTTTCGCTACATTTACCTGCGCGGTACTACCATCAACAACTATAAGATTCGGCAGTCCCCATTCTATGTGACGCAGACGGCGAGAAAGTACCTCTTCAAGTGCCCCTGTATCATTCGCATCCTTTTGTGTTCGTATTATAAATTTCTTGTACTCTCTCTTTACCACTTCTCCATCTTCTATCACAGTCATGGCCCCCACCATATTCTTCCCTCCCATATGAGCAACATCATAAGCTTCTATTCTAAACGAAGCGAGATTATTCAAATTTTTACTCGTGTAGGGCCCCTCTGGGGTAAAGCGAGAAAAATTTGAATAATCTCGCGAAGTGAAGAATGTTTCTTCTTTTATTAAAACCACATCATTTATATGATTTAATGCGAAAATTCTTTTCTTTATTTCCCCTGCTTTTTCAAATTCTTTCTTTTTTGCAAATTCAAGCATTTCTTTCTTTAAATTTACCACAACACTTTTTTTCTTTCCTCCAAAAAATAATTTAAGATTTTTTATATTTTCTTTATATTCTCCCAGTGGTACTAAACCTAACTGCTTATAAAACTCCCTATTATTTTTCTTATTAGATTGTTCATCTATAAATGGAAAAATGCGACGAATTATACTCATAGCAACTTTCAATTGCTGACCATTAGGAAATGGACCATAAACTTTTGAATATTCTTTTTTATTTAGACCCCTCCCTCTTATCACCAAAATTTTAGGGAGTTTATCTCGTGTTATACAAACATAATTAAAGCTTTTATTATCTTTTTCTTTTGTATTATATTTAGGTTTATATTTTTTTATTAAGTTTGCTTCAAGTATTAAGGCCTCGAGTATACTATCAGTCTCTTGCCATTCTATCTCCGTCGCCTTAGTCACCATATCTAAAATTGCAGGCCCACGAGTAGTAATTAAATCTCTACTAAAATAACTCTTCGTTCTATCACGTAAAGAAGTTGCTTTGCCTATATATAAAATTGTCGATCTTATCTTAAAAAAATAAACTCCTGGTTTGTTTGGTATTTTTAGTTTTTTTAAAATTAACTTCTTCATAATTTTATTTTTTCTTTAAAACTTTCTTTAAGTATTTTCCTGTGTAACTGGCAGGCGTATTGGCAACTTCTTCTGGCGTACCCTTAGCTACAATCTTACCACCAGAAAGCCCTCCATCTGGCCCTATATCTATTATATAATCAGAAGATTTTATAATATCCATATTATGCTCTATAACTACGACACTATTCCCTTTGTCTACAAGCCTATTCAATACTTCAAGAAGCTTCTTTACGTCATCATAATGAAGTCCAACAGTCGGCTCATCTAGCAAGTAAATAGTCTTCTCCCAATATGGCTTGTAAAGCTCTGTGGAAATCTTAACACGTTGTGCCTCCCCACCTGAGAGAGTCGTCGCTGACTGGCCAAGCTTCACATAACCAAGTCCCACATCCATCAGAGTCTTCATCCTGTCATAAACAGCGGGAATGTCTTCCCAAAATACTACAGCCTCTTCAATCGTCATCTGAAGAACTTCATAAATGTTTTTCTTTTTATATTTGACAGTCAAAGTTTCTTTACCAAATCTTTTTCCATTACAGACATCACAAGTCACATAGACAGTCGGAAGGAAGTGCATTTCAACTGCCACTTCTCCATTCCCTTCACAAGATTCACAACGCCCACCTTTCACATTAAAAGAAAATCTATTTGACTTCCAACCTTTTAGTCTTGCTTCTTCACTCAAAGCAAACATATCACGAATATGAGTAAAAGCTCCTGTATAAGTCGCAATATTTGAACGAGGGGTTCTACCAATCGGTGATTGATCTATCAATACAACACGAGATAAATACTCAGTACCAGTGAATGAAGCGCAGTTATAAACTTTCGCACTACGGAACTTTCTTTCATATCTTGCTTGAAGATTTTTATGTAAAATCTCATACATAAAAGAACTCTTCCCGCTTCCTGATACACCAGTAATAGTCACTAACTTTCCAAGTGGAACTTCAGCATTTAAATTATTAATATTAAAAACTTTTCCACCAATTATTTTAAGAGCCCCATTATTACTAGTTCTCCTCTTTGTTGGAATTTCTATGCGTGCTTCGTTTCTTAAATAAGCCAAAGTTCTTGACTTAGAAGCATTTGTCGGTGCATCAAGAAGAGTCTGTAAATAATCTGCCACTATCACCTGTCCACCATGAACTCCTGCCTTGGGCCCAATATCAATAAGATAATCTGATGCATAAATAGTATCCTCATCGTGTTCCACAACTATAATAGTGTTTCCTAGGTCACGAAGATTTTCTAAAGTTTTAATAAGTTTATCATTATCTCTTTGATGTAATCCTATAGTCGGTTCATCTAACACATACAAAGCACCAACAAGTCGAGAACCAAGCTGTGAAGCAAGACGTATTCTTTGGGCTTCACCACCTGAGAGAGTGTTGGCTTTTCTATCAAGAGATAAATAATCAAGCCCAACATTTAATAAAAATTGTAGTCGTGCCTCTATCTCATTTATTATAACTTTTGAAATTTCTTTTTCTTTTTCACTTAATTCAAGTTCTATGAAAAAGTCTGCAACATCTTGTATCGACAATGCTGTAACATTAACTATATTTAAAGCATTCTTTTTAATACCAAGATACACATGCAGTGCTTCTGTACGCAAACGAAGACCATTACAATCTTCACAAGGATCTAGCCCACCAAAGTATTTTGTTCCTAACCCATTACAGGTAGGACATGCACCATAAGGAGAATTGAAGGAAAATAATCTTGGCTCTATTTCGGGAAAAGCAAAACCATCATTGGCACAAGAAAACTTCGAGGACATCAAGTATTCATCTTCATCAATTTTTATAAGAACCAATCCATCTGATTCAAGCAGTGCACGTTCAACACTTTCAGCAAGCCTAGCATAAGAATCCTTTTCATTATCTTTAAACTCGTGTATTGCAAAAGTATCCACAATGACTTCTATATCATGCTTCTTTGTTTTCGTAATATCAATTCTCTCTCTTAGATTCTTTATCTCACCATCTAAACGAATCTTCGTAAAACCCTTATTGAGCAAATCATAGAGTAGTTGATAGTATTCTCCCTTCCTTCCGCGAACTACAGGTGAAAGTATCGAGATAGGTGCTTCATTCCATTCTACTCCTAAAACTTTCTTACTCTTGTTCTTCTTCTCGAAATTTTTTATTTTGTCTATAACAAAATGAAGGATCTCATCATTAGATAACTTCTTAATTTCTTCTCCACACAAAGGACAATGTGGATGCCCAATACGTGCATAAAGAACACGAAGATAATCATATATTTCAGTAATAGTAGCAACTGTCGAGCGAGGATTGTTTGAGCGAGATTTCTGGTCTATTGAAATAGCTGGGGAAAGGCCTGTGATCTCATCTACATCTGGTTTAGGCATCTGGTTTAGGAATTGACGAGCATAGGCTGAAAGACTCTCCACATAGCGTCTCTGTCCCTCAGCAAAGATAGTGTCGAACGCCAAAGAAGACTTACCAGAGCCAGACATACCAGTTATCACAATCATCTTATTGCGAGGCATTTCCACACTAATATTCTTTAAATTATGCGTTCTTGCCCCTTTTATTATTATTTTTTCTATATTTTTATCTATTTTATTCATACAACAAATTTCACACCTCCTATTTAACCTAGGGGGTGTATATCAATATTTAACTACTACAATTCTAACACTAAATACTATATTTTGACAAATTTATTTTTAAGTACCACAATCTCATCTCGCAATATAGCAGCTGTCTCAAAATCTAACTCTTTCACTACTTTATTCATTTCTTTTTCTTTAATTTTAATTATTTTCTCGTAGACAGATTTATTCCTATCTTCATCTGAAAGAAGTAAATTCTTGACTGATTCTCTTTCTCCCTTCCCTTTGTTACTCTTACTTTTTCCAAAAGCTCTTTTAAATAATTCCACATCTAGATCAAGTTCTGTATTTACTGCCTTGCCATGCTTATCTTCCAATTCCTCTGTAATATCTTTAATTTTTTTAATTATAGTTGCTGGAGTTATGCCATGCTTCTTGTTATAAGCGATTTGTATATTTCTTCTTCTTGTTGTTTCTTCTATCGCATATTCAATTGCTTTTGTCATATGGTCTGCATAAAGTATTACTCGCCCTTCTACATTTCTAGCTGCACGTCCAATAATCTGTATAAGTGAAGTCTCCGAACGAAGAAATCCTTCCTTATCTGCATCTAGAATTCCTATTAATGCAAGCTCTGGTAAATCTAATCCTTCGCGAAGAAGATTCACACCAATAAGAATATCAAAATCCCCTTTTCTAAATTGAGTTAGTATTTGAATACGCTCTAGGGTCTTTATATCACTATGTAAATATTCTGCTTTGTAACCCTTCTCTTTCAAAAACAAACTTAAATCCTCTGCCATTTTTTTTGTTAGAGTCGTAGCTATGGCACGAAAACCTTTCTTGATAACTCTATCAGCTTCTTTCACAAAATCTTCAATCTGGCCCGGGTATGTATCATGTCGTAGCTGGAGAGAATCTTTTTGTGATGGTCTGGTACCGATCCCATCCCCCTCATCCGAGGACCTCACAAAAAGATTCTTGTCAGCAAAGACACTTATGGGTTTTACTACTATTTCAGGATCTATAAGACCTGTAGGGCGAATTATTTGCTCTACAATTTTATTACTCAAGCTTCGCTCTTGTTCGCCTGGAGTCGCAGATACATAGATAACGTCTCCAATTCTCTTTTGAAATTCATCATATTTGAGTGGACGATTATCTTTCGCAGATGGAAGACGAAAACCGAAATCCACCAGAGTCTTCTTCCTTGAAGCATCTCCTGCATACATACCACCTAGTTGAGGTAAAGTTACATGTGACTCATCTATAATAGTCAGAAAATTATTTTTAAAATATGAAAGCAAAGTATCCGGAGCTTCACCTTCTTTCTTCCCTGAAAAATGCCTGGAGTAATTCTCAATACCATTACAATAGCCGACTTCTTTTATCATTGCCAAATCGTAATTAGTCCTTCTTTTTATTCTCTCAGATTCCAATAACTTTCCTTCTTTATCAAATTTTTTTAATTGTTGAGTAAGTTCTAGTTTAATATTTTTAACAGCTGACGCTACCATTTCTTTGTCAGTAATAAAGTGCTTCGCCGGGAAAAGAAAAATTCCATTCTCTTCTTTCAAAACATGTGCTGATACTGGATCAACTCGTAATATCTTAAATATTTTACCACTCGAGAATTCTATTTGATAAACAAAAGTCTCAGATATTGGCATGACTTCTACTCTGTCGCCAATAGAACGAAATGTACCCGGATTAAGATCGGCATTTGTCCTCTCAAAATGTATATTTAACAATCTTCTCATTAAGTCTGTCCTTCCAATTTTAAAACCAATTTCTAATTTTAAATTTACCTTCTCATATTCCTCTGGACTCCCAAGACCATATATACAAGACACCGAGGCCACAATAATCACATCAGGTCGAGACAAAAGTGACTGAGTCGTCGCATGACGAAGACGGTCTATCTCTTTGTTTATCTGAGCATCCTTTTCTATATACGTATCTGTTACAGGCATATAAGCTTCTGGCTGGTAGTAATCGTAGTATGAAACAAAGTAGTGAACCGCAGCATCAGGGAAAAATTCACGGAATTCTTGCGCGAGCTGAGCTGCTAAGGTTTTATTATGCGCTATAACTAAAGTAGGTTTATTCCATTCTTCAATAACATTCGCAATTGTAAAAGTCTTCCCTGTACCCGTTGCTCCCAAAAGAGTCTGTTTCTTCAACCCCTTTTTAAGACCGTCCAGCAATTCCAAAATTGCCTTTGGTTGGTCGCCATCTGGTTTATATTCACTTTTAAGTTTAAATACTTTATTTTTCATACTCTTCTAAAAACTCCTCTTTAAATTCAAAAAATTTATTATCTAAAATTGATTGGCGAATTTGTTTTACTAAGTTTGTTATAAAATATACGTTGTGAATAGATGCAAGAGTCGCTCCAAGCATTTCTTTTGCTCGGAATAAATGAGATAGATAAGCTTTCGTATAATTTTTGCAAGTATAACATTCACATCTATTGTCTATATTATTAAAGTCTTTAATAAATTTAGTATTAAGAATATTTATTTTCCCATTTTTTGTAAACAGAGACCCATTGCGAGCAATACGGGTCGGGGCAACACAATCAAAAAAATCCACCCCATTTTCTACTCCCATAAATAAATCTTCCGGCTCCCCTATCCCTAGTAAATGTCGAGGTTTTTCTTCTGGTAAAATTTCGTTTACCCACTTTACTGCAGTACTCATATCTTCTTTTGCAAAAGAGCCACCGATGCCATATCCATCAAAATCCATCTCTCCTATTATCTTTGCAGATTTTCTCCTGAGTTCTTCTGACCTACCACCCTGAACAATACCAAACAATGCTTGAGGAAAAAGCGCAGCAGAATTGTTCAAATTCTTATCCGTGTCGGAGCCCTTTAGGGTAAAGCGGGAAGAATTTGAATAATTCTGTGAAGCTTTTTCCTTTTCTCTTTTCTTGTGTTCTATCAAACTTCTCTTCGCCCACGCATGAGTGCGAGAAAGTGCTTCATCTTGATACCTTTCGTTTTCTGTTGGTGAAGTACATTCATCAAAAGCAAAAATAATATCTGCCCCTAAATTATGCTGTATTTCAATTGATTTCTCTGGAGTTATATAATGAAGAGATCCATCAATATGTGAACGGAAAGATACTCCATCATTACCTATTGTGGCTAGTCTTGGTATTCCATCTTCTGCTGTAGATCGTTCTGGAATAAGTAGGCTCGGATCTGTAACTGATACAACCTTACTAATTTCTTTCCCATAAGCCACACCAAGTGAAAAGACTTGGAATCCTCCAGAGTCAGTCATTATAGGTCCATCCCAATTCATAAATTTATGTAAACCTCCAGCTTCTTTAATTAATTCATCTCCTGGTTGTAAATATAGATGATAAGTATTTGCTAAAACTATAGGTGTACCTAATTCTTTTAATTGTTCGGTAGTAAGAGACTTAACTGTACCCTTCGTACCAACAACAACAAAAGATGGAGTTCCTATATCTCCATGTGGTGTACTCAAAATTCCAGCTCTACCTAAAAAATTTGGAATTTTCTTTTCAATTTTAAAATCAATTGCTTTCATTTATTTACGATCAACAAAAACCCATTTTAGGTTTTGAATATTTACTGGAGAACTTAAAAGTACTTTTTTAACTGGGTCATTTGGATTTGATATGACGTCTCCTATAACAGCTACCACTTCCGGTCCTAAACTTGGAATTATAACAGAACCACCTTTAGTATATGGTAGATCTATCGGTATTATCATTTCAAAATTTCCCCCACCTCTTCCTACAAGCTCTACATTCGTATTTAAACCCTCAATAATCGTTTCTGTAACTTTCCCTGGATTCGAGTAAAGAGTCACTAGTGAAGTATTTTTATAAATAACACTTACTTCACCTATGGGAGTTATAACATTATTATAAACTTTGTCTCCTACAGCAATACCTATATCACTTCCTATATCTATAATAATAGTATCGTAAGGTGAATAATTTGGTTTTGTTAAAATATTTGCAAGTACCATATCCTTTTTTGTTGTAACTCGTCCAAAGGATTCTTTTAAAGAAATATTTTCATTTTTCAAAACTTGATAGTCAACCATGAAATTTTTTAAATCTACATTTTCACTTAAAAGATTTTGATTTTCTTTGTATACAGATGCTTTAGTACGAGCAACATAACCAATATTTACTAAATTGTTTTTTACAGATGTTTCTACTTTCCAAATAGGTCTACCAATAAAATATAAAAAATTACTAGAAAAACCAAAAACTCCTAAAACGGCAAGTAATAAAAAAATACTTAAAAATATTAAATTTTTAATCATTCTTCTTTTTTTAACTATTTCTTTTTTATCTCGGAACTGATGTATCATCTGTATTTAATAAAACTTCTTGATAAGTTTCAAATTCGTCGAGCACGACTCCAGCCCCGCGAGCAACTGCTGTCAATGGATCTTCGGCTATATAAATAGGTATTTTAAGGGTATTCTTGAGTAGAACATCAAGACCGCGGATCAAGGCACCTCCACCTGAAAGGACAAGTCCTCGATGCATAATATCTGAAAGAAGCTCTGGAGGTGTAGTTTCTAGTACTTCTTTAATCCCATCTACTAAACTAAGAATCGAAGGAAGTATCGCTTCTCGTATATCTGAATCTGTAACAATAACTTGACGAGGAAGACCTGTGACCAAGTCTCTACCTCTGACTTCAGCTTCCGTACAATCACCTTCCACAACTGAACCAATTGCAATTTTTATATTTTCTGCAGTCCTTTCTCCAATAAGTAATTTAAACTCATCTTTCATATAATTAATAATATCAGTATTAAGTAAGTCTCCAGCAATTTTTAAATTCTTTGATCGAACAACACCAGAAAGAGAGATGACGGCTATGTCTGTAGTTCCTCCTCCGATGTCTACAATTACAGATCCAATAGCCTCTTTCACAGGGAGACGTATACCTATAGCAGCAGACATTGGCTCTTCTATAATATAAACTTCTCTAGCTCCAGCCGAACGTGCTGCATCTTCTACTGCACGTATTTCTACATTTGTAATTCCAGTAGGAACTCCAAGTACCACACGTGGACGAATAAACTTTTTTGATATTTCTTCCGCTTTACCGATTAAATAAGAGAGCATTTCTTCTGTAACTTCAAAATCAGAAATAACTCCATCTACTATGGGACGTACAGCACGGACATGTCCCGGAGTACGTCCAAGCATTTGCTTTGCTTCAGCGCCGACAGCTACGATCTGACCAGTTTTTTGATTTACAACAACCACAGATGGTTCATTTATAACGATACCATGACCTTTCAAATAGACCAGCGTATTTGCTGTTCCTAAATCGATACCGATATCATTAGAAAACATTTTGTAAATTTTTTTAAACATATATTAAAATTAGGTTCTAGTAACTAGTTTTTAGTTTCTAGTAATTTCATTAAATCATCAAAAGAAACTATTTTCCCATTAGCTTCTGTACGTTTCTTAACTTCAAAGCCTCCATCAGCTAAACTACGTTTAGAAACAACAACTCTATAAGGTATACCTATTAGATCGGCATCTGCAAACTTTTCCCCTGCACTTGTATCAATTCGGTCATCAAAAAGTACTTCTATCCCCTTTCTATTCAATTCTTCATAAAGTTTATCTGATTCTGTTTTAACATTTTCATCTTTTCCAAGAGCAAGTAAGTGTACTTTAAACGGAGCTACGGATTCTGGCCAAATTATACCCTTGTCATCTGATAAAACTTCTACAATTGTACCCATTAAACGAGTTAATCCTAATCCGTAACTACCCATAACAACCAATTTATCTTCCCCTTTTTCGTTTTTATATTTCAAATCGAAAGGCTCTGAAAACTTTGTTCCCAATGAAAAAATGTTTCCAACTTCAATTGCTCTTTTTTCAATTAAATCTTCTTTCTTCAAACCTAAACTTTCTAAAACTTCATCAGTGTATACTTCCTTATTTATTGCGATACCTTTATTTTCATTAATATAAATAGTATCTTCACCTGCGCCTGTTAGAGTTTGAAATTCATGGGAAAACTTTGAAAAAGACCCACCTGAAGCAAAAGTCATATAAGTTAAATGACCAATACCAACTTTCTGAAAAATATTTTTATAAGCAAGTTTAGATTTCTCATAAAACTCATCATGTTCTGCTTCATCTTTAGAAAATGAATATAAAGCTTTCCAGTAAAACTCTCTGCCTCTTAAAATCCCAGATTTACTTCTAGTCTCATTTCTAAAAATATTTTTAAAGTCGTAAGGGTAAATAGGCAAATCTTTATAAGAACTAATGTACTGCTTTAAAATATTTGAGTATGCCTCTTCGTTGGTAAATGATAAACCAACTTCTCCCCCATTTTTTAATTTTGTTTTAAACCAAATATCTACTACTTCATCATCCCACCGATTTGATTTTTCCCATACTTCTTTATTCTGAAGCACAGTTGTCTTCATTTCTATACCGCCTATATTATTCATTTCCTCTCTAATAATGTTTTCAATTTTATTTATCACCAGTAAACCAAGAGGTAAAAATGAATATACCCCCGCCATCTCTTTATTAATAAAACCTGCCTTTATAAGTAATTCGGCATTTAGAGACACCTCATCTGCTGGACTCTCTTTCTTTGTTTTAGTGAATAGTTGTGATTGCTTCATATCCACATACTACCTTAAAAACGCCCCACAGTCAAAAAACAAAAGGATTTCTTGGTTTGCAAAATAATGGTTTTTCTGGTACTATATGTGTACTTTCCGTGAGGAGTTTTTTTGTTTAAAAGACCCTTGTAAATAGGCTGGGATGCTTAAAAACGGAATGCCCTGTTATCGAAACAGGATTATAATTAATCAGCCGCTTATGCTTAAAGCTACGGCGAGCCAAAGAAATATGACTACACAAAACAGTGTTATCGAAGAAATGTTTCAGAACGGTGCTCATTATGGGTATTCTAAAAGTCGTCGTCACCCATCGATAAGTCCTTACATTTTTGCAACCAAAAATGGAGTTGATATTATAAATATTGAAAAGACAAATGACCTTTTTGAAAAAGCCATGGAGAAGATTACTTCCCTAGCTGCGGGAGGAAAGACTATTCTTTTCGTTGGAACAAAAGCAGAATCTCGTCAGCAAGTGGTAGAAACAGCTCTCGCTTTGAATATGCCTTACGTTTCTGAACGTTGGGTAGGAGGTTCTCTTACAAATTTTCCTGAGATAAAGAAGCGTATTGTTAAATTACTTGACTTACGTGATCAAAAAGAAAAAGGGGGGTTAGAAAAATATACAAAAAAAGAAAGACTATTGATTGATCGAGAAATGGAAGACATGACAAAAAATTTTCAAGGATTGACTAGTGTTACTCGTACAGCTGATGCACTCTTTGTTATTGATCCTAAAAAGGAACATATTGCCGTAACTGAAGCTCATAAAATGAATCTTCCTGTTATCGCTCTTATGAATACAGACTGCAACATAAAACAAGTAGAGTACCCTATCATTGCAAATGATGCCTCAGTATCAAGTATTACCTTCTTTATTACTCAAGCTAAAAATGCATACAATAAAGGAATAGCGGGAAAGTAATAGTTCATTAAAAATTATTTATTAAGGTCTCTGACCAATCTATAAATTATGTCTATAAAAATCACAGCCGAATTAGTTAAGGAATTAAGAGATGCAACTTCCGTCTCAGTCATGCAGTGTAAAAATGCTCTCGAAGAAGCTGAGGGAGATATGGAAAAGGCTCTCATCATCCTTAAGAAGAAATCAAGTAGTATCGCCATGAAGAAAGCAGATCGTAATGCATCAGATGGAGTAGTAGTAGCACTTGAAGGAGCTGGTAAGGTTCTTCTTCTTACCCTTCACTCAGAAACAGATTTCGTTGCTAGAAATAATGATTTTATTGTCCTAGCAAATGAGCTTGCAAAAATAGCATTAAACGAAGGAATAGAAGCGATGAATGCAAAGTCTCTTAATATCATCAATCCTGTTGTTCAGAAGGTTGGTGAAAAGATTGAGCTAGGTAAAGTAGAATCAATAGAAGGTTCAGTTCTTGGTGTATACGTACATGGAAGTAAAAGTGCTGTTGCTGTATCTCTAGCTGGTGGAAGTAAAGAACTAGCCAAGGACATAGCTATGCATATAGCTGCTATGAAACCAGCTTTCATAAAAGGAGATGATGTAAAAGTCGAAGATAAAGCAAAAGTTATTGAAGTTTTCGAAAAGGAAGTAGCAGAATCAGACAAACCTGAAGAAATAAAGAAAAAAATGTTGGAAGGTAAAATCTCTACTTATTTCAAAGAACAAACTTTGATGGATCAGATGTTCATAAAGAATCCTGATATAACAGTTGGTAATTTGTTAAAAGAAAAAGGAGCAACATTAATTTCCTTCATTCGTGAGTCAATTGGTTAATTATGATTATATCTATCATTATTTTTTTTATAGCGATAATAATAGCTTTTGGCATGCTATTTTATCGCGTATGGGAGATAAAGACTTCTAGAATTATATTAAAGGAGAAAAATGAGAATTATTTACCTAAACTATCCCTAAAAGAAGTTGAGAAAATAGCTCTCTATATGATAAAACACATAATTCAATCTGTTGTTATTTTTATTATTAAATCTTGGCTTTTGTTTATTACAAAAACCAAGATTTGGATTCAAAACAACTCACCTAAAATACATAAATTTTTTCAGAAAAAAACATGTACAGATTCTAGAAAAATTTCTTTTGTAGAAAGAGCTATCATTGAATCAAAAATAAAGATTAAAAAAGTTAAAGAGAAAATAAAGAAAGAACACGAGGAAATAGAAGAAAATAATGAAGTTGATAAAATCCTGTAATATGCTAAGATAGTTTTATTGTTTTAACCGCTTTAGCTGTTTGGTAAGCAAGTAATATACGCCGCTTTAGCTGTTTGGTAAGCAAGTAATATACGCCGCTTTAGCTCAGTTGGTAGAGCAACACTTTTGTAAAGTGAAGGTCCTCAGTTCGAATCTGAGAAGCGGCTCCACAATCAAACCCAAATCATTTTTGGAGAATTTTTGGCGGGGTTTTACGATTTGGGTTTGGCGCGCAGGGGGTCTGGAAGGAATGCGCGTGGAATTTTTAGATATTATATATATCATTAGTATAAAAAATGGATGAATTAATCCATTTTTTGCACTTTCTTTAATAATATCTGCAACGGCAATTAAGCCAACTAGTTTATTATCAATGCCTATCATTATGACAATTTTACCCTCGTTTTCCATATCACTAATTTAGTTAACTGAAGGAGCAACTTCCTGTGTTTTTCTATCAACTAAGTGATTAAACACCGCATCCTACTTGTTTTTGTTGTTGAACTGGTGCTCCTCCTACATCACAACCACTTCCTCCACTTTGTTGTGATTGTGCTGATTGAGAAACTTGTGAAGAAATATTTGCAAAACCTCTCGAACTTGAATATTCGGCACCTAATATTTCTTGTGGATTCACATCTTTCCAGCTTACACCTTTATTTTGCATGTATGTTGCGATTGTAATGTAGGTATCTGGGAACCAGTATGAATTCACAGTAAGTGCTGTACTCCACAAATCTTCCTCTGTTGAACCTTGTGATGCCATTAATTCCAACAACCCAAGCATTGCCATTCCATGATTACAATCAGGGAAATGAACTGAATTACCACAGCATGGTCTGTAAATACCACGAGAAACTTTATCTACAAGTGCTTGCTCTTCAGCGGTAAGTGTGAAGAAGATATGTTTACTGTAATGGTCCATCGGGCTACCTTTTGCAAGGGTCCAACCACCTGTTGAAGCAAAGTTTCCCGCACCACCGTATTTAGGATCTACCATTTCACCATTTTCTAAAATTTCATTTTTATTTGCTAAACCAAGTGCCCAAAATAAATTAAGTAAGTATCCAGAATTTTCACTGGTTATTTTAATTTTACCATTATTTATTCCTTCAAGTAATTGCTTGTTCTCTTCTGTAAGTTGACCTCTTTGTTTATAGATAGCATTAAATTTAGCTTTATCAATTACACCTGATTCTACTAATTTTACTCCTAGATCTCCCCATTTTATAGGTAGTGTTACTCCCTTTGCTGGTAGAACTTTTCCTTCAAGAACTGATTGAAGTGTTTGCTCCTGCCCCGTAGCATTTAATCCTGTCGCACTTCTTGGTCCTACTGTATAAATTAAAGCCCCACCTAAAATAATAGAAGAGATTAAAATACTCGCAGAAAGTATACGATCCTTTTTAACCGCCTTAACCTCAACTAAGTAATTTGATATTTCTTCTTTGTTTTCAAATAACACTTCATTTTGTTTTTCGTGTTCCATATATTATTTATTCATTACAACAATCAGCTAATTTGCCGACCAAGTCCTCAAGATTGGAACTTGTTTTTGATGTATCTTTTATTAATTGACCATCTATTAATTTTAATTTTAATGCCCAAAAAATTGAATATACTTTATACGCTCTTTCGAACATTATTTTTGCTTCATCTTTTTTGTCATCAGATGAAAGTTTATTTCCGACTTCTATTAGCCTCATCGTAGAAGAAAGTAGGTGTTTTGATATACACCATGTTTCTCCTTCGTGATTTGGCATTAATTCTTTTAATAATTCCTTGCGAAGATTTCGAATCTCATTTGAGGTTTCAAAATATTCATCTTTATTTAATTTCACACCAGTAAAAAAGAAGTGCTCTTCTAAACTGATTAGGTTCATGACTGCAAGACTCAAGTCCTCAGTAATAGATAAATCAACCCCAGCTTTTTCTTTAAGAGATTCAATTTTTACTAAAAATTCATCAATAGTTAGTTTGTTCATAAATTACATAAATAGAATTAGGATTCCAATAATAATCATGGCAAGACCTGCCCATAATTTTAAGCCTTTCAAATTTGTTCTTTTCCAGTCCTGTATTTTGTTTACAACTAATTTATCAGCAGATATCCATAGTACGGCAACAAGAGGAATGATAAGAATTAAGTTATAAAGAAGTAAATAACCTGAACCAGCAAGATATGTGATCTGATCTTTCAAGAGACCAATAACCATTAAGTATGGACCACCCATGCATGGGAACTGACAGATACCAACAAGTAAACCAAGTCCGAATGCTGCTGGGAAAGATGCTTTTCCCATGAGTCTTCCCATAGCAGTATGTGACACAGATGGAATTTTTAGTTTGATTGGGAACTTTGGAAATAACCAACTTAAAAGATTAATTAATCCGAAGACAATCAAAAGTGAAGCTCCAAGCTTACCCATAAAATGGGGAGTGTTAAAGATATGTAAAACCTTTAGTATTCCAAGACCAATTAAGAAATAAGCTGTGAATATTCCTGCAATATATGTTCCACCTATTTGCAGAATTTTCTTTCTAGTTAATTGCATCCCAAATAAGAAAGCAATTGTAATCAGAAGAATTGAGAATGAACAAGGATGAACACTATCAAGAAGTGCCGATACGAGAACAAGGGGTAGAAGCCATGCACCACTATTACTTAAACTCCAAATAAATGAAGCTGTTCCGGTATTATATTTCAGAAATACTATTCCTAATATTGCTACAACTATTACAATTAAAATTGTGATTGTTTTTTTCATAATATTTAAGGGGTTACGGTTGCTTTAATTTCTAACTTGAGACTACTCCCAGAAGAATCAGTAAGAGTTATAAACCTGTTAATAAACCCAACTCCAGCTGGACCGTGAGCATTTGGATCATAGACAGCTCTAATAATACGACTTTCTCCGGCTTTAATTGTTTCATCTAATGGTGGAACATAACCCATGCCAGACATACCGAAAGGTCCTTTTGTTTTACCGTCAGGTAATACAAAATACGCTGTTGTACACATACATGATGTTACAAGAGTTGGAAAAACAATATCTTTGTCTGTTCCATTAGTGACTATAAATTCTTTTATTGCTTCACCATCTTTCATTGATATTTTTCCAAAATCATAAACATACTCAGAAGCAGTTAAGGCACTTTTTATACCAGTATCTAGAGCTGGCGATTTTTGATTTTTGCTACCCAACCATACAAGAGCCATAAGACTTGCTAAGATAAGGAGGGTAATTATTATTAATTTTTTCATTAATTTTTTTAGAATTTACTTAATAAAAACACAAGAAAAAAGCCTTGCAATAACATTTACCAAGAGCGACCAACTCAAAATGGTAAACTCGCAAAACTTATATTGTTGCTAGTTTGTATATTTTTTTATTAAGAATTCCACTAGAAAAAATTTCTTTCAAATAGTTGAATAGTTTCATTTGTGGATGTTGTTTTATATATAATTTAAATCGAGAAAAAATATGCGGCGAAAACAGATAAAGAGAATTTCTCCAAAAAGTAGATACTAGTGCTAATGTAACTAATAACAAAAGTGCACCTACTATTCCTATTATATTTTGGGGTAAGCTTAATGTCATTCCTTGCCAGAGAGTAATGTGTTCAGAAATATTCATAGCACAACTATCACTTGAAACACTAAAGATACAACTATTCTTTGAGCCATCAACACCCATTTGATTCATATCGTAAAGTAATCCAAAAGAGCTAATCCACAAGAAAAATACAGCTGATATTATAAGTAATACTTTACCAAAATTTTTATTTTTAAATATAAAATTCATATCTGTAATTATTATTGTAACATAGTTTACCCTAAAAAAGAAAAACTAAAACTTATCTTATATTATACTCCTTTTTGAGTTAAATGTCAATCAGATTTGCCTTACAAAATAAGCTTAATTTGATATAATCCATATATGGCTGACGAAATCACTGAAACTCCTAGCGAACCAGGAGCTGAATCAGTAGATGAAATTACTCCAGATAAAACAAAACCAATGGAAACAGAGATTCAACCTGAACCAATTCCAGAACCAGAACAACCAAAACAAATCCACGAAGTAATTCCAGTAGTCGCAGTTATTCCAAAATCAAAATCCCTCGCCCGCGAACCTTTAGTCAAAGCAAGAAGTATGATTCAATTCAGAAAAAGAAAAAAGTTAGATAAAATCCCTAAGAGGTTAATAAAAAAGGGAAATAATTCTTATAATAAAAGATAAATCAATAATAATATAATTGATTTATCTATATTATCTAAACTTAGCCAATAATTTTTTATTTTAAATATACTCATACATGCCTATATAAATTATATTTTAAATTTATTATTTTTTTTTAATTCCTTTGATAATCTAATTCTAAATGCTAACAAATCTCTAAAGGCCTTAAGAATAACATGTAAATCTGCCCCCGTAGAATTCCCTTCCTTACGAGGAAAATGACTAACTGGAACTTCAACTATTTTATAACCTCTAGCCCTTGCCCCAGCCAGAAATTCAGTAGTAATCATAGCCCCATCTGTATCTATAATTATCTTACTTAAAATTTCTCTTTTAAATAATTTAAAAGCGCAATCTATATCTCGAGCTAAATAGCCAAACAATAATCTAACTACTAAACCCCACCCAAAAGCATTTAATTTACGCATAAAATTATCACTTCTTTTAGCACGATAACCTATGATAAGATCAAACCCTTTATCCTTTTGCTCCAATAGTAATTTAATTTCATTAAAATCAAATTGACCATCAGAGTCCATGAAAAATATCCACTCCTTAGTAGAATTTGCAAATCCTACCCTCAAAGCACCTCCATAGCCTTTATTTGGAAAATGCTCAACGAGCTTAAGGTTGGGTATTGTATTTATTAGGCTTCTGATAATATCACCTGTTTTATCCTTGCTACCATCATTAACTACTATTATTTCATAATCGACTATTTGGACATCTTTCATTGATAAAGATATTGACCTAACAGTTTTTTCAATATTTGCTTCTTCATTATATGCTGGCAATACTATACTTAAATTCATTTTATTTTTTGTATACACTAAAAGTGCATCTATTAATTATATTCTCGTATGTCTTATTATAAGAGAGATCATTAATTCGACTAGTAATAATTTCAAGGTCTTTATCGCAGTTATTATCAAGACTCTTTTCTGAACAAAAAATATCGCAACTGTTTACCACAATACCATCAATAGAACTAAAATCTTTATAACTTAAGAAATCATTTGATGAAGCAAAAATGCCAACAATTTTTACTTTACCAAAAGCAGAAGGAACGGGTAATGTTGCCAAATACTTACCATTAAGTGTATCTAGATTTTCATACAAAGGAATATACTCAGTATTTGTACTATATTTAACTATTGGTAATGATTTATAAATAAAAAACAAACCTATAATAGAAAATAATATTATAATGTACTTAAATTTCTTAAAAATATTTGCAAATAAGGAAAAAGAAACACCAGCAAGTATTGCAAAATATGGTACGAATGAAAGACTGTATCTAAGTTCTTTGTGGGGTTGCCATGTAAAATACATCAAGAATATTAATCCTACTATTAAGACAATTAAAATATTTTTTCTAAAATTAATATTTGAATAAAATTCTTTATTGAAAAAAACTAAAGAAAGTAAAATACTAAAATACAAAAAAGGTGCGGTGGTAAATAAGGCCTTAAAATAATAAAAAACTCCAAAATCGTATAAATAACTGGTTAAACTACTTAATCCTACAAAATTGCTTCCTAGAATTATAGGAGTAAAAATATTACCATACATTAAATAGTTAGATATTAGATACGGTAAGATTACTATAATAAATCCAAATAGAATATTAAATTCTTTTAATATTAATTCTTTGAGCCAAGTTAGAAAATTTGAATTATATGTCTCAAATAATAAGCATATTCCTAATGGTAAAAGTACTAATCCTTGCGGAAATCTAAGCAGGAATGATAGTCCAACAAAAATACCAGTTAAAAAATATTTATGTTTAATAAAAAATAAAACGGCTATTAAAATAATTAAACTTGAAAAAATATCTGTTATTGAAATTTTTGAAAAAGAAAAAAATACTGGGGTAAAAAAAAGAAAAATACTAGCAAAGATTCCAGCTCTTTTGTATATCGATTCTCCAATTAGATAAGCAACAAACATAGAACCTACACTTGCTATTATTACTATTAATTTCCCTGCAATGATTAATGGTATATGTAATTTATATAAAAATGCATAAATTAAAGGAAATAATGGTGGCCTGAATATTTCCCATATGCCAATACTACCGCCAGTAGCAATATACTTCCCCATTCCTATATATACAGCCTGATCCCACCAAACCACATAATCTTTAAGTCCGGTAAGGGTCATTAAAATAAAGGCTGCTATCAGTATAAATCCAATAATATACTTATCTTTGTGTAAATTAAAATGTTCTAGTATTTTTTTCATTATTTAAATACAAAATATGAATAACCGACATAATTTATAATCATACTGAACATGACCCCAACAATAGCAGATGCTGTTGCGATTACATGTACAGAAATTATTTGTGGATACAAATTAAGTATATAAAAGAAGATACTTGAAATAAACATATTTATAAATAGACTGATAATACTTATCAGAATAAATAAATAAAATTCATTTTTTGATTTTTCTTTTTTAATAAAAGTAAAATATTTATTCATAAAATAACTATTTATTAATGCAATAGAAAATGATAGACCCTTGCAAACAGCAAAAATTATAGGGCTTTTGACTGTGAATAAATAAACTAATAAATTAAGAATAGCTAAATCAAGTACTGTATTAAATACTCCGACAATACCAAAGCGAAAAAGCTGATAAATCTTTACTTTATTGAATAGTGGTATCATTTTTAGGTATTGTTTTGCTTGTATTATTCTTTGCTTTTAATAACTCCGCTGCTTTTAGTTCATTCTCTCTTTCTAAGACAATACTGGGAATGAGCTTTTCTATATCTTCTGTAGTTTTAAGACCGCTATAAACCTTGCCATTTATAACTATAGATGGCAAGTCATTAGGAACTTTGTATATAGAAATCATAGTTTTAATAGCAGAGAGATCTAGGTCGTAGTCAAATGAATAAACACGAAGATTGGGGTACTTATTATGAAGAGAGGTAAGAACATATCCTTGTTTTGTACATTCTTCACAGTTATCATTTTTATAAAAATATAAAATGAAAACAGACTTCTGCCCACATCTTTCTGTAATAGCTTTCATTAAAAGATAATCCTTTATTTCAAGTAATGAATAATTCTTTTTTAGAGTCACAACTGTATCATTATTACTACCCATATTGCTTTCACTGAAAGATATTTTATCTGCTAAAGAATTAAGCTCAGAAGATAGAACTGTATTTGTAATATCTTTACAGGATACTTCTTGCAATAAATCAAATTGAGTTTCTGAAGACATTAAATCAAGTGAAATAGTACTTTCAATAGATTTTAACTGATTTATTTTTTTATCATTAAAATAATTAGAAACCCATAAACCACCTATAAAAATAGTAGTTGTTATAAATAGAACTATGACATACTTCTTCCAGTCGTTTGGTTCATGTTGATGCATAAATTAATTGTTTGGTTTGATACGACGTTCGAATGTCCAGCTAGACTCCTTAGATATAATTGCATTATAAATGGCTCTGAGCATCCAAAACGGTGCTATCACACTATAAATAATAATAAAATAAAGTATTGACATAGAAAAAGTAACCTTACCTTCTGACATCTTTCTACCAATTAATACTGATGTAATTACAAGTATATACAAAATTATAGTTAAGAACAATACCGCTTTTGTATTAATAAAAAACCAATCAAATTTATAACTAAAATGTAAAAGACTTGAAAAACCTACTGTATTTATTTGAATAATTTTTATATAAATAAATTTTGTTAAATTATATAAAACAGTTACCGAAAGAAAAATAACACCAAAGATAGAAATAATACCAGATGGTAAAGTGAAGAGAGCCACGGTCCCATATTCCTTTTTAAATAAAAGTCGTCTATAATCTATAAGATTTTTAATAAAACCATAAATCCATCTTAAGCGCTGACGATAAAGTTTGGCCACTGACTCAGGTGCATTGGTATATACATATGCATCAGGACAGTGATCTATCTTGTAACCATGCTCTTGCATACGAAGAGCAATCTCTTGATCTTCGGTATTATGAGCTTTATGATAAGGACCTAATTCATCAAAAACTGTTTTTCTAAAAATAGAAAAAGGGCCAGGTGTCACATGAATTCCTCCCATAAAACCAAGCATCTTCTTTGTATAAATAGCCATATCATATTCAACCTTTTGTGCAGATTGAATTATATTTCTAGGATCATATACCACAACCGATGGAGCCACTGCCATAGTTTTCGGATCTTTTTCAAAATATTTCATTATCCTTTTTAAGGCTTGATCATGAACAAAAGAATCTGCATCAAGACATCCAAAAAATAGAGAAGTATTTTTCTCTATTGCTAAATTTAAAGCTGTATGCTTACCTCCATTTTCTTTGTGAAAAGCTCTTATATTTGTGCCATTGTCATATTTTTGTATGATTTCCCATGTATTATCTTTACTACCATCATCTACGAGAAAAATTGTTATTTTATCTTTAGGATAATCCAATGCCAAAAGAGAGCTTATTGTCTTCTCTATAGTATCTTTTTCATTATAACAAGGAACAGTAATCGTTACTGTAGGATAATCTATAAGCTCTAAATATTTTGGATTTTTAACAATATGACGACGTTTTTCTAAAAATGTGACTAAAAAAAAGATCTGTACATATACGGACAAAAAAGAAAACATATAAAATATGGCTGTATACACTGAATCCATAAGTATTTTGTATTATATCATATTT
>JAVHRS010000094.1:0-1334 GCA_036171755.1 Minisyncoccota bacterium
ACAGATTGATACCTCGTGTGGAACGTAAAAACGCACGGGGTATTTTTTTGGCCTAATTTCTCTGACCAAATTTCGCTTGACAAATATTAAAATTAGTAATAATATTGTCATTATAATTACAATTTTAATATAAATAATGTAACTATGTATATCAAACGATATCTTGTAGATCAGATAGAAAATTGCTTTTTTAAGGGTAAAGTGATTGTTATTTACGGTGCCCGTCAAGTGGGTAAGACTACTCTTGTCAAAAGTTTTTTGGAAAAATACCAGAATAAATTTAAAACACTTTATCTAAATTGTGAGATTTTATCAGTGAGAGATAACCTAAAAATTCCAGAACCGGCAAGATTAAAAAATTATTTTGGAAATGCCAAATTAATAGTAATGGATGAAGCACAAAAAATTGAGAATATTGGCTTAATTCTCAAACTATTAGTTGACACCTATCCTGAGATTCAGATAATTGCTACCGGATCTTCATCATTTGAGATTAATAATAAAATAAATGAACCTCTGACTGGACGAGTTGATAAATTTATTCTTTATCCTCTTTCTCTCGAGGAGATTGATATCAATAAAAATAAATTTGAAATTGACGCTCATTTGGATAAAATAATTCGCTTTGGGCTATATCCTGAGACCTATTTTTTACCAGAAAAACAAGCAGTTTTACGATTGGACGAAATCTCATCAGATTATTTATCTAAAGATATATTAAATTTTGAAGGAATAAAAAAATCAAAGATTATTATTGATTTGCTTCAGCTTTTAGCTTTGCAGTTGGGTGGAGTAGTATCTTATCACGAATTAGCTACTCAACTGGGGATAAGTAGAATAACCGTACAAAAATATATTGACATTCTTGAGCAGGCATTTATAATCTTTACTTTAAGAGCTTTTAGTCGTAATCTAAGAAAAGAAATTTCTAAATCAGTTAAGATATATTTTTATGATATTGGTATAAGAAATAGCCTAATCCAAAATTATAACCCCATCAATTTAAGAGCGGATATTGGTGGTTTATGGGAAAATTTTTGTTTATTGGAAAGATTAAAATATAATCACAATCATCAAATTTTGGCTAATTATTATTTTTGGCGAACGTACGATCAAAAAGAAATTGATCTAATTGAAGAAAAACAAGGTAGATTTAACTTATTTGAATTCAAATGGAGAAGTGAAAAAGTAAAGATACCTCAAGATTTTATCAAAACTTATAAAGAATCAAGCTTTTATTTGATAAATAAATCTAATTATTGGGATTTATTGTCCTAAAGTTGGGAGTTTTATCTCAAATCCGCCACCGTTGATTGGGTTTATGATTCCCAGCA
>JAVHRS010000095.1:0-1329 GCA_036171755.1 Minisyncoccota bacterium
CTAAATTTACACAGGAAAAAAACATTATAACGAAAACTACATAATATTTTATTATTTTAATACTCATAAAAATTTATTCTAAAACTTTTCTTAAAACATCTTCAGGAACTTCCTTTTTAGTTTTACGTTTCTGCCAAGAGTCTCCACTTGTTTTTACTTCTGGCTTTGCCTCGCTATAGCCTTGTGCGGAAGCGGGCCTTGCCTCTGATTGTGTAGCCTGAATTTCCTTTTCTGATGGTCTGACACCAATCTCGTCCCCCTCGTCCGAAGACCTCATAAAAGGAAGTTTAAGCGAAACACTGGCATCATTTTCTTTTTTAACTTCATGGTTATGATTTGCGGTCTTAAGAAGTAAATCTTTGAGTGCTGCCTTCTTCTCTTCGGATGCTTCTTTGACTGGTGCTACATATTCATTTCTACCAACTTTTAGTTCGTTAGTTTTAAGAGAAGATAAAGACATGGCTTTCGGTATTTCTTTCTTTACCTCTACTACTTCTACTTTATTATTTAAAACTTTTTCTTTATTCCCATTTATTCCTATCTTTTCTAATAAACCTTTCAAAAGTGGTGATGGGCCTGTATGCTTCCTCTCTCCTCTTACAAAATGATTGTTATTATTTCCATTACGATTATTATGATCATAATTATTATTACCATTGTGATTATCATTTTTAACTGGCATCGTTCTTTTTGTTTGTTCTTTATTTTTTGAGACTCTGAAATTTTTATCTGTCACCCCAAATTCAATACCGAGAGCTGCAAGCGGTGCAGTAGAGACCTTCTCTTCTTGCCTAGATGACCTTGAAGCTATGAATCCAGTAGCGGGCTTCAATTCACCGCTTTTAATCTTAAACATACATTCCTTACAGTAAACAGGTCTACCCTCTTGAGGCTCAAAAGGCACCATTGTAACCTTTCCGCAATTTGAACAATCAGCTTTATATTTCGCTTCACCTTCACCCACTTGAAGCATTCCGCTCCACTTCAAAATCTCATCCTCAACTTCTTTACGAGGACGAGTATAATTTTTACGAGAAGCTTCTATAATTTTATCTTTGATACCTTTTGCTAAATCTATCTTTATCGGTGGAAGAGTAGTAGCAGAAAAAGGACGACTTGTAACACCGTCAATCATTAATTTAAGATAAATATTGTAGTTTGGTAAGTTAACTAAATCTTGAGCCATAAATTCTGGCTCAAACTCTTTTTCTAAAAAGTCTGCATCATCAGCTCCTACACGGAATATGATCATAGTGCCAACGTTACCAAAAACTGCATCACGAACTTTCGAGCCATCTTTATTCTCAAGCTGAGCCGTATACTGGTGAG
>JAVHRS010000096.1:0-1327 GCA_036171755.1 Minisyncoccota bacterium
TCCCGACTTCTGCCGTTAGTACGACATTTTTTCCATATCTAACACGGTTTCAGTTAAATCTACTCTTTGATAAAGCACATTGCCATTAAGTTTGTTTTGAATTTTAGCGTCAGTGATAGATTTTAAATTTAAAATTATTTGGGCAATCGAAATTTTGTTTTTCAATTCTAGATAAACAGAAATAGTCAAAGCCACAAAGCAAATTAATAAATGATTTCTGATTGATTCTTCTTTATGATGGTAAATTGGTCTAGTTTGTAAATCAGACTTAGCGATCCTCCAAGCATGCTCGACTTTGTAGAGATTGTGATAATAATTAATAATCTCAGTATTTGATAAATTTAAATCAGTGTAATAACCTTTTAGACCTAATAATCTTTTGTGTTTGTCTATTAATTCTTGATTAAGGGTATTGTTCAAAAATTCAGTTTTTAAATATTTCAGTTTGGGAGTTCTGAATGATAACTCACCCAGATATTTGAGCGCTTTCTTCTTTTGTTTTTCCAAGTCACTTAAATCTTTAATATATCTCGCCGAAGAATAGTCAACAATTAAATCATCAACTCTCATTGAATAACCATCTTGCATTTTAAAATCTTTTAAAACTTTCTCTAAAATAGTTTGTTTTAGATTTCCAAGTCTCGCCCCCACTATGTAATTCAAACCCTCTTCTTTTAACGCATGGAAGTTAATTTTAGAAAGCATGGCGCTATCAGCCACGACTGTGAGTTTCTCAATTTTATGTATATCTTTAAAGGCTTTTAGCATGGGGATAAAGGTGTGCCCCTCAAAAGTATTTCCTTTCCATATTTGATAACTTAAAGGCAGTCCGTCTTTAGTCACAACAAGCCCCACTACCACCTGCGGTTGATTAGCTTTATGATCTTTGCTAAATCCTGGTTTTTGAAATTCATAATCTTCAAAAGATTCGAAGTACAACGTGGTAACATCGTAAAGAACAAAAGAGAAATCAAAACTGAATTCTTTTTTAGCTATTTCCATTATCTGTTTTTCTAAATTTTGTTTTTTGCTTTCATCATATTTAACTATTTGTTTGTAAAGAGAATCTAGTGAATGGTCTTTATCCATAAATTCACTTAAGAAATTTAAACTTTCTCTTTTGGAATTGGGTTCTAATATTCTACTTATCACCAAATCTTTGAATATTTCATTTAAAGATTTGTGAAAGTTAAATTTTTGGAAAATCTTTTCCAAAAATTCATATGCATAAAAATATTTGAAACCTAAATATTTGTAATTTTCCAGATAGACCCTGTCTTCGTTTTGACTAAACAAACCATAGGTATCCAATTCTTTTTCAATCCAC
>JAVHRS010000097.1:0-1323 GCA_036171755.1 Minisyncoccota bacterium
TCCCGGCTCATAACCGGGCGGTCCAGGGTTCGAGTCCCTGAGAACCCACCACCTCACAATTTAAACTCATCCAAAAAACTCTAATAGATCCCACAAATAGCTACTTTGAAGCTAATTTACCGTCTAAGTCTTTCTAAGCAAATCTAGCTAAATCTAAATTCTTAATGTACTTTTTAATGTACTTTCGTATAAAATGCTCTAATGTACTTCATTAAAAAGTACATTAAAGGTGTATTATGGCGAATAAAAAAGTTACTCCACTTACTGATACTGAAATAAAAAATTCAAAACCTACTACTAAAGACTATACATTGTCAGATGGTAGTGGTTTGCAGCTAGTTGTAAAAGCTGATGGTAGAAAAATTTGGGAGATTCGTTATACCTTTAATGGAAAAGCAAGAAAAACTACTGCAGGTGCTTATCCTATTGTGACACTAAAAGATGCAAGAGCTGCACGGGATCTATTCCGAAGTAAAGTTTCCCTAGGTATTGATCCAATTAAAGAGAAACAAGAAGTTAAGTCGAATCTTGAAGAGGAGATAATGCTTGAAAAATTGGAAAATACTCGACTATTAAATACCTTTGAAAAAGTGGCAAGGGATTATTTTGCAAGTGTTGAAGGTGAATTAAATGCTCAATACCATTCAAAAAAGGTTTTACGTTTAGAAAAACATATTTTTCCATATATAGGAAAAGTTCCCATGGATGAGATCACTCGCATAATGGTAATAGAATGTATTGATAGAATCAAACAGCGAGGACATGTAGATAATGCAAAAAGGCTCCTAAATATTGTAGGTCAGGTTTTTAGATACGCAGTAACGAGAGAACTTGCACCTCATAATATAATTGCAGATATTGATAAGCGCTATGTGATAGGTAAAATTGAAAGTAAAAACTATCCAACCATTACGGATCCAAAAGAGATCGGGAAGCTATTGCGTGCAATAGATGAGTATCATGGTGAAATAACAGTTAGATATGCGTTAAAGCTTGCTATTTTAACTTCTCAAAGACCATTTAATATCCGTTTCGCAGAGTGGAATGAATTTGATTTAGCAAAAAATGAGTGGAATATATCTTCTGAAAAAATGAAAATGAAGCGCCCGCATTTTATTCCTATAACGAAACAAATAAAAGAGCTTTTGGAAGAATTGGCAGTTTATAGTAAAGATCGCAGTAAATATCTATTTCCAGCATTACATACCAACATGAAACCTATAAGTGAAAATACTCTCAATCAGGCATTGCGGCGTTTAGGATATTCCAAAGAGGAAATCGTATCTCATGGTTTTAGAGCCATGTTTAGCACTATTGCCAATG
>JAVHRS010000098.1:0-1313 GCA_036171755.1 Minisyncoccota bacterium
AAATCCAGAGTCAGCAAGTAGCTTTTTAAGCTGATATAAAGTCAACATATTAATGTTAGCTTAACATCAGCGCAATTGAGGAATTTTATCGAGTTCGGTATACAAATCTTCCTTAACTGTATTAATTCGTTTTTTACTCATCATTTTGAAATCAGTTGATTTTGAAACATCATCAAATGTCATAAATTGAGCGGTCATTTTTAAAACGTCTTCCATAAAAGTATCAGAATCTTTTCTATATTTGATTTTTACAACTCCGGAAACTTTACCAGATTTAATCGCGTCAACAAACAAATCAGATTCCACAATGAAATTTCCTTCGGACTTAACTAAGTCTGTGTATTCATTTTCCCAAACAATAATTTTAAAACATTTGTCTTTGATCTTTAATACATCTTGAAAACCATCGATGCTATCTAACGCAGTTGCGCCGCCAACAATTGGACAGTGAATAAATACATTTTTACCGGCATCATTCAAATCTTTTAAAACATTGTTATCTTCAAAGTATTTTGTTAAATCAATGAATGTACTTCCACCTGTGTCAACAACATAGTTGAATGTATTTTGATGCATATGTTCAAATAATGGATCAAATTTACTTTGTTGAATTTTTCCATTCTCAAATATTTCAACATCCGCGACTTTCAGTGATTTAAATTTTGAGAAGGTTTTCATTTTTGGGTCGGTATTTGCACAAACGACAGAGCTATCATTCTCTCGTAGATATTGTGCTAAAAGTGCAGCTACCAAACTTTTTCCAATACCGCCCTTTGAACTCATTACAAAGTGAATATTATTCATTGCTTTTTCCTTTATTGCTAAATGTTAAAACTGTTTTAGGTTTATCTTCTTCTAGTTCCAGTCTGCGACCGATTCCTGCTGAAATTAGTGGGTTTATATATTCCGCTTGATTTACTGGCTCAGTCGGTTTTTTTGGTTTGCCAGCATCTACAGATGCAGATACTGTGTCTTCATCCAAATTTGGAGTTGTTGCAGTAGTATTATCATCTGTATTGGCTCTAGGCTTTCTTGGCTTTCGAGTATTATCATTTGATTTAGTTTTTGTCCAGCCGTTCCTTTCTAAAAATGCAGTATACAAATCATTACCAAATGTTCTAATAATGTATCGGCGTAATGCAGGTAAAGATATTTTTATCTCTTTTTCTTCAAACCAATTTTGAATAACTGGTAGTGAAACATTAAGCCCCAGCATTTTTTCAATAGTGCTATCAAATTCCGACAGATCGAATTTGCGCTTCTTGCTGTTGCGTTCTGCGGTCAGCTTCACGAGCTTGTCTAAGTCATCATCG
>JAVHRS010000099.1:0-1312 GCA_036171755.1 Minisyncoccota bacterium
AAATGCAAGGAGTGTTTTTCTTTCGGGGTTCTGCCCTCCAAGTATTCGGGCAGTTGGCGGGGCGAAATGTGGTGCTCGGATGGACACGGGAGGAGGGGGTTGGGGGGGGAATCCCGCGCCATCCTCGCTCTGATTTTCAAAAAGTTTGCTCCATGATTTTTGGATTCTTTTCGGCGAAAGAGCTATAATGAATTCGTGAACAAACTGACCAAATATCAAAATCGCGTCTATAAAGTTCTAGCCGAACAAAAATTCGTCATTGGAAACGCAGAAAGAAAAATCGTACAGAAACGCACCACAAACGGTCGCCGATATTTTTTCATGGTTGCTAAGCGCGTTGAGGGAAACAAAACTGTCGAACAGTTTATCAAAGTACCAGAAAACAATACCAAAAAATTACTTTTGCCATTTCAGCGACAAATAGAAATAGCACAATATATCAAAGCACATAAGACCATAAATACGAGAGGGGTTGTCGCTTCAAATTATGATCCAAAAAGAGGCGTACCGTTCGTAGTAATGGAGACGTTTTCGACAAACAAATCTAAAATCGGATTTATTGAGGGAGATAAAGGAGTCGAGCTTTTAAGTGTTCGCGAAGCAACCCAAACAATAAACCAACTTCACAAATTCCATTCAATCGTGATTCAGTCTTTGCCTGCTCGACTCAAGAAAATCCTAAAAACTTACCCTGGCGATTATAAAAGCTTTAGACGTGAGATTTTTCGTTATCTCAATAAAAAAGTAAAACCCTTAGACGGAAGAGGAAAAGCAGAACCATTTCATAAAATTTTGGAACGCAGGTTAGGAATTCCCGAAATAAAAGACAAGGCCAAAAAATTGATGGCGCGACTGGAGCCGATAATTGATTCAAAACGAAATCGTGTTCCTTCTATAGTACACGGCGACATGGCTCCAAATAATCTGTATGTTTTTAACTCTGGAGATGTTGAACTTCTAGATCTTGAATGGGTTGGTATGTTCAAGAATAAAGCAATTGCAATGATTCTCGATTTTGGGAATTTAAGAGCTCGTTCGTGGAGTAATGAGAAATTTAGAAATGCACTCGATAATGTACTCATTGCAACCTATCGCAAGACAGGGCAAGAAGAAATTGGTCGAGCAATCGTTCAACTAAGTATCCTGCGCTCTCACATTCAACTGTCGGGATTCTTTGAAAATTATGCTCTACCAAAACAAAAAGACCGCTTGCAGACACGTCGTAGAAAGCAAACCGAGCGCGATGTTGCTAAAGTGTTTGTGTAAATAATTGATATAAAAAATAAATTTCGCAATTTTAAATAGCAAGAAC
>JAVHRS010000100.1:0-1309 GCA_036171755.1 Minisyncoccota bacterium
TGTGGTTGATATTTAGTCGCCATGAGTAAGATTATAACAAATAATTAATAATTCATAATATCTTCCCTATCTAAAATCTCAAATTTAATCTTTGGATACTTTTTCTGAAATAATTTGTATTTAGAGGTTTTAGCTAATTTTTTATTAACCTTAATTTCAAATGCCCTATCTTCAACGACAAAATCTACTTCGGCCCCATCGACTGTTCTCCAGAATTTTATTTGATCAACATAATATTGACTAATGAGGTGCCGAAAGAAATAATTTTCCATAATCTGACCCTGATCATCTCGAAGTAAAAATGGTTCGAAATCATTAACTAAAAAATTCCGTAAACCAAGATCATAAAAGTAAATCTTAGGCATTTTTGTCAGTTCTTTTCTTATATTTCTATAAAATGGTCTTATTAATGAAATGTGAAATGATTTTTGCATAACATATAGATAATTATCAATCGCGCTTTTTGAAACACCCAAGGTTACGGATAGTTCAGAACTATTAACAAGATTCCCTATCTGCTGAGCTAAAATTTTCATCAGACGATAAAAGATTTCTTCCTGTCTGATATTGGCTTCATAGATATCTTTTTTTACATACGAATATACAATATCTCTTAAAATCTCTTTTTTTTCTTCAATTGGAGATAAGATCACCCTAGGATAACCACCAAAAATTAGATATTCAGAAAAAAGTTCTTTAAATTTATCTTTTTCAATGAATGTGAGTTCGCTAAATTTTTTCTTTGTTAAATTATCAGATTGCTTAAAGATAAAAAACTCTTTAAGAGATGCTGTGTAAACATTAAATATTTTTTTTCGTCCTGCAAGCGAATCTTTAAAGCGTTTATCTAAATAAAAGGCGGATGAACCGGATACAATAAGTTTAATTTTTGATTGGTATTGGTCGTAAATATATTTTAGAAAATTAGTTGGATCTTTGAGATACTGAATTTCGTCAATAAATATATATGTTCTTTTTTTAAGATTGACAGGCAGGATTTGAAAAATTTGCTTAGGTGACTTGTCAAGAAGATGACTTATCTCTTTGTCTTCAAGATTGACAAAAAAATGTGGCCTATCTTTTATCTCATCTTCCAGTTGATGAAGAATAGTTGTCTTTCCGGCCTGACGGGCACCGACGAAAATAAGGGCTTCATCGCTCTCCAAATATTTTTTTGCTTTTATAGTAACCTCTCTGATTATGCTCATAAACTCATTTTATCGGATATTTTGTATTTGTCAAGAACATTTTATCCATTTTTTGCTAAAAAAGCTATTTTTCGCTTGAAAAGAAGAAGAAGAAGAAGAAG
>JAVHRS010000101.1:0-23477 GCA_036171755.1 Minisyncoccota bacterium
ATAAAATCGAAACCTGTAACCCTTAACAAAGGGCTTTTTAGGAGTATTTCCCATGATGTGACCCTTTCATTATTAGGCACCGCTAGGTGGTTAAAAGTGGTGTATATGTTATGTGGTATAACCATAGTATTACATTGTTGCTGTGGAACAGCTTTTGAATATGTAACTGTTAACCGCATTAACACAGTATTTACGCTGTATCCCCGGCCTACTCGCAGAGCAATGAGTGAAACGAATTAAAGGCCGGGGTTTTAGCTAAAACATTACGATAAATTCCCCGAACTTTTTAGATGCTTCAGATCGAAGAACTTCAACTGGCATACCTTTAAGCCAATACTCATCTGCTGCCTGATTAGCTTTGCTAAATTCATTTAAATCTTTTTGTTTAAACAAACGGACAACCTCAATAGAAGATACTTTCATGATAAACTCCTTATAACAAATACAACGTTTAATCGGTATGATTGAAACAAAAGTAGTATCTGTTTACAATTAATATATATGTAGTTGAAATATATTCTAAAACAAAAAGAAACCACACACCAGATTTTACTTGGTGTGTGGTTTCTTTAGACTAATTTGAGTAGTTCTTTAAGTTTAGGGTCTAACTCTTTGTTCCTAGTTCTAATGTTCTTTTGTAGCCATTTGTAGTTTAATCCAGTAATACATACTTCTCGTCTATATCCAGGAATATCTAGCTTAGGACTTTGAAGTAAATGGTTAAGGGTTTCAATATCTTCAGGTGAAAGGTTCATATATTTAAGGACGGTTAATAGTTACGGGTTCTTGACTCTTGCAAGTAAAATCAAAAGGAGAAGTTTCAAGCAACCAATCTATACAATTATAAGCATTAATTACCTTTACTTTCTCAAAATGATTTAATTCTTTATCACCTATCATTAAAGGCTCATCATAGTGTTTAATAACAAAACTATCGTCTTGATCAACTACTGCTCCATCCATTACTCTTCTATAGTTATAGTCTTTCTCACCAACATCTTTACCAAAGACATTGTTGTAAGTTCCACTATAACCATCAAGATTTTGATCAAGATAGAGTTGACGTACACCAGGGTGAGACATTATCCATCGTTGCATAAGCAGATTAGCATTTTGTAAATCAGTAAAACTATTGATGTTGTCGTAGTAGTTATCTACAATACTAACACCATTATTCTTAATCTGATTCATAATGCCATATTGAGTCAGTTTGTCATTTACAAAGTTATAGCTCGACTGCAAACCATTGTAAACTCGTTGACTGAATTCATTAAAGACTTGAGGTATTGCTTGCATTTGGCTATATAAGTAGTTACTAATCATACCACTTTTATCGCCGTACAATACATAGTCTATTCCAGATTCTGGGCAGTCTATGACCATTCCCATTTAAACTCCTTAGGTTGATTGATTTTTTAAGTTGACATGAAGTTTGCTAGTGTAGAAATCACGGTTTTAGGAAACTTAATGTTAGTAGTAAATTCATTTGTTCCTGATAATGATAAAATGTTGTTATGAGGTTCAAAATTATCCATATTTTTATGTACCTTTTTAGTTAACACCAAAGTAAGATTGAGTTCATCTCCATCCACGTGCCAGCTATAAACTAATAGTATTTTTAAAGTTTATAGCTGTTGTTATTTAGCTAAGGTCGTTACTCTTAACCCGTGCACTTAAGCACCTGCTTTAGCTTTCACTAAAGAATAGACTATATCACCACCCTTAATTATTTAAGGGGCTCTCTGTTTCCAAACCACTTAGTTTGTACGGGTTTAAAACCCTAGTCGTTGAACCTTTTTCTTTAAAAGAAACTTGGCTGCGGATTGCCCAATCTTTAACATTTTTACCGTATCTGAGTGATTAGTTCAGCCATCTATTATATTGCTATATAGACTTGGTAGTTAAAGCTCTAAGGGGTTTCCCGCAATTAAAAGAGTTTTATTATGATTGTTACCAATCAAGACTTCAATGGTTTAAAGTCGGCATTAAAACTTGGTGCTATTAAATAACTCATACTAAATGTTGTATCGTTAGGATCAGTTTTAATTCTAGTGATTCTAACTGTTTGAATACTGCCTCTAGCTAAACTTGGATTACGATTATAAAAACCTTTTAATCCAACTTCAGATGAAACAATAATTTCATGAAAGATTTCATCTAATACAGGATGATATATCTTATTGTGATAAATTAGAAAGTTAATAGCATTTTTATATGTATAACCTCTTGTGTATAGTCTATTAAGAATATGTTCCCTAAGGAGTGTACACCCTATACCCCATGGAATATATAACTCATCATATGTATGTGGACCAGGTATACTTGTTACAACAGCTCTAGCAGTAAAATGACTTCTAGTGGAACTAATATGTTGTCGCACTAATCCATTTTTATTAAAGAATACTGATTTCATGTATCCATTATAGAAATCAGCAAGGTCTAGTAAACTGTTAGCTACCTTGTTTTGTTTAATCATATTTGTCTTGGTATACAAATCAATACCAGTAAGACGCCTAATCACATTAATTGGATTTAAGATACTTTTATCAATGAACTTACCTAATTCATTACTTTCCATAGCAAAGATGATTTTATTAGGGAAAGGTAAATACCTACTAAAAATACTTGTTTTATTCCTAAGAAGAAAACTATGAAAATTGTATGCCTCTGATGCTTTCTCTTTAACAAATTCACTTTCTAAAATCTCAATGATTCTAAAGAAGTTACTTACAAAACTATTATATCCTCTTTTAATTCCATTTGCGTTAAGAAGAAAATCAAGTTTTTCTAATAGCGGTAAGTTTTTCTTTTGTTGCTTTTTGTCAATTTTAAAGTTAGGAAGCATAATGTACTTAATCAGTGGTACATTAGGCTTAGTAATTTTATACCTAGCTAATAGAATAGCTATAATGATAGGTGAAATAAAGAATTTAACATCTTTAGGCTGTTGAAGCCATAGTAGAAATGAAATGTTATCATCTAGTGTTGATGTAACATGTGTATTACATTTATGACAAAACTCACCTACGTAATATGTGCCTTTGAGTTCACCACATTGACACGAAGGAATAATCGATAGGTTATCTTCAGAATAATTTTTTAGGATGATTGAGTCAAGAAGTTCTTTATTCTCTGTGTTAAAAATATCTATTTCATTAATCAGTATTTTCTCTGTAATGATTTTACTATAAATATCATCAAAGTTAGTCAACTGTAGAGAAACTGGCATTTGTTTTTCCTTGTGTTGGGTATATTGCAAACTATTGACATTTTAGTGAAAAAAATACAGCACACAACTCTAAGGTTGTGTGCTGCTTTTCCTTACTTAAGGTTTAGAAAGTACGAGTGTAGTTATTACCAGTGTAGAATCCACCATACACGTTATTTTGTCCAATAATACGTGCATCTGCTTGCAGCATAGCGCTAGAGAAATCAGCGGTACTACGACGAACAAACATATCGTTGACTGCTCCAAGATTAGAGAAGATTGGAGCAAATCCGATAGATTTCATAGAACCAATAAGGTTCATTAGGAAACCACCTGAGAAAGTCACACGATCGTAATACTGTTTGTAGACAGCACTATTGTTCGACATATTGTCAATAAATTTCTTACGTTCAGCTGCACGAAGTTCTGACGGAATAGAAGAATTATACAGTGTATTAGTATATTGAGAAATCAACACAGGTTGTTGATTTGTATCATTAATAAAGTTAGCAATGGCCAAATATGAACCAAGGTGACGCACATCTTTCACGCCATCTTTTGTTTTGTAGTAACCACCATGAATTTTATTGGTAGTCTCGTTAAACATAGGAGTATTACCTGGCTGATACGCGCCATTTGTCATGTTAGTAACAAAATTATTGACACGATCAAAAGCATCTTTACTGTTGCGGAACTTGATATAATGCAACACTGATGTAAACCATGTGTCAGGCCCAGCCTTAGGAATATCAATAGATACTAGTAGGTTAGGACGAACAAGAGTTTGCACTAGTTTGTTCAACTCTGCAATAGTGAATGTCTTTGATTTAGTATCATATTTTTTACCAAAACCAATAGGATTATTTTCAATATTACCTTCAATATTCAAAGCACCAATATCGTTATAATCTACTTCATTTTTCTTTTGTGTTGTAGGACGGAATGCTTGCATCCAGTTCATGTCTTCATTGATAGCAAGCACTGACGCTACACCCATCATTAGAATATCTGGTGTCGGTGCAACAGATGATTCAATATGGGTAATGATAAAATTAGGCAAGTACTTCTGTGGTGACATCATGTTACCTTGCAAAACCGGACCATTAAACTCAAAGTCAATGTAGCCATAAGTCTTAACAATTTCCAAGACATCTGCACCTTGGTTGATAGACTTGTTGTTTTGAGCATTAGCTAGTTTGTAGGATAAGGAAATACACACATCCTGACGAATTGGCATACCTGTTTGATCAAAGAAGTTATTATCATCTCCATTGAAATACAGATTAATAAAGAATTTACCATTACGGTTATTACTAATCAGGCTAGAGAGGTTAAAGCCTTGATAGTTCTTTACACGGTTACCTACTTCAGCAAAAATTGAATTAAAAGTATTGTTGATTAAGTCATTAACTAGTGATTCATTTGTAACTTCAAATTCGTTAGGTACAAGTGTGCCATCTACAACGATAACAGTAGAGAGTTCAACTTTCAAACTTTCAGCTACTGCTGCTTGAGCTTGAGAAATATAACGATCATCTAATGCGTCACCAGGTGTACGAATAATTTCATAGCGAGTACCTGCAATGTTTTCTACCAATTTTTCTGGATACTCACCAGTTTTCTCCACCATCAAAACGTGTGCTGCAGTAATACCACCAAGAGTTTCACTTACAACAATAGCTGAATAGTTTAGCCCAGCGTTTTGTTTCAAAAGCTTAATGACTGAATACTTTTCTTCAGTCTTCATTTCTTCATTAAGAAATTTGATCTTGGTTTGAATAGCTGCAAATAGCTTTTCATAGACTTCGCCGCCGGACCCATACGTCGATAGTTTAGTAGTAAGACCAAATGCTGGTAGACCCATTGACATAGGTTGTTGTGGTTGCTGTGGTTGTTGATTCATTTGTTTTGCTTGTGATTGTGTTGGGGTAGCAGAAGATGGAATATTAAGAGCCATGATAAAATCCTTTAGGTTTTGGTTGATGAGAAAAGAAATCCTACTTCAGAAAGCCTTAACTATTTCTAGTTATGGTTTCTTCAATATATGTATATCTGATTAAAAAAGTTAATAAGTAAATGAAACAATACGTTCTTCTTTACGACGTTGTTTAGTTTTTACTAAGTCTTGCTTTCTGATTTTGTTGAAAAACTTAACTGTTTTGTCAATGTAGACTAGAATAGATAGATTATCATATCCATAAAAGTTTTCAGTTCTGTAAATAATAACGTCATTAACTACAATAAGCTTGTCTTTATTACTATGACAAAGATTAATATATCTTACAATTAACTGCAATTGTGTAGTTGTTAGCTTATAGCTTGTTTTTATGTAGAAGACATCTTTGGAAAATATTTTCTTTGAATTGTTAAGTACTTTTTTAATGTAACTCAAATCGTCAAGATAGCAAGTGGTATTACTCCTGTCAAAAATTTGATAAATGTAATTAGATAAATCAATGGTTAGATGAACTCCTTTAATAAACTGATCTGATAATTTTTGAAATTCAGATTTGATATATCCAAATTTGATTGGTGTAAATTTACTATACGGCATACTAAACTCCTTTTTAAAAAATAGTAAATAGCAAGTACTTACAATTAATATGACGTAATACCCTAGACTTTTAGGGTATTCTAACTTCCCACTTCAACGGGTGGAGCGTTACCAGTTGCCTGGCAATGACTTACCCTCCCTCCATGGGCATACCTGTTACCAGGCTAACCGACTGTCCATCGGCACATTTTCAGCTAACATTTCCCTATAACCATCATAACCAATTTTGGTGACAGTACCTGGTTTGAGGGTATGGTAGTTTATAGCTAGTTCCCCTAACTTTTTAAGGTTAAAGGAAGCGTTAAAGTCTCTGTCATGGGTTGTACCACACACTGAACAGTCCCACTTCTTAACACCAAGCTTCACTTTAACTGTCGATTTAGTATGGCAGTTACAGCACAGTCGGGTAGAAGGAAAGAAGGTATCTGCTAGTACAATAGTAGCCCAGTGACTCTCTGCTACTTTTCTCGTAAATGCTCGTGCTAGAGAAGCAAATGCTGCGTCATGAACACCTTTAGCTAACTTGTGATTAGCTAACATGTTGGCGACTTTTAGTTGCTCTATAACGATTAGTCTGTTACGGTTAACAAGTCTTCGTGACACCTGTTCGGCGTAGTCTTTGCGTAAGTTACCTATTCTCTCATGGAGTCTAGCCAACTTTACTCTTGACTTTTCACAGTTCTTGGAACCTTTCACTTTACGCGAGTGGAAGCATGAGGCTCTCTTTAGTAGCTTTTGGTATCTGGTGGTAGCCTTAGGTCCTGTCAGCAGTTCACCGTCAGATGTTACGATGAGGTTTGTTATACCAAAGTCTAAACCTACGATGCCAGATCCATTAGTTACCTTAGGTGGAGTCTCACAGAGGAACGATACGAAGTACTTACCAGATGGAGTTATGGTAATAGTAATGGAAGATGGAACAGAAGGTAACTTCCTACCCCACCTAACCTCTATACCTGTATCCAACTTGGCTATATGTAGCCTTTTGTTTTTGATGAAAAAAGCATCTTTAGTGAGTGTGAACTTCCTGTAGTTATTTCTGCTTTTGAACTTAGGGAAGCCTGGTTTAGCCGCCTTTACTTTTAGTCTTCTGAAGGTATTGGTGTATGCTTGACCAAGATGCATAGCTGATTGCTGAAGGGCTACAGCTGGTACATCTTTGAGGTAACTGTATTCTTGGTTAGCTTTTAGCTCTGGTAACTTATTTATGAAGTCGTATGATGATACTTTTGGTTTAGGTGTGTTTAGTGGGTCTAGTTTGTAAGCTGCGTAGTCTTTTTGAGCTTGGTCTAGTAGGAGGTTGTATACTTTTCTGGTGCAACCTGCTATCTTAGAAATATAGGTAGCCTCATCCTTGGAAGGATAGAGACGGTATTCGTAACCCTTTTTAACTAACATGGTCTATCCTTCCTTAAGGTTAAGTTGGTTATTGATACAATTAATATATATGTGGTTGACATTTTTCCCAAAACACAACTTTGTACTTATATTAATAGGCTCCCATTTTTTGAATCACAGTTAGGGTTAAAAATGTATCAACTCAATCTTTTCAATAGGCTGTATATTGAACACGCTCCTATTAGTGGGGTTATAGAGCCAAGGGATATTAATTATATTAAAAAACTATATACCTTTAATAAAGACAGCATTGAGGACTATTATCAAAGTAGAAACTTTGTTGTTAAAAATACAAACATCCTTAGTAGGATATTAGGAAACTTTCCTACTTACATTGGTTATGACAATTACCAATACTTAGAGTTTGCTAATGATAAGATTAAATACTTAGCTAAACATTTTAAGTTTACTAGTGAGATAGAAAAAGGTATAGTTCATCCAGGATACTTCTTTGGGAATGGTAACGAAGAAATAATACTAGCTGCTTATGAAGATTTTGATCTGAGAAGATGTATTTCTAATTGGAAGAAAGAAAAATGTGTTTATGTGTTAAAACACAACAGAAATGATACTAAGATGCTTTTGCCATTGGGAACTGAAGACGGTAGTAGAACAGGTATTTGTAGCTTAATGGTCAATATTCCTAAACTTGCTATTAAATACAGAGAGTTTGTTAAAGACCAAATTGTGCATTCTAACACTGATGGCATTGTGTTAAATAAGAATCATTTTGTTATCAAGTATGTTTTAAGCACAATGGTAGAAGATACTTTAGATCATTGTATGCTTAATAAGATTATGGATAAGTTCTATGGTAGAGAAGAAGTTACTCCTAAGTTTAAGCATCGTTTTAAAATATTTGAACCTAATGTACAACTTGATAGATACATAGATAACACACTTGATATTATTACAACTAAAAAACTAGATTATGTAAATTTACTCAATAGTATTAAACTTCCATTTAATGACAGTGCGTTGACATTATTATCATTACCTGATTTAAGTATGACCAGGCAAATAAAATGGAGTTTATTATGCAGTAGGATTGATTATATGCTTTTTGCTTATGATGTTGCACCTCAGTCTGTAAGCATGAATCGACATTTTATCAATGACTGGAAAAGACTAGCTTTAAGATTTGAGAGAGATAATAATATAGAAGGTTACTTTTCTTATCAAGAAGAAACAGTCTTTAAAGAAAAATTGTACAAACTTAAAAACCTATAGCAACAAACAGCTGTTAAAGGCTGTTTGTTGCTAATATGTTTAAAGAACGATACCGTCGTCAGTGGCACCTTTAACTTCTACTTCTTTGATTTTACTTAACTTTTTATTGTCTTGTGAAGACTTCATACTTTTTTCAAGTCCTTCAACAATAATACTTAATTTACCTAGCATACTATCGATACGAATGTCTTCGTTTGTGTAACCAGAATCAATAACAATACATGTAGACAAGTATTCTGGAATAACTGGCTTAATTGTAGAGTTTTGATTGTTGGTTAAAAGAATAGTAGCTACATTGTTAGTATTCTTTTCTGGAACAATAGTTGTGTTTTCATTAAATTCAAGCATAGATACAGAAGGCTCATTATCAGTTACCCTATCAAAGTTAATAAAACTTGAAATGTCTGATGTATCCATTTCTGATGTATTTGTTTTATCAGTTAATAGCGTAAATAAACTAATAGCCCAAATAGCACGCATATCTGCATCTTTGCGATTACTATTTTCAATGTACATTAATGCAACTGATTTACCAGTGTTGTCAGAAATAGCTTTGTATGTTTTAAGTGTTTTAATAGTATTATCAATTTCAATAACTGAACTTTTTGAATCAATACCAATAACAATTGTGTTATATCCACCTAAGAGAAGTTGTCTTGTTAGGGCTGGTGCAATAACGGATCCACTCGTTTTATTCGCTGTATGTCGTTAATATACAACCGTGTCTTTTCTGACACTGCTACGTATTTCTACGCAGACTAGACTATATCTTCATCTTTGATACAATAGACAAGTTTAAAGATGTCCCCCACTTCGCTTCACTTGAAGCTACAGACTGGTAAGGTCTTAGTCGTTGAACGTTACGCATACCACGCTTCACAGCGTTATTTAGCGTCTTCGCTGCGGATTTCCCATTATATAAAACACTAAATTGACGTTAAAGTGTTTTAAATCTCTTAGCGTTTTTACTATTCCTAACACTTCCATTAGTGGGTTAGGTTTTATAGTGTATTTCTACCTATAAGTAGTAGCTAATAGCTTTAGGGGTTCCCCGCAATTAAAGGGATTATTTTACAATATCACTACTGTAAAAGGCGTTGTAGCTTACGCTACGAGTTCACCACCACTTAGTGATGATATAACAATATTAAGAGTTTCTGAAGGCTTCATGCGGATTAGAACATCTTCAGCTAAAAGCTTAAATTTATTATGAGCTGTTGTTCTGTGTTTACCAGCCCCATCTAACCCTTCAATAAGAAATACATTTTTAGAATTCAAACTCTTCATATTAGATTCTGACGAATCAATAAAGTTAATTGTAACATCTAAATCATTAATTGATTTAGCAATATTAACACCAGATCCACCACAACCATATACAACAACTGACATAGTAACTCCTTAACGTTAAAAAAAGTATTTGCAAATACTGCCAATAGATGACAAATACTATATGTGTATTTATACATTTTTCCAATACAAGGGATACTTTGATGATAAATTTAAAGGAGTTTAGTATGGCTACATTTGTGTTAAAGAAATATGAAGAAAAGAAAAATGATATTAGTGAGAGTAAACCAGTAGAAAAAACAGGTGAGGAAATTCCTCAGGAAGATCAAAAACTAGTTATTACTGTTACAGGTACAATAGCAGAGATTGTTGCTAATGCACTTAATAAAGTTTTATCAAATAAAGTTGAAGTTATTGAAAATGAAGATCCTGCTTTATCAGATATTAAAGCTGTGTCAACTGAGGATATTAATAATAATCCTATCGATACTTTTAACTCTATCAAAAATAACGACGTGGTCTTTATTTATAATTCTGGATTTAAAACTGCTAAAGAAGAATGGTTTTTAACTAATTTACCTAATAAAAATTCAAATGTCTTTTACACAATAGAGAGTTTTATCTCCTATATTAAAGTTAAACTAAATATAGGGGATTAAACATGAATGTAAAATATTCTGCAAAAGTTGTTTTAGATTCACTATTTGAGAAGTTTAAGTTTGATACTGCTTTATATAAAAAGATTGTTAGAAACAATGTAGAGTTTATTACTAGAGATGAAGAACATAAAAATTTGTTTGGAAGTAGGCTTATTGGTTCCCAACTTATTAAATATACTTTTCGTGATAAAAACATATTCTACGATAATATTTTTGGTATGGAATCCACAGACGCGGTGGGTGCTATAGATAAGATTACAACTATTAATAAGAGCTTTAAAATAGCCAGAGATGATATTAACTTAGTTTGTTTTTATATAGCCCACCGTTTCCTTAGTAATCAAGATTTAAGTGAATCTAAAAGACTAGAATATGCACAAGAGATTTTAAACTACTTTAGCTATAGAACACTTGTACTCATTAGTAGTAATTACTTTGTATATCCTATTTCTGAAGAAAAGGCTATTACACTTATTGAAAAGCTTAGTAATAAGTATACTATTAAAAAAGTAAAGAACTGGAATGAGTATTGTCAATATAGAAGTGAAGAATATTTAAAAAGTAAGTACCTCTCGTTTCTAGTTAAGTTTACTGATGACGTTGCCCTACCTAATGCTATTACTGATTTATTTGGTAGAACTAAAGATACTCTTAAGAATATTTATAGTGATTTTATTGATATGATGGAAAATGATGATATCATTACAAGTAAAAAAAACATTATGAGTGATGTTGATGGTAAAGAAGTCATCATGGATAGACTTGGTACACCTGAGAGTTACTATATTAAGCTAGAAGGTATTGTCACAGATAAAAGTGTTTTTATTAAAAGAGATTACATTGATGTATCTATTAGTATCATTGAGAGTGTCTCTTATACAGAGTTAGAAAAAACTTTAGAAATGACATTAGACTATCTGAATAAAAGTAAAAGTAACTATGATACAGTTATGGGTTATTTTAAAGATGTACTTAGTAACAGTATCACTTATTTACATGATAACAAAATCTTTATTCATAAAAACACAAGTGTATTAAAGATGATTAATACATTAGTTGGAAATATTTTATATGCACGTGGTACTGATATAAGTATTAATGAAATTAAAGAAAATGGTGATAAGCTTGTTAAAACTATTTATAAGTCTAATAAAGAACCTATAGCTGATAGGCATGTTAGAAATATTCGTAATGTTTTATATGTCTATATATTATTAAAAGTTTTAGTTTTATAGTAAAGTATATATCCCTCTAGAGCTAAACACTCTAGAGGGATATAGTTTAAGTTGTAAGAGATCGTCTTGTTAGGTTAACACTATTTTTAGGTATTCCCATATTAACTAACTCTTGTTTAGGTTGTTGGGTATTGTTAGAAGGCATTGCTTCTTTTAGTTTATCTAGATTAATCTTACCATCAATACTAGTAAGAATAGTTACTATTTGTGTTAAATTAGATAATTGATTAGTTAAAATATCTTCCATTTTACCTGTACTAAAATCGGGAGTAGTTTGTACAGGAGAAGCTGCTTTATCTACTTTACTTGTCATTGAATTATAAGATGTAGCATTGATAGAAGGATTTGGTTTTTTAATATCTTCTAAGGTCTTTGATATAGTGTCACTAAAGGCATTAAACGGCCTTGTGGCTCTATCATTTACAATGGGTGTAGCTTCTGTACTAAACCGAGGTAAATCGCTTCTAATGGCTTTTAAAGACGCTCCTTGTGCAGTGGTATCTTTAGTGGCTATTTCTGGTGATAGTTTTACATTGTTATCTGTTTTAGCTTGGTCTATGTTTTTACTGCTATTAGTTTGTGACGGGTAAGTAGTATTAAGTGCTTTATTAATTTTAAATGAAACTGCTTGAGCATATGTTTGGGCAGTTTTACCTTTAAGCTCTTGTATATTTGCTTTATATGCGTCAGGAGAAACCGTTTCACTCATAGGTTTATTTGGATCTGATAAGATTTGTTTAATGATCTTATTAGCACCAGCTACACCAAAATGATGTGCTAAATACATAGCAGTAGAATCTTCTAATTTAGCAGCCTTATAGTCACTCAATCTTGCTAAATTACCTTTAGCATATTCTGCAGCTAAAACTGCATTATAGTAATTATTATCTTGTTTAGCATCTGACGGTATACCATATTTAGCACCATGTTTAGCTAGAAGTTCTTTCCATGTGCTATCAGTTATCTGAAATAGTCCAGAAGCTGAACTGGTTTTAGCTTTAGCTTTACCATTTAAACTAGACTCTATCTTAGCAAAAGCCATTAATGTATCTTTACTTACTCCTGTAAGTTTAGCAGCTTGCTCAATTGCTTGTTCAGGATTTAAATCAGCTACTTTACCAACATCGGTATTTGTATTAGTTGCAATAACAGGAGGTGTTGTTTCTATATTAGTATTGACTTCAGGTTTAACTATAGGAGTTGCTGTTGGTTTAACCAAAGCTTCTTCTTTTGGTCCAAGACTCTCTATTACACCAACTTTACTCTTACTTTTATCTGTTGTAGTAGATTTTTCTGATTTGTCAACTTTAGCAGTTACTGTAGCAGTAGGACTAAGTGTTGCAGAAGCACTAGGCATTGGTAAAGAAGTATCTTTAGTTGCAGCTAATGCTTTTTGTACATCTATAGGTGTATCAGATGCTTTATTATATATATTTAATTGATATTTAGTATCACGACTTTTTAATTTAGAATTAGATAATGTACCATAACCATCACCACCTTTACCAATAGAAGATTGAATAGCGGCAAATCTAAAGTTAGGATCTTTTTTAGCTAGCGCTGGGTTAACAGAAACACCTATAGGTTCTAAATGCCACTTCTCGCCACCAATAGGTCTAGTAAATCCATACTTTCTAAGTAGTCCTAGTTTTTCTAATTTATCAGCCGTAACAGAAGCTATATCAATAGCTAAACCAGCTTCGTGTGTAGAGTTACCAGGTTTAGCAGCTTTACCTGGATATTTCTTATACAAAGCTTCTTGATCAGCAAAACTTCTAAACGCTTCATTAACTGGAATAGTATCACCAGTTAATGTATTATACTCTTTAGCCATACCTGTTAGAAGTTCTCTAACATTAGGGTCAAGATTCATTATTTTTTCTTTAGGTATTTTAGTAGTAATACCTTCTAGAGAAGTTGTGCCTGGTGTTAAATTACCAGTTGCTACATTAAGTTTACCAGAAACTTTTGTTTGTAAAGTATCTTTTTTAATTTCTTCTTTTGGTTTATCTTCACCTTCAGCTTGCGGTGGATTATCTATTACTGTATTAGTTTTAGATTGAGATTTATCATTTTGATTTGGTTGATCTAAAGGTATATATGCTTTAGATGAGTCCTTAGCGGGCGAATAAGATTCAGTTACTGGCTTAATAACAGCTGGAGTAGGAGGTGTTACCGGTTTAACTGGAACTTGTGTTACAGGTTTAACTGTACCAGCTTTAGCTTTAGCTGCTGTTAGTATGTTAGAAATATAGTTGTCTACTTCTTGTTTATTAACAATAATATCGGTACTAGTTGTGTCAAAAGTAGGTGCCTGATTAATATCATATATAGCAGATGGTATAGTAAGCTTAGATAGTAATATAGGAATATCACCATCCTTAAGTTTGTCTATCTCATCTAAATATAGGGCTGGATTAATACCTTTTAAAGCAGTCATAAAAGCCCTATAAGCTGGCATCATTCTTTTAATAAACCATGTCTGTAGTATAGCAAACTTAGCTTTTTCAGCAGGATCTACTTTAAATATTTCTAATATTTTTTCTTTGAACTCTTTATCAAAAGGCTTCATAAGAAGTTTACCCTCTTTATACTCAATAAAGTCCTTGAGAAGCATTTCTATATCAAATATCTTAGAATAATATTCTTTATTTGTATCATTAAATCCATACATTAATAAACGTAATCGTGTAAGTTTACCAGTAGCATCATCTGTTACACCACCTCTATTAAGATATTTATATAGTCTATATCCACCATAAAGTGCTGCACCTACACCAAGAACAGCCCACCCCACTGGTCCTATTGCTGTTGCTGCAGTAGCAAGACCACTACCAATTGAGCTTAAAGCTGCGCCAGCAAAAGGTATAGCAGCCTTTACACCAGTTTTAGCTAAAGACCAGGCACCGGATACAGCACCGCCAATGCCCTTTCCTACTAGTTTTTGTAGTGTCCCAGCTATACCACTTGATAACATAGGTGCTAGTTTAAATAAACTTGTTGTAAGACCTTTAAATAAAAATCCTACACCAAACTTAATAGCTTTACCTATACCACCCACCGCAAATTTACCAAGAGTTCCTAGACCACCCATAAGAAGTCCACCTAAAGATGTAACTACACCTAATATTTTACTAAGCCAGCCACCTTTTTCATTTTTGACTTTATCTTTTTCAGCTTGATCTAAAACAGCCTTTTTCTCATCAGCTACTTCTTTATCATTTTTAGCGTCACGTTCTTTAGCTTTATCAAAAGTAGCTTGTTCCGCTTTTTCTTTTCTTTCAGCTTTACGCTGTTTTTTAGATTTTGGCTTAACAACTTCTACTGCTGTTTTAGCGGCACCTTTTGCTAACCCACGGGCTGCTTTAGACGTACCTTTAGCTATACCAGATGCGACTGACGGTACTACTTTAGTAAGGATACCTGATGCGGCACTTCCTAGTAACCCAATACCTCTAGATAGTAAACCACCTTTAGGTTTATCAGCTTTATCTTTTTTTTCATCACTATCAGGAGGAGCTGTATCTTTATTATCACTTTTAGAAAATAAAGATCTAACCTTAGATGCTGCTTGAGCACCTTTATCAATAAGCTTTTTACCTAAACTGCTATTAGCAGCTTCTTTAGAAACATTCTTAACTACGTTACTAGCTTTATGAATAGCATCTTTACCAGTATCAACAGCTTTACCCACATCAATATTTTTCTTTTTTAAGAATACATCTATTGCTTTGAGCATAGTCTCAAATGTAGAAATAGTAGACTTAATAAAAATAATTGCTTCTTCATCTTTATTTTTTGTTACAAATGCATTTGTTTGATCTTTAAAATCTGTAAGTAGTGCTTTAGCTCTTTCTTTAATACTATCCACAAAAGCCATTTTTATTCTCCTTGACTTAAAACCATAGGTACCAAAGCATGGCACCTATGGTTTTTTAGTTTAACCAACCTCTGCGGTATCTTGAGAATATTTCTCTAAAGCATCTTTACTTCTTTTAACTAAAGTACTTACGCTTCCCTTTAGTGATAAGAACAACTCTTTAGTATCTATTTTAACACCATTATTAGTGTAACCGTTAAGTTTTACTTGTGTTATATCTATATCTTTTTTAAGAGTAATTAATACTTTTATCTTAGCGTCAGCTATTTTGTTAATCATTTTAATTTCTTTTTCTGTTTTACCATCTAAGTTACTTACTTCCATAGACTCGGCTGCTGCCGCGTGTGCTGTTGTTACGGCATCTATGAGTTTTCTTCTGGATTCATTTTCACCATCTATTCTATTTTTAAGATCAACAGAGACTTCATTAAGTTTACCAACAACAGTTGGAAGAGCTTTTTCTGCTCCTTTTTGTGTAATATCATCTACTAGTTTTGAAAGTTCTGTGAGTTTTTGTGTACTTTTAGCGTATGCTGTTTTAGCAACAGATTCTATTCCATTTTTAGTTTCTTTAAGAACACCAGTTAATACACCAAACAAAGCTTTAGGATTAGTGCCAGCTGCAGCTAGATCTGCTTTAATTTTATCTTTACGTGCACTGGCATCTTTAATAAAGTTATCTAAAGCTGTAGGAACAACATCTTGAATAACTGTATTTCTGAGTTGATCAATTTCACTGTTTCTTGCCCTCACTAGAGATTTTAAAGAGTCTGAACTAACATAGTCTTCTTCTTCAAATTTACCAAGTTTACCTTCAACTATGTTTTCTAATTTAAGTTTACCTTTATTTGCCAGTAATGGAGAATACTCGTACAAAGTTTGAAATACAGATGGATCAATTTCAAAGTTGTCTTTTAGACTTTTATTAACAGCAGAAATAGGTATAAGTAAACTAGATTGTTGAAGAATATCATCACCAGCATTAATTCTTTTAACATCTGAAATTAAAAGTTTAAGGTTAGTTTGTACCGCTTTAATATCTTTCTCCGGAATATAACTAAAGCATTTACCGTTTCCAAGTGTAGCTGAGCTTATATCTGATCCAGTATTAATAATATAGTTACTTAGAGCTTTAGCTATTATAAGAGCTGCTGGGTCTTTAATAACATTAAATACTCTTTTACCAGCTATTTTAGAAGCAGCTTTAAATAACTCTTTAACAGCTGTAATAGGATAAGGTCTATTTACATCACTTAACTTTTCATCTAAACTAGAATCTTTAGAGAGTAATTTAGCTTTTTTAAGAGCATCAAGTGCATCACTTAAACCAGGAGTATCCCAAATTAAGTCTTTTAATTCACCGGTAGCTTCTTCATTATCATCTATAAGTGTTTTATAATCAAAGTTGATTCCATCAATCTCTGAAGCTTTTTCAAAGTAAGTATCAAGGATTTTCTGTGTTTTTTTATTTTTAAGAAGAGCTACGTCTTTCTTATTTTGTACTATAGCACTTAGTGTTTTATCTTTAGGGTCAAATTGACTTAGTTCATTTGTAGCTCTATTAAGAATATTGGCACTGACGCTTTTAACTTTAACAGCTTTACCACGATCACCAAAAATAGATTTCTCTGCATTAGCTTTTAAGTCAGCAGCACTAACAAATTTTCTATTTTCATAATCGTAATGCATTTCTTCCCCGCCTTTAAACTGATTCTTTTTATTACGTTTATTGCTGTTAAACATAAGTTGCTGTATTTGATTGATATCAGCATTTTCTTTTAATATCCTAGAGAGATACATAGGAATAATTTCAGTAATACTTCTATGAACTTTATTATCAAAGATAGCAGGTTGATTATGCGTTAGAATACTTTGTCCTTTAACTTCTGTGTTAATTTTATCGGGGGCAGTAGCTCCTAAAATTTGAGTTAAACCACCAAAGAGTTTGCTACCAAGCCAACCTGTAGGGGTATCTTTACCTTCCATTTCTTCAGTTTTCTTAGCAGCTCTATCCTTTAGATCACCAAACAAAGTACTAGGTGAAGAACCTAATGTAGATAAAAAGTTAGCACCTGTTTTTAAAGTTTTATTATTTTTTAATTTTTCTTTAAACTTAGGCGATATTTTACTAGCCACCTTTTCACCTAAAGTGCTACCTAACATCCCACTTAAAGCACTTGCTAATATACCGCCACCACCTCCACCCATTTCACCAGCAGAGTTTATCATTTCAAGTTGACCAGTTACATTGTCAACTATATCAGTTACACTGCTTATTTTCTCATCTACCAACGCCCCAACCTTTTTCTTAACACCTTCTATGTATTTAGAATTACTAAACATTGCTTTATATGTACTCTCAACCATTTGAGTACGCATAACCTCTTGCAATCTCTCAGTATTCTTTAACTTAACAAATTCAGGTAAACTTGTATTTTTAGCTATGCTGTCAAACTGAATAGAGAAACCTTTATAGTAATCTCTCATTGTCTTTAGTTGATCAGCTTGTATATAGTAACTCTTAAACTGTAACTCTAAAGATTTCTTAAAATACTCTTTACTGATTTGTAATGTAAATGCAGTCTGATTAGCTATGTTGTTATCAATACTAGTTAACGTGTCAAGATTAACTTTATTAATAGCTATAGTTTCTTTATGCTGAACATCACTCTCAGCATCACTTTTAGCTGTTAAAGCTTTCTGTACTTCTAATTGTTTATCAAAAATACTACTGATAGTGCTACTAGTGCTAGCATCTTGCATCTCTTCTTGAGATTTTTGTTTAAACGTCTCAAAGTCAGACTCATACTTTTCTAAATAACTGTCTAGTGCTTTAAAGTGAAATGGAAGTATTTTCTTAACTTCCTTACCAGCTCTATATAAACTCTTATTTAATTTGTTTTTACTTTTGTCAAAAGTCTCTTTAGTGAAGTCAACATAGTCCATGACTTCACTATAGTTTTCACTGTACTCTGGGTCTAAAGATTTTTTAGCTGTTTCTTTCAACACAGAATCAAAAAAACCTTTACCGGCTTCTTTAGTTAAATCTTTCGCAACCGTGGATCTTGAAGGATTTCTATTATTACTATCTAAACCACCCTCATCACCAAACTCCATGTCCTCGTCTAAATTCATGTCTTCTAAATCGTCAAAATTCATTTCTGTGTCGATTTTGACTTTTTTAGTTTTCTTTCTATTAGCCATAATAAACTCCTTTAAAAAATATACACTCACAGCATGAGTGGCTTAAATCTTTTTCTTTTCACTATTTTCTAAAATGGTGTGAATACACTAAAAGGAGATTACCTTGGACTTAACTACTTTACAGAAATTACCAGTTAACATAGAACTACTCTATGTCGATGATACCAGTATCCAAAAACTTCAACAAGTCTCAGATGTCCAAATCTTTGACCAATCTGGTAACTTTGCTCCAGATGGACTATTTTCCCAACGCATCTGGGGAACTGTGGGGACAGCATATCGCGGCACAGCGTTTGCATATATAGACTTAAAAATAGAATTAATTCACCCACTTATATATGAGACAATAACAAGTCTAAAGTCTTTTTATAAAGATATTGCGCAAGGCAGTACTCTTGCTGTTTGGGATTCTAAAACAGGAACATTTGTTAAGTCTAATGAAGAAACTGCAGATACAGGATACTCTTTCTTCTTTAAACATGCACATGATTTAGTATTTGAAGAAACAGAGTCAGAACAAAGATCTTTTCTTATACAACTCTATAAAAAAGCTATTAAGGAAAACAAGTATATCCTTAAGTATATGTTAGTATTACCAGCAGGGATCAGAGATTATACTATAGATGCTTCGGGTAAACCTCAGGAAGATGAAGTCAATACCTTTTATAGAAAACTTCTCTTTCAAACTTCTCTTATAGATAAACAACTAGCTCGTAAAACACCAGAAGTCTACGATAACATTCGTAAAGGTTTACAGAATATTGTACTTGACTTATTTGGATATATTAAATCTCTTCTAGAAGGTAAACATAAACTAATTTTGAGTAAATGGCTCTCTCGTAAAGTCTTTAACTCTACACGTAATGTTCTCTCTGGTAGTATCGAGAAAGTCAATAACATCAATGATCCTAACAGACTTGGATATAATGAATGCTATGTTGGTCTTCATCAATTTCTAAGATCTATTGTCCCCAAATCTTTATATGAGATTAAGGCTAGATATATTAAAGATATCTTCATTGAGAATACTACATTTGCTGTTTTAACGAACGCTAAGACATTAAAAAAAGAAGAGGTACTCAATACACACATACAGAAAGATTATGACCTCTGGACGAGTTCTGATGGCTTGGAGAAGGTATTAGCTAACTTTGGTAACCTCGATATTCGACACTCACCTATTGTTCTTAATAAAGGTAAACACTACCTTGGTCTTATTTATAAAGATGATAAGTATTTTAGGTTTATGCAGGATATTGATGAACTCCCTGAAGGTTATAGTAAAGACAAAGTTTCTCCTATAACAATGGCTGAATTTTTGTATATTTCTATATATCAGTTAAGTGGTAAAATTCCTGCTTTGATTACTAGATATCCTATTACAGGTTATGGTAGTATTTATCCTACTATGATGAAACTTAAAAGTACAAATAAGTATGAATCTTTAGAAGAATTAAGCAGTGACTGGACTCCTACTGGTAGTTTAGCTTATTCTTTTCCTATAAGAGATTCTGACTTCTTTAATACTACAGCAGTTCATACAAGTCATATTGTAGGTTTAGGTGGGGACTATGATGGAGATACCATATCAGTAATTGCACTTTTAACAGATGAATCTATAGCGGAGGTTAATCAACAGCTAAAGAAAAAAGAGTTCTATATTTCCGCTGAAAACAAGTTCTTTTTCAGTGCTAGTATTGATACTTTAGATGCTGTATTAGCATATATGACTGAGTAAACATTAAATATACACACACTGAATCTTTAACAGGATTCAGTGTGTGTTAAATAGCTATAATATGGCGACACAATTGTAATACTATAAATTACCGTCTTTTTCAACTTTGGAATTCAATATGTCTAACCCTTTAGATCAAACTAACGGACCAGTTGATGTATAAGCACCAGCCCAATATAACGTATCATCAACAAGTTTATTGACTAATTCACTCATCTCAACAGTAGTCAGCAGTTCAGATTCATTTTTACCTTTAAGTAAATCAACACACAACTTGTCATAGTTGTGTTTACTTTTTAGTATTTCTTTAGCCGCATCACAGACATTCTTCAATGTATGTTGTTTTAGCGTCTTTTCTTTTAATGTATAAGACACTACAACTGGTTGAAAAAATTCTTCTACTTTCTTATTAAGTTCAATCTTACTAGTAAAATTTTTTGATACACGTTTTTCTTCTGCATTCTCTGCGCGAATTGCTTTACATGCAGCTTTGCAATCGTCACGATTAATCGAAATTTTATTCACTTCATCGGTATGCACACAGCCAATAGTTCCTTCTGGAATTACTAAAGTATCAGACAATTCTTTACCAATAGTAAGTGCAATAATTTTATCACCTGGCTTTAGTAAAGTTTTACCAGAAACAAATGGAATTGCATTTTGACGTATGCCTTGTTTAGCGAATTTGGTATCTTTTACACTCATAATTTTCTCCTTATAACAAATACTGCATACTATCAACTGATAGCATAACAAACAGCATTTGTTTACAATTAATATATATGTGATTGTAATATATTCCAATGTTTCAAGTTTACCAAGAATAAAGTTTCTGTGTTTTTGAGTTAGTCTCAAAACTAAGAAGAGCAGCTTTAGCTTGGTGATCTTTATCAAACTCAGCTTTACTTATTTTTTCTAACTTAAAGTTTTTAGAAGTGAGTGTATCATTTGTGTATGAAATTTGAACACTCCAATATCCTTTTGTTAACAATACCTTATCATATAAAAAGATACCATCTTTGTCAGCTATCTCAATATAAAATGTAGATATCTTATCAGGGAAACTGCCTACACAAGGAACCATTTCCATTTTAGATATAAAGAGTTTACCAATAACATCTGCTGGATATTTTCTTGTATCTTCATCATATGTTACTAACCAAATTTCACTACTGTCTTCTTGGTCATATACCAATTTTTTATTAGGCTGAAGGGCTACTTTAAACGGGATCTTATGTATATACATACCACCGAGATATTTATCAGAAAAATAATTATCTAAGTTTTTATTTTTATCTTTACCATCGTCAGACGGAATATAACTTTGTGCTAAATATTCAGAAGAACTAAATCCTACAATACAGCCTAACAGTGTTTTAGAAGTATGTATTCTTGGTATGGTGTTATCTTCTGTTGGAGCGGCTCTTTTACTTACATTAGGCGTAAAGTCTTTAATAACCTTAAGCCCTATATTAAGTAAGTAGTCTTGTCCTAATTCTTCGTTAGTTATAACCTTAGCATTCTTTTTTACTTTATCTGAGGTAAGTAATAGTAGTCTATCTAAATCTTTAGTAGCTTTTTCAAGTACGGTCATTTTGTTTATCCAAGCGTGTTTAAAGGGTTTATATTCACTAAATTTGTTAAGCTTTAACCATCTTATTATATATGCCAAGATGATCTTTTCTAGCTAAGTTGTATACAGGTATATTATATGTATTAGCTATAGATATAGCTTGTCCTGTACCACCTGTTTTCCAACTACGCTCCTTTGTAGTTGTACAACCATCCCTTGTCCAACACACTACTAAAGAAGATGGTTTGTCTAGTGTTGGTCCTAATATCTGAAGTACATTTCTTGCCATCATTTTCTTGGCCCCTTGTGGTAGTTTAAACCACAATGGATGATGTTTGGCTGCTATGATAGAAGCTTCATCAGGTACAGGATACTTTAATGGTAAACCATTATACCCAGCCCAAGGTACAAAGATTTCTTTATTAGTACACCCATCAGCAAAAGCTTTATCTGCACCATAAGCACCACCTGTTCTTAGTATATAACCTTCCTTTTCATAATGCTTAGCCACACACGTCATTAATTCTAAAATATCAGAAGGTGTTTCTCTACTACCAATACCAGCATAAAACTTATCCATATTTCATGAACTCCTTTTAAACTCAATATATCTACCTTGAAATTAAGAATGTATTGGTGCTAATTATAAGGAATTTAAAATGATAAGAAGGGTTAGACGCAAACCTCGGCCTGAAGGCCGAAGTTAGTCGTAAATACTGTGATTAGAGTGCTACATCAACACAACTTTTAATCACTGAACAAAGTAAAGTAATGAAAGGGTTACAACATGGAACAGTTTCCTAAAAAACCCTTCATTAAGGGTTACAAGTTTCGATTTTATCCGACAGACAGCCAGAAGCAGTTCTTAACAGAGGTATTCGGTGCCAACCGCTTCCTCTGGAATCAACTACTTAAAGAAGCTGAAGCCGCCTATAAACTTTATGAGTTCAAGAAGGAGCAAAACCTTGATGAGGAACTTAGCTATCCAGATACATCAGGTTACGGGTTCGCTAACAAGATACCAGCACTTAAGGAACTATTCCCGTGGATGAAGAACTACTCTAATGTGTCGTATCAGCAGACTGCCCTAAATCTCGGCACAGCTTTCTCCAACTTCTTTAAGGGTAGGAAGCTTAACCGCAGAGTAGGTAAGCCTAGATTCAAGAAGCGCAGCAATGAGCAGTCTTTCAAGCTAACCACCAGTGGGTTTCGTATCAAAGACAACCAATTCTATATAGCTAAGCTAGATACACCACTTCAAGTTATATGGTCCAGAGAGTTGCCTAGTGCACCTACTTCTATGACCATCACTATGAATCCTTCTGGACAGTACCACGTATCCTTCACGTGTGAGTACGCACCACCTAAGACTTCAGGCCAAACCAATGTAGGGATAGATGTAGGCTTAAAAACTTATGCTACCCTCTCCACTGGTGAGAAACTAGAAAACCCTAGGTGGCTCCAGAAGAAGCTCAAAGCACTCAAACGTCAACAGCAAGCACTCTCAA
>JAVHRS010000102.1:0-1286 GCA_036171755.1 Minisyncoccota bacterium
GGTGTCGCCCACCATGCCGCGCTCCAGCGTAAAGATGCTGCTGGTGCGCAGCCAGCGCGCGTCTTTGACAGGCACGTCGATCAGCATGCGCGCTTTGCCGTCGTCGGCCAGCTCGATACGGTGCACGCGCCCGATTGGGAAACCTGAAAATGTCAAATCCATGCCAACTCGCACGCCCTCGGAGTCGTCAGACACCAGTACCAGTGGCTGGGTGCGCTCAAACACGCCACGCGCCACCAGCACATACATCACAAAACCGGCAATCACCGCCGCCACCAGCCACAGTAACAACCGGGCCTTGCGCTCCAGGTGGGCAATCGGCGGTGTGGGGTCGGGTGGGGACGGGTTCATGGGTATTTACGGGGTCCGGATGCGACCACATTTACGTAGCCGGTAACTAAATTGGTCTCTGACCCCCATTGAGCGGGTGATACCAAAGAGCGGTATGGCATGACTTTGGGTTGTTGAGCTTAAATGTAATTGACCACCAGCAGCGTGGCTTCGATGATGAGTAGCACCACCAACAGCCGCACCGCGCCGGGCTGGATGGTAGCGCTGCTGGCGTGCCGGGGCGCGTCTAGGCTGGCGGCCATTGGCACCACGGCCACCGCCAGGCTGAACAACAGCACCTTGAGCGCAAAACCCAGGCTCATGGTTGGGTCAAACACTTGCCCCACCGTGCGGGTAAAGCCGGGCAGCCCCCAGGGTGATAAGCCATACATCACCAGATACGCCAGCACCAGTGTGATGACGCCGCTGGACAGGGCCAGCGCCAGCACCGAAAAACCGTCGGCCAGCATACGGGGTAACAAGTCGCGGTGCAGTTGTGCCAGGTTTAGCTCGTGCACCCGCTGCCCGCGCTGGTTGGCGGCATTGGGCAGCACAGCGGCGTTGAAAGCCAGCCCGGCGCGCAGCGCTACAAACAGCGCCGCCGCCAGCGGAATCAGCTCCAGCACCAGCACCCGCACCACCATCTGCAAGGCGTATTGCGACAGCCCGTAGCTCAGTGCCGTGACCACCACGATGTGGATCAGCACCAGGCTGAGCAGGCTCGATAGCGCGGTAAACCACGGCAACACCAGCCAGGTACTGGCTACCAGGCGCCGCGCGGTTGCGGCGCGCAGGGCACGGGTGTAGGTCGAAGGTGACAGCAGCAGCACCAGCATCAGTGCACCAAAGTGCAGCATGAAAGCCCAACTGCGCAGCGCGCACAGCAGCGTCGCTGCCCAGCGGCGCGGCGGTTCGGTCAGGGCAAGGCGGGTGGACATAGCGTGATGATACTGATC
>JAVHRS010000103.1:0-1286 GCA_036171755.1 Minisyncoccota bacterium
ATTCAGATTTAAATTCATCCACCCCACCCTTCGGGCACCCCTCAAGAGGGGAATAGGAATACCAAGGACCGTCCTTATGAATTCAGGATTTAATTAATTTTCTTTTATGTTATAATAAAAAAATGGAGAAAGAAAATAAAATAGTTATATATCAAAATTCATCTGGAGCGATAGAGCTCCGCGGTGATGTTAAAAATGAGACTATTTGGGCAAATCGTATGCAAATGGCAAAGATGTTTGGGGTTAACCCTCAAGCTATATCAAAGCATATTAATAATATTTATAAAGAAAATGAATTAAATGAAAAGGTAACTAGTTCCAAAATGGAACTAGTTCAAAATGAGTCTGGAAGAATAGTAAAAAGACAAATAGATATATATAATCTAGATATTTTAATAGCAGTTGGGTACAGAATTAGTTCTATTACGGGAACTAAATTCAGGCAATGGGCCACCAAGACATTACGAGAGCATATTACGAAAGGTTATACTATAAATCGTAAACAAATAACCAAAAATTATGACTCTTTCATGAAAGCCGTTTCTAATATAGAAAAGTTGCTTCCAGAGCATATAAATCTTGATCCAAAGGCTGTTATTGAACTTATAAAAGAATTTGCTAGTACTTGGGTGTCACTCGATTCCTATGACAGAGAATCACTTCAGATAAAAGGAGTCACAAAGAAGAATGTTAAATTAACAGGAGACGAATTAACTTCCGCAATTTCAAATCTTAAAGATGAATTGATTAAGAAAGGAGAAACTACAGATTTATTTGCGACAGAAAGGCAGAGGGATAGCGTGCAGGGGATTGTAGGGAACGTCATGCAGACTTTCGGAGGTAAACCGCTTTATGAAACTATTGAAGAAAAAGCGGCTAATCTTCTATATTTCATGGTGAAGAACCATCCTTTTATCGATGGGAATAAACGCTCAGGAGCCTTTGCTTTTATTTGGTTCTTGAGGAAAACAAAAGCAAAAGGTTTTAAGAATATAAACCCAGCCACCCTTACTGCCCTTACTTTATTTATCGCTGAAAGCCATCCTAAAAATAAAGAACAAATGATTGCTTTAATAACGCAACTATTGATGTAAATGGTATTAAATTCCCCTCGCGAGGTGAAGTTGGGGAGGGACCCAACTGTAAAACCTTTTGAGATATCTTTGTAATCAAAGTATCCAAAAGGTGTACTGCTCCTGTAAGGAGGGCCCGAAGGGTGGGGTGGATGAATTTAATTCTGAATTAACCCTCCACCCCGTCTTTTGAGTACAAAATCCACCCCTCAA
>JAVHRS010000104.1:0-1276 GCA_036171755.1 Minisyncoccota bacterium
ATCTTTTTAGTGACGAGTTTCTTGTTTTTGCTTGACCAGTAATTAATGTGTTTACATTTAGTACAGCCTAATTTAAAAAGTCTATCTTGTGACATAATCCTTACAATACTATAAAACTCTTAAAAATGCAATGGAAAGGCCTCTATTTCACAACCCTTGGTAATAAAGCATTTATTTTCGTTGTAACCTCATAATTAATAGTCCCCATTTTTTGAGCCAATTCTTCTACTGTTATTTTATTCTTGTCTTGAATACCAATTATTACAACTTCATCATCAGGAATAACGTCCTTAATATATGAGACATCCACCACCGTCATGTTCATAGCTACTCGCCCCAATATCTTCGCTTTTTTGCCTTTTATTAAGAATTCCCCATTGTTGGACATTGATCGCGTAAGCCCATCTGCATAGCCTTGTGGAATGACGGCTATCTTCGTCGCCTTCTTTGTGATATATGTAAGTCCATAACCAATAGGATAATTTGCAGGAATAACTTTCACCTGAGCAACGTGAGTCACCCACCTCAAAATTGATTTAATTATAATTTTCTTTCTATTTAAATATTCCAGATGATCACTTGGCCACATACCATAAAGACCTATACCAAGGCGAACTATACTATGTAAATTCTCCCCTTTCTCATAAACAAGAATTCCGGAAGTAGCTGATATATGAGTATTAATATTTGGGAATCCATTTTCTTTAAATATTTTCACACACTTATGGTACGTTTCTATCTGCCTTTCCGCATGAGTCCTATTCATGGTATCCTCAATGTTCGCAAAATGTGAATACACTCCGTCTAAAATAATATTTTTCAAATTCTTAATCTCTTTTATAATATTTTCTGTCTGACTTGGCATTATACCCTCGCGACCAAGATATGAATCAATAGCTAAGTGTACTTTTATTTTCTTTTTAAAAATTCCTGCACAATGATTTATTTTCAAAAGATGAATCAAATCAAAGCTCCCAATTATCGCATTTATTTTTATAGCTTTCTTTATACCATCTTCATTTAAATACCCAAATATTAAAATCGGCTTTTTAGTTACACTCCTTACTCTTAGAGCTTCTTCAATACTATCCACCTGAAAGTAATCCACATAAGAACTTGCAATTTTAGCAATTTCTTTGTCCCCATGACCATAAGCATTGGCTTTTACTACTCCCGCAATCCTTGTCTTACCTTTCAATAAACCTCTAAACTGCTTGATATTGTGTATCAAATTTTCTTTAGAAATCTCTATATATGAAAGTTGTTTATTATTCAT
>JAVHRS010000105.1:0-5635 GCA_036171755.1 Minisyncoccota bacterium
TCTTAAATTTTCTTTTTAGATGGTTTAAAACCATAGTCTACTCCCCTTTTTAATGGAGGAGGAATCTTGACTGTGAATTCAAATGGGATAACTTTATCGCTTAAGAATATTAAATAAAATTTAATGTTAATTTAATAATTACGCGAAACCTGGGAAAAAGTCAGTCTTGATCTGACCACTATTGATACCAAGATTTTTAAGTACTTTCTCGGTAGAGCTTACCATAATATGAGGACCAGAAATATAGAAAAAACGATTTTGAAAATCAGGAATTTCTTTTTGAATTATTTGTTCATTCACATATCCTGTGTATCCTGTGTAATGAATTGGTAAATCTTTTGTCTCACTCACCGCATACACCATTTTCAAACCAAGAGGAGATGAAGATGCTCCATCAAAAAAATCTTTGTAGGCAATATCGTCAACTGTCTTATTCGCATACACCATAGTAATATCTCTTTTTTGTTTAGTGTCAATAAGATATTTTACCATTGACCGAAATGGCGTCACACCAATACCACCAGCGATAAAAACTAGCTTCTTGTTTTTATTTCGTGGTATAACAAATTCTCCAGCAAGCTGGGATGCAATCAACATATCACCAATTTCCATATTTGCTAAAGCTTTCTTAAAACTACTTGGCTTGGGATAAAATTTAACACCAAGACGTAATTCACTTTCTGTCGGAGAAGATGCAATCGTAAAATAACGCCTGTTACCACGACTGTCTGGCGACTTATGACCAAGTGTCCACTCCAAGTATTGGCCTGGTTTAAATTTAAGTGGACTATCTGTATCAAAAATGAATTCTCCAGTATCTGGAGTAATCTGAATAGCATTTTTAAGTTTAAGTGTTAACCTGCTCTTTGGACTTACTAAATACGAGAATAAGTTTCCAAATAAGAGAGCAATCTCTGGTGTGAGATAAAAAGAACCAAAATGAACTTGTGGAACAAAAAGAAAACCAACGAGCGTACCATAGATAATCCGCCATATTCTTTTTGGTGGCGTCGTTAATGGTTCGGTTATCATAATAAAGGTGAAAAAAAGCACTGGCGAATAAAAGATTGCTCGAACGAAAGTATTTATCACATCACCACCAGACAATAAACTAAAAATAAGAATTGTAGTAAGTGCAGTGATAAAAAAAGAAAGGGCAAGATCTTTTCGTAAAATTTTTCGAACGATGAGCAATCCTCCAACTAAAACAAATGGCGCCATGATGAGAGTTCCCACCCACCAGCTTGCTGTTCCATTGATTGCAAATGCTGTAAGAGCGACGGCAAATGCCACAGGATTAAAAATATGTTTATGTTTAATAGCAAAAATATATTTTGATGCCATCGAAAGAACTGCTACCCATCCTATGAAAATATATTCTGTTGGCGATTGCGCTGGCGTTATTATAAGAGCCAAAATAAAACCAGTAATATAGATAGACTCAAGATTAGCTGGCACTACAAATACATATGCAAAGAGAACATTGGTAGCCCAAGCAACAGCAAGGATAATAAAAAGAGAAATCACCATAGCAAAAGGTGTATATGATAATATGCCAAAAAAACTAAGGATTAGAGCGATAATCCATAGAATGATGAGATAATACAAAACAACTTTGTACATCGTTATCTTATTTAAAAATGTATCAATTTTATCAAGCATAAGTATATTCTTTAAAACCACTTGTATATGTTGCTAATCCTTCATGACTAATCATGTATCCCTCAAATCCTGGCAATCCTTCTATAAACTCAATTCCTTTTTCTCCCATAGCAAACGCTGCTGTAGCAAAACGATCAGCTTCATAAATATTAGGACCGATAACTGTTAAGCTCACGATTTCCTCGGCTGGCTTTTTCATTTTTGGGTTATATATATGTGATCCTCGAATACTAGTACCAGAAGTGGCAATTCCACAACCTGATAGATATACAACTTTTATTATTTCCTCTCGATTGAATGGATTACGAATACCGATTGACCATTTCTCATTTTTATCATTTCTTCCTTCTACTTCAATATCACCACCTATCTCCACATAAAAATTCTTAAATCCATTTTTTCTTAAAATATCTGCAGCATTGTGAATCGCGAAGCCTTTAACCAAACCAGATGGATCACATTTACCATTAAAGAAAATATCAAAAAATCCATCTGTTTGTTCTTTTGTTTCTAAAGATAGCTCTAGAACTTTCTTCGTATCATCGCTTAGTTGTGCGTCAATAATTTTTCCTTCATTCCACAATGTGATTTCACTTGTCGTCTTGTATGTACTGAATCGCTCATCAATAAGAGTAAAGTAGTCAAATACTTCATCAAGCGCTTTTTGTGATACTGTATCATCAATAATTTCCACTACCACAGGCATCCCCATTATAATTCGAGTTTCTTTCATATAAATTTATGCTCGTGCTTGTGCAAGAGCCTTAGTTAATGATTGCTTAAATGCAGCACTTGTATCTGATGCTCCTGAAACACCGTTAACATTTGCACTCTGGGCTTGAATGGCTTCTTGTGTTAAAAGTGGCATTGCATAAGAATTAATACGTCTAGAAGTACTACGGTCCTGTGGATGATCTAAAAATATAACATCAGATATTCTATTATTTGTAATAACAACTTCTACCTGGACATTGCCATAGTAAGCATCAGCAACAGAACCAGTATAAGTACCATTATTATATATTCCATTCATCATTGAAACACGACCAGGAGCTGAAGTTTGCATTTGGCTTTGCATTTTAGTTTGCTTATTAAGTGTTGGAGATGTGTAAACATTCTTTTTAGAAACAACGACAGGTTCTGGTGCTACAAAATTAGTCAAAGAATTACTTTGACTTTGAGATAAAACATAAAATCCAAAAGACCCCATAATAAAAATAGATAATATTAATTTTTTCATTACTTATGATACGTAATGTTAGAAACATTTATTTCATAAATTAGTATTAAAACACATTTTTATTATTATGTCTATTTTCATGAATACCATCTATATACCTAGCAAAAAACCATAATTAATATCTTACTCCCATTCAAATCCTCTTCCGAAATGCCCTTATTGGAAGCTAACAACAACTGTTTTAACTTTCACGTTTTCAATTGTCACCTGAGTTTTCCCATCATACGGATACACCTCAAATATTTTCTGATATAAATTCCGAGCTAAACTATACTCAAGTGGTAAATAATCATCTATTTAAATAAGTAACCATTAATTGTAAAAATGTAGCGAACAAAACCCAAAAAAGGTACGGAATATTTACAAGAGCAACCCATTTGATATGAGGATAAATAGCAATTATCAACCAAATAAGTGTACTTAATACAAGAATAATATCTAGAGCTGCTAGATAATTATTCTTCAAGCCAAATTGAATTGGAGTAAAAAGTAAATTAAAAATAATATTTAAAACGAATGGGATAGCTAGGGCAACAGGCAACTCTTTATTAAAAACTTTATAAAAAACAGTTCCGAAAGAAATAAAAATAATAATATAAAGAACGCTCCAAACAGGACCAAAAAGCCATGAAGGTGGTGCCCATGTTGGCTTCACAAGATGCGAGTACCAAGATGTTGTATTCATGATTGAATTATATCATATATGAATAATGCGAAGCTATTTTTTATTTCTGCATTAAACTCATAAGTGGAGCGAGGGCTTCACGGTGCTTTATTAACTCTGCCTTGTATTTGTTCATCACAAGTATCGCTGCATACTGCTCGGCTGTACCTGCTTTCTTCTTCTCTTCTATTTCTTTTGTAATTTTTTCAAAAAGTGCTTTGACTTCTTTATCACCTTCAAGAGCCTTCAAACTCTCGGCAAGTTCTGGATTGTCTTCTAGTTGTTTAGTAATTTGTTCTGCTTGGTCCTTGGACATGCCTTTCATTTGAAGGGCCTTTTTTGTTATATATGATTTGAATCCCATAGTTTCTGTATTATAGCAAAAAAGTCTATTTTATGCGAATATAATAAATATGCAGAAAAGTAAGATTATAGTAGTTTTAGGTCAAACATCTACTGGCAAGAGTGATTTTGCTGTGGAAGTTGCGAAGCAAATAAATGGCGAAATAATATCAGCTGACTCTAGACAGGTATATAAAGGTATGGATCTGGGTACAGGTAAAATCACAAAGAAAGAAATGAAGGGTGTGCCACACCACTTACTAGATGTCGTTAACCCATCAAAACCTGCCTCGATGCAAGGCGGGGTTTTCACTGTAAATGATTTTCAAAAGAGAGCTTTAAAAGAAATCGACGCGATATATAAAAAAGGTAAAGTCCCAATAATCTGCGGTGGCACAGGATTCTATATAGATGCAGTTATAAATGGCATAATGTTTCCTAATGTACCGCCCAATAAAAAATTACGAGAAAAACTTTCAAAAAAGACTGCCCAACAACTTTTCAAAATTCTTGAGAAATTAGATAAAGACCGTGCAAAAAATATTGATAACAATAACCCTGTACGATTAATCCGTGCTATTGAGATAGCTAAATCTCTCGGTAAAGTACCTAAAGTTATTGCTAATAAAAATAACTTTGATGTGTTAAAAATTGGCCTTACACTACCGTCTGAAATATTAAAAGAGAGAATATATAACCGTCTACTCTCCCGCATAAAGAAAGGAATGATTAAAGAAATAGAAAATCTGCATAAAAATGGAGTAACATGGAAAAAACTAAACTCTTTTGGATTAGAATATAGATATATATCTTTATTTCTGCAAAAAAAGTTAAGTAAAAAAAATATGATAGAGAAACTAAATACTGAGATATGGCACTTTGCGAAACGCCAGAGCACATGGTTCAAACGCGATCCCAATACCTTTTGGATAAATCTACTCAAAAAGAGCGATAAAATTAAGGTAATGAAAGAGATAAAAAAGTTTTTAAAATAAAGATATTTAAACAGGTCTTTGTTTTTCGGTTTTAAGTCCAACTAGCATAAGTACAAAAATATAGACAATATGCTCATCAATAATTGGGTTATTTTCTGGTAAAAGTAAAGCCAAATATATAAAGAATAACATGAGCGAACCAGTAATACATCCCCATTTTACAAATTTATTTACTATGAGTGTTAATCCTACAAATAAAAGCCCTAGCATAAATAGCCAATCAACCAAAGCAATACCTGCAAGACTATGGAAAATTTCTATAAAAGGACCCTTGACTGCAAAAGAAAGAAATCCAGCAGTCGGCGAAGCTCCATGAATCCATGCTTTATCAGTAGTTGTCATAAATCCTAAACCAAAAACTTTATCAAAAAAAGCCCAAAAGAAAATAAATCCCATAACTAGACGAAGAGATACTAAAATTAGTTTTTCTTTATTCATATCTTTATTATATACTTATAAAAATAAAATACCACTTTAGAGGAAATCAGACAACTTCCGAGTTGTCTTTTTATTGCGGGCGATGGAGGACCGTGAGTACACTTATCTCCGATTACATCGGCAGGTACTTTTCGCTCTTGTTAACACAAGAGAACGAAAAGTCTTTCGCTTCCTCCACACATGTAAAGCAGTTTACACGCTATCGCCCAATAAAAAAACAGCCGAAGCTGTCTTTTTTATTGCGGGCGATGGAGGAATCGAACCCCCACCAAAGGTTTTGGAAACCTTCGTTCT
>JAVHRS010000106.1:0-1267 GCA_036171755.1 Minisyncoccota bacterium
GGCATTTGATATTCGATAGGATCTTCTACTGTAGAGATATTAACTTCCGGCCTATTTAAAATATCGAGCATCGTATAGAGAGTGGTCGTCTTTCCGCTCCCGGTCGGCCCGGTGGCGAGCACCATTCCTGTTTTTTGTTTCAAAGAATTATGTATCCGCTCTAATCCTTCGCCATGAAAACCGAGCGTTTCCAAAGAAAATCCGTGTGCGTTTTCTTTTAAAATTCTAATAACTGTTTTTTCTCCGAAAAAAATCGGCAAGGTAGAAACCCGAAAAGAAATTTTCTCCCCGTTTTGCTCTATTTTAAACCTGCCGTCTTGGGGCAATCTTTTTTCATCAAGTCTCAAGTTAGATAACACTTTAATACGAGCCGTTATGCCCAATCCCGCATTTTTATCGAGCACCATCGCATCGTGCAAGATGCCATCTATGCGGTAACGCACGGTAAGTTCTTTTTCTCCGGGTTCGATATGAATATCCGATGCATTTTGCAAAATAGCGTGAAAGATCAAAGAATCCACAATTTTTACTACGGGCAAATCTTCCGCCATTTCTTTTAATTCTGATTCGGATTTTTCGGCTATTTTTTCACCTTCTTCTTTTAAGGAGGAATCTTTAAGGGAGTTAGATTCTTTTTGAATAATATCTTGAAACTCAGCTTTTAGGCTTTGCCTATATTGCACAAGAATAAATCTAATAGAAGAAGTGTCGGTCAGTCGAGGAAGTATTTTAAGCCCAGAACGTTTCTTGATAAAATCAATTACCGGCAGATCGTCCACGTCTAACATCGCCACTTCCAAACTATTCTCACTTTTTTTGTAAGCGACAATATTATAATTGCGCGCAATCGGTTCGGGAATGAGAGAAAGAACAGAAAAATCTATTTTTTGATCAGTCAAACTAACAAATGGTATCCCTAAAACAAAAGCTTCCATCCGTTTCAAGTCTGTTTCAGATATTTTTCCATCAGAAAGCAAAATATTTCCAATTTTTTGTTTTTTAGTTTCAGCTTTTTTAGATGCATCTTCCAAATCCGTCTTTGATACGAGCCCTCCATCTAAAATAAATTTCTTCAACTGTTCTTCATTGATTGTCATTTATTATATTATAGCAAAAAATTCCCCCAAAAGGGGAATTTTTTGATTCCCCTCTTGAGGGGTGGATTTTGTAACCAAAAGACGGGGTGGATGCATTTCCACCTCCCCCTAAAGGGTACTCCTCAAGAGGAGAATTTTAATTCTCGATAAATCCTGGACTTCTTTTCTGT
>JAVHRS010000107.1:0-1245 GCA_036171755.1 Minisyncoccota bacterium
AACCTACATTTCGATAGTTTCATACTGAGTTTTTGATTTTTTCTATTGAGAAAGTGATGTTATACAGACTCATTGGTAAATTAAGAAGGGAAAGTATGCGACATTGTAAAGGATTTAAAGTTTCTACAACAGAACCTTTTATTTGGGTGTCAGTTTCAGTTATTAATAAATGGATTCCTGTTATTTGTGAGAGTAATCGTTCCGCTGTTGGAGATTTTGTCTTCATCTTGGGATTTCCTGGAACAAGTCCTGCAATTGATTCATTTTCTTTTTCTAAAGAACGGTGACTCACAAATTCGATCAAAGTTAAAACTTGTAGTGCCACCATTAGAAGCATCATTAACCCCTTTATACGTTCTTGTAATCGAAGAAAAAGAGGCAGGGCAGGAAGACACCCATTCTTAAAGCGATGAAAACCTCTTTCTACTAACCACTCATCTCTATAATACTGAGTAGCTTGATTCAGTGAAAGTTTATCTGATGAAGTATTTGTAACATATATACGCCAACCGGCTAAAGATAAACATTCTTCAATGGCTTTATCATTATGTTGAAATGAAATTTTAATCTCTCGTATTTCAATCATTTCATAAGATGTGTCAGGAGTTGGACGACCCTTTTTAGTATATTTCTTTTCATAATTAAACGATTCTTCAACCTTTAATGTAATTAAATCTGCGACTTTGCAATCTTTCAAGACAGTCTCGGCTCTTTTCAAAAACGTATCAGCATTCTCATTTTTCTTAGGTTTCAAAGCATTCAATTTTTTCTCGGCCTTTAACAAACGCTCTGTTATTGATTTTCTCTGACTTGATGCATGGGTGTCACTTTGAGAAAAAATCCATCGTTCCTCCCATTTATATACTGTACCTTCCTCCGTCATTGCTTCCATTTGTTTCTTTACAATAAATCCTATTCCAACTTCACGGGGTTTTTCATCTTTCTCAACAGTCTTTGGATTTAGAAGAATTTTCTCCGGTTTCTCTGGAGGATTCAATACCAATTCCTTCAGAATGTTTGGAACATCTCCTGTCATTGGTAATGGAAAAAGATAATAACCTTGTTTTTCCGCTATAGTTGCACGAGTTTCTGTGGAGCCTGCCTTACAGTCTGCTATAAACAAAAAATCTGCTTTACCTATAGTTTTTACCATACGCTTCCAGGCAGGTACATAACATCTGTCATCTGCTTTCTCTCCTGATATTGTATCTGTCATCAGAGGAATACCTGCCGGATCTATTGTTC
>JAVHRS010000108.1:0-1240 GCA_036171755.1 Minisyncoccota bacterium
TTTTTATTCCATTTACTTCTTGATAATTTTCGTGACCCTTACCAGCTATAAGAATAAAGTCGCCAGGGTTGGCAAGGTTACAAGCTTTTTCTATTGCATCATATCTATCTACTAATATGTAAACCTTACCTTCAAAATATAAACCTTCTATACCCTTCTTCATTTCTTCAAGTATAGCCTCAGGCTTTTCAGTACGTGGATTATCCGACGTAAGTATAAGTATATCACTCATGTCGTAGCCAATTTTTGCCATTATCGGACGCTTACTTCTATCACGGTCTCCTCCACAACCAACAATGGCAATAACCTTCCCATTCTTCTTCATTTCATTTACAGTCTTTAATACATTTAGAAGAGCATCTGGAGTATGTGCATAGTCCACTATGCCAGTCACTCCACTTTTAGATTTTATATATTGGAATCGTCCGGGAACTGCTTCTAGTGTTTTAATAATTTCTTTTACTTTATTTGCATCCTGATCCAAGATGATAGCAGCAGCATATACTCCTAATATATTATAAGCATTAAATTCCCCTATTAATTTCGTTTTGAGTCTTTCTGTAAAGTCTGCTTTTTTCTTCAGACTTAAAGTATACTTCCTAGCAAGAGTTGTACTTAGCATATAGAATCCTTTTTCATCATCTATATTTGCAATTGCGAAACCTGTAGCTGGTAGAGAATCAAAAAAACTTTTCTTCGCATCACAATAATTCTCAATAGTCTTGTGATAATCTAAGTGATCCAATGTGAGATTGGTAAATATTCCTCCTACGAAAGAAAGTCCAGCTATACGTTTCTCGCTTACTGCATGAGAAGACACTTCCATAAAGCAATACTCACAGCCATCGTCTACCATAAGAGCTATTAATTTATTTAAAGTCACAGGGTCAGGCGTAGTACGAAGGGCTTCATACGAACTATCATTTATTTTATTCACAACTGTACCTATCATGCCTACTTTATAACCCAAGTCTCTGAAAAGCTGATGGAGAAGTGTCGCTGTAGTCGTCTTGCCATTTGTACCGGTCACACCTATTAACTTCAATTTACGAGATGGATTATCATAGAAATTACTTGTGATTATACCTATAGCACTGTGAGTATCTGCAACTTTAACATAAGTTACGCCGGGTTTAAATTCTTCTATATCTTTCTCATGGACTATCACCGTTGCTCCTTTCTCTATAACTTCATTTATAAAAGAATGCCCATCTAGCACATTTCCAGCAAGTGCCACAAA
>JAVHRS010000109.1:0-1232 GCA_036171755.1 Minisyncoccota bacterium
TAAGGTGAACCCCTTTGTCAACACAGTAATCGGGTCAAATTAAGATCCATTCCTCCTTTCTCCATAATATATTTCAGCCGGGGTTTTATAACCCAGTGACTGATGTAAGCGGTGGTAGTTGTACTTGTTAAAATAGCTATTTAAACCATCCCTTGCATCAAGCACTGACGCATAGTTTTTGAGGTAGACTTCCTCGTATTTGACACTCCTCCATAGTCGTTCAGTGAAGATATTGTCTAGGCACCTCCCTTTGCCGTCCATGCTCCTTTGAGTCTTCTCACTATCCCAAACACTTAGGAATTCTTGACTGGTAAATTGAACTCCTTGGTCGGTGTTTTCTATGTCGGGAGTAGCGATTGCTAAAGCTTCTTTGGCTGCCTCAATTACAAATGTAGTATTCATGGTGGTTGAAAGTTTCCAAGATAATACGTAACGAGAGTACCAATCGATAAAAGCTACGAGATAAAGAAATCCTTCAGACATGCGGATATAGGTAATATCACTTCCCCAAATATGATTAGCATGGTCAGGTATTAAGCCTTTAAGAAGATAAGGAAATTTAGGATGATCTGTCTCATTTTTAGAAGTGTTTTTGTGAGGGTAGATTGCCTGAATTCCCATCTGGTGCATGAGGGATAAAACTCGTTTATGATTGATCTGATTTCCTTCCCTTTGTAGTTGTGCTGTGAGACGGCGGTAGCCGTAGTACGGCATGTCAGTATAAATCTCATCAATTCGGTTCATGTAGACAAGATCTGTAGGGTCAACTGGAGCAGGTGGGTAGTAGATAGCGCTGCGGGAGATCCCAAGCAAATCAGCTTGGACTCCTAGTGGAATGTCTATTGACTTGTCAATGTGCGAGAGCACTATGTTGTGGGGTGGTATCCCCTTAGTCTCTGATGCCCAACTTTTTTTTTAGCCATTCACTTTGCACCTGCAACTTGCCGATTTGCTCGTATAGGCGAGCGACTAACGCTTCCTTATCTTTCTCCTTGTCGGTTTGACGAGTTTGGAAAAGTGTAGGTACATCTTTTTCCAGTATATCCCTCCACTGTTTAATTTGGGTGGGGTGGACTGAAAACTGGCTGGATAACTCAGCGACAGTCTTTGTTTCCTTCACAGCTTCTATTGCAACTTTGGCTTTAAAAGCCGGCGGATGTTGCCTCCGCAAGTGTTGTTGATCCATATAAATTGGATCTTAACCCATTGTGCAGATTCTGGGGTTCATTATA